>JAYKIB010000057.1:0-24317 GCA_035285005.1 Prochlorothrix sp.
GGTTGCCACTATTCGCGTGACCCGGCCTGCTTCATTTTTCAGGGGGACAAGCTTCGTCTCGTAGTCGCGCAGCGTTCCATCACGATGGGGAAACTCGGTGGCGTAGGTTACCGTTTCGCGGCTCTGGACACAGGATTGGTACTGGCGTTGAAGGACCTGAACCTGGGCTTGCGTCAACACCTCCGATAAGGTGCGTCCCCGGAGGCGATCCTGGTTGAGACCCGTCAATTCTTCATAGGCGGGGTTCGTTTCCACAAAATGGAACTTTCCATTGGGCAACACATCCACCACGGCGATCGCCTCCGCTACACCCTCATAAATGTTACGGAAGAACTGTTCTTGCTGCTGTAGGGTCGTTTCTGCCTGGACGCAGCTTTTGAGCGCCTTTTGTAGCTCCGTATTTTGGGATTCCAGGCGTTGCTGTAGGGAGTGGAGTTGTAGCTGGTGCTGTACCCGCGCCAGTACCTCTTCAATTTGGAACGGCTTAGTCACATAGTCTGCTCCCCCTAGGGAGAATGCCTTGACCTTATCCTCCGTCTCATGGCTTGCACTGAGGAAAAGGACCGGAATATGGTGAGTTTCGGGATTATCCTTCAACTTCTGGCAGACTTCATAGCCATCCATCTCGGGCATCCGAATGTCTAACAGAATTAGATCGGGCATCTTGCTTTTAATGGCCTTCAGCGCAAGCTTGCCACTGATGGCAGAACTCACTGCATACCCTTGCTGGGTGAGGGTCGAGGTTAAGAGACGCAGGTTATCGGGGGTGTCGTCCACCACCAAAATACTGCCCAATTCCTCAACTACTCTATATTTCAGGCCCAGCAACCAGAAAATTCGCGTTTCCAGCTCCTGGAGTTCTTTCCGATAGCCTCCTGTGCGGCTGGCTAAGCCTTGGTGCAGAGGAGCCAGACGATCCAACTCCACCGCCACCTGTTTTGCTTCGTCTTCTTCCAGATACAGGCTCTCGATTACGGACACGAGATCGCTGTAGGGATCCACATCCAAACTAGCTCCTGAGGCGACAACGGATTGGGGCCGATCGAAGTTTTGCCGAATGAGACGACGGATGTAATAGGCGGACGTGGGGGATAGAAGTTTGGCGAGGTTGGCAGCCCCCGCTGAGATGGGGGGGTTGGGGTCCGGGGAACTGGGGAAAGATGAAGATGAATGCATAGGATTAAGCGCCGATGGAGCACCAATTTATTTAAGGATGGAGATCTTAAGCATCGATCGTTTGGACCAAATTCAGTCGGGCACCTCGGAAAATCTAGATTTTTGGATAGCAACAGATTGGTTGGTTGTGACCCGATGAGGTGTGGCCCTCCTGGGGAGCAGGGAGATCTGGCAATCGCCAAGTTGCGTCGCTCTGTCTAGTGAAGAGTTCCCCTGCTCCCAGGGTTAACATCGGGGGGGAAGTCCTAACCTTAGGATGTCCAATAATCTTGGCCCACTGACCCCACCCGTTGCATCTCTCTGTTGCATCTCTTCAGACAGGTCGCTCGCCGAGGGGTGCTGCCCTATACCGGAGCGGGGAATCTGGACCGTGGGGGAGCATTGGGATAGGTAAACTCTCGGGGGCATGAGGGTTCATCAAGTCATCCAGGACTAGTGGATCGAGTCCCGATCAAGTCCCGATCGGGTCCCGATCGAGTCCAATCCTGACGCCAATCTCACGCAAACGGAGATTAAGTCTCCGAGGGAATGGCATCCCCTAAGCTCTGCTCTAGCAACTCTAGCAAGACATCAAACCGAAAATCATGGACCAGGTCGGTGAAGTAGTGCCGAACGGTTTCATGGCCCTCGGGTAGATCGTCCAGCAGCGTGAGGCAGTCCTGCTCACTCAGGCAAGCCGCATGGTCGTACAGTTCCTTTTTCCAGTCGAGGGGCAGTAAATCCAGATCCTCTGGATGAAAGGCCGAGGGAGTCTGGACGGATAAGGCTGGGTTATTTGAGGCATCTAGGGTTGATGGGGCAGATTGCGATTGTTCCACCTCAGTGATGTTGAACTGGATCCCAAGCAGTTTCTCCAGGGTGGTATAGAGGTCCTTCGCATCAAAGGGTTTGGTCATGATGGCATCGCAGCCCACCGATCGCATTTCCTCCTGGGCTTCTCCAAACACACTGGCACTGAGGGCTACGATCGGTACGGACGATCGTTGGCCTGTATTGTCCTTGGCTGGACCGGTATCCGCCGGAACCGTGCCGGGTCGGGGAGTGAGTTGCAGTGCGGTGGGCGGGTCTGCTAGAGCCTGGGCCTGGGGCTGTACTGGTTTGACTGGCGGTGCTGGGGCTGACTCTAGGTCGAACCCCGGGTTGGAACTGCCCCCTTGGCGCTGCTGCTCTAAACTGCGAATCCGCTGGGTTGCTGCGTAGCCGTCCATGTGAGGCATATGCATATCCATAATAATCGCGTCAGGCTGCCAACTGGCCCACATCTCGATCGCTTCGCGTCCATTACCGGCTTCCGCAATCTCAAAACCCGCCGCTTCGAGTAAATGCACCAACACAAGCCGGTTATCAGCTCGATCGTCCACCACCAGGATTCGATACTGGGTTTGGGAATCGGCCAGCTGATAGCGTTGCTGTTTGGGGGTAGTGACAGGTGGAGCAGCCCCTATGGTGTAAATCGGTAAGAAAATCCGGAAGGTGGTACCCCGACCCACATTGCTGTCTAAGGCGATCGACCCCCCCATGAGGGTGACAAAATGGTGCGTTAGCGTCAGTCCCAGGCCCGATCCCTCGGCCACCTTCTTGGCCCGTGTGGTTTGCTCGAAGGCTTCAAAAATTGCGTTTTGTTCCGTTGTCGCAATGCCAATACCCGTATCACTGACTTCTAGACAGAGGGTTTGGAGTCGAGGGTCTGACACGGCGGCGGAGTGGCGGCGGGGAGCAGGGAAGGGAGGCGTAGATGCAGGGGCATCGTCACAGACATAAACCCGTAGACGTACCCAACCGCTGGGGGTAAATTTGATGCTGTTGCCCAGGAGGTTAATTAAAATTTGGCGCAGCTTCTGGGGATCCGTAAAGACCTGATGGGGGACATCCGATTGGTAGTCCAAATGTAGCTCTAACCCCTTGCTCAAAGCCTGTTGATCGAGCATGGTGTGGATGTTATCCACCATCTGGGCAAGATTGAACTCCTCTGCATGTAAACTCATGCGACCCGCTTCGATTTTGGCCAGATCCAGCACGCTATTGATGAGAGACAGCAGATGGTTACCGCTATTGAGGATACTGCTGAGATTTTGGCTATGGTGGACCGTCACGTTGGGGTCGTTGGCGAGCACCTGGGTGAAGCCAAGAATCACATTCAGGGGTGTACGCAGCTCGTGGCTCATACTAGCCAGAAACTCGCTTTTAGCCTGGTTCGCGGCCTCAGCCGCTTCCTTAGCCTGTTGGAGTTCCAGGGTTTGTTGCTGGAGTTGCTGGACCAACTGGGATTGCTGGAGGGCCACGGAACATTGGCCGGAAATTTGGACAAGGGTCGAGACTTCGGAGGATTGCCACTCGCGGGGGGCATCGTTTTGGTAAGCCGCCAGCAGTCCCCAGAGTCTATCGCCCTCATAAGTCCCCGTAATGACATAGGCTCGCGCCTCGATTAATTCCAAAAGTTGGAGATAGCAGGGCGTAAAGTTAGCCTGGTGGACATCGGTAACAACGCGGCAAATATTGAGGTGTTGGGCAAAAATCCCACCTTTGGTACTGTGCAGGTAGGTGTCCTGGGGCATAGGACTGGGCAAGTCGTGAAAGGTGTTGGGCCGCCAAGTTGTCTGGATTGAGGGGGAGGCGATCGATCGGGTGAGGGATTGGGGCTCGCGATCGAGGGTTGCGCTGGGGCTTACCGAGGGGTCGGTTGCCGAGGAATTTGCGGTCGAGGAATTTGCGGCGGGCAATAACTGATCCAAGCTCGGGGCCAGATCAGCGGGATCGTGGGCGATCCAATTTTGAATACTGCACTCGCTCAGATTGTCCTGAAGGCGAGGATCCTCTTGTTGGCGGTCCAACAGCGCTGTCCAGGGATCTGCCACGGACTCGGCCCGAAATACACCGGACCAATCCTCGTTAAATTGATAAATTACCACCCGATCGCAGTGGAGTAACGATCGCACCTCCTCGACGGTCACCTGAAAAATTTCCTGAACTTCCAGGGTGGACAACATGCGACTGAGGATCCGGGTCATGGTTTGTTCCCGTTCCATGCCCAGACGCAACTGTTGCTCACTGCTCTGGAGTGCCTGGGCGGTGCGCTCCCGTACCGTCACATCGAGCACCATGGAGGTAAATCCAACCCGTTCGCCTGTTTCTGTGATCAAGGGCGTATTATGCCACTCACAGAGGACTGTCTCACCACTTTTGGTGAGATTCTCATTGATACTGTACTGATCTCCCGGCTTCTCAGCCAGTTCCGTCAGGAGTTGAATCACTTGCTCCTGTTCTTCCTCTGACACCAGACGGATGATCGGTTGACCGATCATTATCTCCGGCGGAGTAGCCAAATAACTGTTCGGCAGCAGGGTTCCAACTCTTTATTTTCCAGTTCAGATCCCATTCCATCACCGCCACGGGAGTTTGCTGCATCAACAGGGACAGCCGCTGTTGGTGGGCTTGCACCTGGGCCGCCATGGTTTTGCTTTCGGTGATATTGGTCCACATCCCCCGAATTCCGATATGTTCCCCCTTCTCCACCATGATGGTGGCTACGTCGTGGATCCAAACCACTTCACCCTGGGCCGTTTGGAGACGATATTCCAGCTCATGGCTCTGGCCTGCGGCGAGGGCGGCTTGGGTGAGGGGAAGCACCCAGTTCCGATCGGTTTCATGCAGACACTGCTCCCAAAAGTGGGGTTCTGTGAGCCACTGGTGGAGGGGGTAGCCAAGCCACTCCTCCACGGCGGGGTTCATGAAGCGATAGCAGCCGGAGTGGAGGTCATACTCCCAAACCACTGCGTTGAGGGACTGCATTAGGTGGTCGTATTTTTGCTGGGCTTGGGTGAGGGCCTGGGTGACCCGCTGCCGTTTTGCGGCTTCCTGGGCCAGGTGTTGCCGCGTATGTCGCAGATTGAGCTGGGCCATGACTTGGCGGCTGAGGGTCACAAGGGCTTGATGTTGGGGGGGAGTGAGGGTGCGGGGCTGGCGATCGAGCACACAAAGGGTCCCCAGGGCGATACCCTCCTCCGTCACAAGGGGAATCCCCGCATAGAAACGCACACCCTCCTCCGCAACAACCCAGGCGTGTTGCGCAAAGCGGGAGTCTTCCCGGAGGTCGGTCACCTCCAACATCTGGCTCTCTAAAACTGTGTAGGTACAGCAGGCATAGGCCCGAGGGATTTGGGTCTCGTTCAGACCAACACTAGCCTTAACCCAATGGCGATCGCGATCCATGAAGCTAATCAACGCGATCGGAGTTTGGCAAACAAGGGCAGCCATCTGAACCAGATCGTCGTATTCAGATTCTGGGGGAGTGTTGAGGATACGGTAATCCTGAAGTCTTTGAAGACGATCGAGGTCTAGGGATGACTGAGATGCGTTCATAGGATCCGAGCAGCGGGGGAGAACGGAACAAGTTAGGAGGCAATTGGGGAGTGTAAAGGGAAACCAGTGGTCTGGCTAGGGGGCTATCATCATTTAACCCTAGAATGCCCTCAGAATCGGGGACACAGCCCCTAGCGCCTCCATCTGGGGCAGGCATGTAACGCTGATGGTCACCTCGATTAACTGTGGCAGGCGGCTTCGCCGCCTGCCACAATCCTGATTTTGCCGTGGGCACTGCGGTCAAAATTCGAGGTGTCCGTTCGTCTGCCCGCTAACGTCCCCGTCAGGGTGGTCGCCAATACAATTTTAGAGGGTGGCGGGGGTTCCTGAACAGTGTGGCGCAACGGCTTAGGGGATAGGGCCGGAGACAAGGGCTAAAGGTAAGGGCTAGATCGGCGGACCAGTGCCCGATCGGGGGCATGGCTTTCCGCGTAGTGCGGGGGCTGTGCTTCAATCTCAAGCGGTGGATTTTCGCGGTGACCTTGGGGGTTTTGGCGGTGTCTTGAAAGGAATCTTTGATTAAAGCCTAAAGCCTAGAGTATCCTGCTCAATAGTCCGGTGATATAGCCTCGATGCGGGACAGTGAAAAAGAGAGCGATCGAGACCGCGATCCAGGGCCTAGGCTGGGGTGACCCAGCCGCGAGATCCCTATTAAGGGGATGTTTGGAAACCTAAGAAAATCCCCCCTAAGCCCCGGGGGACGACCTCTTCTTCTTCAAAAGGGGAACCGAGGGGGATTCTGCAAGGGCCTACGGCCCTTGGCCGCAGTTTCCACACATCCTCTACGGTGCTGGGATACCCCTCTATCCGTCTGGAGTCGTGCCTATTTTGGATACCGCCGGTGCGTGGATCTGGCCCGTTTTTAGGGCTACCTGGGTATGGCACCCCAAATGATGACCAAGTTTTATGCGGTGACTTATGACCAAGGTTATTGCTTTATTTAATCAATCCGGTGGCGTGGGCAAAAGTACCCTTACCTTGAACCTGGGCTATCACCTCAGTCGTCGCAAAAAGCGCGTTTTGCTCATCGATATGGATCCCCAAGCCTCCCTGACCACCTTCATTGGCTTGGATCCGGTAGAGCTGGAGCAGACGGTTTATAACGCCGTGGTGGGCGAAGAACCCCTCCCGATTCATCGGGATCTCCACGGCATGGATTTGGCCCCGACCAATATCAACCTCTGTGCGGCGGAACTGGAACTGGTGTCTACCCTAATGCGGGAAATGCGATTGAAGGAGTCGATCGCCCCGCTTCTTGCGGCCTACGATTTCATTTTAATTGACTGCCCGCCCAGTCTAGGAATCTTGAGTGTGCTGAGCCTGACGGCGGCGACCCATGTGTTGGTGCCGATCCAGACCCAATTTAAATCGTTTCAGGGGACGGATCTGCTGCTGAATACGGTGGCGGGTTTGCGGATGAAGGTGAACCGAACCTTGGCAATTGCGGGCTTTGTGCCAACGCTCTACGATGGCCGCACGACTCAAGAGTTCCGCACTCTTAAGGCGATCCAAGACCAGCTTTCACCCTTGGCTCCTGTTTTTGAACCGATTCCCAAGAGTATCGCCTTTGCGGATGCTTCGGAAGCCCGAGTCCCCCTAGCCCTACTGAAGGCGAAACACCCCGGTGTTTTGGTTCTGAAGCATATTGCTAAAGCTTTAGATACCATGGACTAACATTGGCCCAGAACTGATGGTGATCCGGTCTCTCTGCCTAGAATGGCTTCCCCGGGATTCTAGATCTAGCACCTCGGCCAATCTAACTCCCCATCTTGCGTGCCTACGGGGTACCTCGATAATGGTGGCAGGCGGCGAAGCCGCCTGCCACGACCCTCATTCCACCGTGGGCACTACGGTCGAAAGGTGAATTTTTCAAGGTGCCCCACACAAAAGATAAGAGGACATTTGAAAGCTTCGGCCCAGGACCATAGGCCCTTGCCGCATCCCCCCAGTCCCCCCTGTGAAGAGGAGAAGAGACCATCCCTCCCTTGTAACAGGGAATTAGGGGGAATTCCCGTAGGTTTATCAATATCCTCTCAGGGTTGTGGTGAGAGGCTTTGCCGCCCACCACAGGTCATCGAGTCATGGATGGCATCCCGCACCGATTTTCTAGCATTGTCCTCAACGGCATACCCCCCAGAACTACCATGAGTACCCGCAAGCGAGATCAACCCTACGGTGGCACCCTGCGCGGCGTTGCGGCCTTGCTGGGCACTACCCCCGCTCCGATCGAGACGGATACCACCACCAGCTCTCCGCCCGTCACCGCCCCCAGCCCAGGGGAGTCTGCACTCCCGACTCCCGCTCCCCAGTCGATCGCGATCCACGAGATCCATCTACCTCCAGAACAACCCCGTCGCTACTTTGATCCCGAGAAGTTAGATCAACTGGCCCAGTCCATCCGGAACCACGGCATTCTAGAGCCCCTTCTGGTTCGACCCCGGCGTGAGGAGGCAGGCGGGGGGTATGAATTGGTGGCGGGAGAGCGGCGGCTGCGGGCAGCCCAGCGCCTCCAGTTGGCAACGGTGCCAGTGGTGATCCGAGACCTGTCCAGTGACGAGGCCATGGAGGTGGCTCTGATCGAGAACCTGCAACGGGAGGATTTGAACCCGGTGGAGGAAACGGAGGGGATTCTCAAGCTGCTGTCGATCCACCTGGATCTAAGCCCCGATGCGGTGGTGGCTCTGCTCTATCGAATGCGAAATGAGACGATCGGCAACTCTAATCAAAACGTTTTGATTAGTTCCGAAGGGGAGGTGGTGCAACAGGTGTTTGCTGCCTTGGCAACCTTATCTTGGGAGTCCTTCACCACAACGCGCTTACCCTTACTCAAGCTACCGCCGGAGATTCTGGACGCGTTGCGATCGGGTCAACTGGCCTACACCAAGGCCCAGGCGATCGCCCGCATTAAGGACCCGGATCAGCGCCAGCAGATTCTCGATCGTGCCCTGGCTGAGCAGTGGTCCCTCAACCAAATCAAAACCGAGATCCAAGCCCTGCCCCAACCCCAAGCATCCCCCAGAAGTCCTAGCCTCAAACAGCGGGCAGACCAAGCTTTCCGTCAGGTGAAACGCTCGCCGATTTGGCATGATCCGCAGCGAAAAAAACAGGTGGAAAAGTTGGTGAAGCTGTTGGAGGATCTGGCGGCGGCGGAGCAGTCGGGGGACTGACGGCAGAGGGGACTGACGGCAGAATAGTACAATGGTCAGAGGATAAATCACCGACTGGGACCTGGGAGTGGGAGCCAGATCGATCGCCCCCAAACTCCCAAAATATGCGACTTTACCTTGGACTAAAGTGCGGCTTAGGTGGCGAGTGAGGTGGCAGCTTCAACCGTGACTTAAGGTGCGAGGAGATGAGGAGATTCTGTGCGACTTGCCCCAGTCCCCCGATCGATCGCAGTCCTCTCACACCTTTTCTGCCATGCCCAAAAGACGCAAGACCTTTCCCTGTGGGCACCGGGGGTTTGGTCAGTTTTGCCATACCTGTGCCCAAGCCGAAGCCCAACGCCAAGCCGAAGCAGAGGCTCGGGCAGAACAAAAGGAGAAAAAAGATGCCTGGAATGCAACCTTTGATGATGATTCCGTTGACCTGCGGGGCTTACCACGCCCAATTGTCAAGAAGGCAAGACGGGTTTTGGAGGCATTGGCATCTGGACAGGATTACCATCAATTCAAGGGCAAACGTCTAAACCACGATCGGCGTTGGATTAGCATTCCCCTGGGCCACGACTATCGTTTGCTTTGCTGGGACAGTGACCAGGGGATTCAGCCCCACAAGGTCCTGTCCCATGAGGACTATAACGTCAAAAAACCTGGCGCCTGATTTCGTCCCCCGTTCGCTAGATGCACCCATGCCGACTGCACCCCATGCCGACTGCACCCCATGCCGACTATTGACTATCTCCGCATTAGCCTCCTCGATCGCTGCAACTTCCGCTGTCTGTACTGTGTTCCCGAAGGGGAGGATCTCACCTATGCCCTGCGCCAAAACTGGCTCACCATTCCCGAGATCCTCACCTTGGTGCGGGAGGTGTTCATTCCCCTAGGCTTCCGGCGGTTCCGGCTGACGGGGGGAGAACCATTGTTACGGCCTGGACTGGTGGACCTGGTGGACCAGCTCACGGATTTGCCGGAGGTGGAGGATCTGTCCATGACCACGAACGGCTTCCATCTGGCAACTTTGGCCGAGCCCCTCTATCGGGCTGGATTACGACGAATTAATATCAGCTTGGACTCCCTACAGCCGGAGGTGTTTGATCAGATTATCGGCACCCGCGAGGGCAAGTCCCGCTGGCCGGAAGTGTGGGCGGGAATCCAGGCAGCCCATGACGTGGGCTTTGATCCGCTCAAGCTCAATGTGGTGGTGATTCCGGGGGTGAATGAGGGGGAGGTCTTGGATCTGGCAGCCCTCAGTCGCGATCGGCGTTGGCATGTGCGATTTATTGAATTTATGCCGATCGGCAATGGGGATTTATTTGGCGATCGGGGGTGGGTGGACTCGGCGAAGATTCGTCAGCAAATTGCCGATCGGTGGGGCATCATCGAGGGACAGGTGACGGGGGCGGGTCCGGCGGATGTCTTCCAGATTCCGGGAGCCTTGGGAACCGTGGGCTTCATTAGTCAGATGTCCGAGTGTTTTTGCGATCGGTGTAATCGGATGCGGCTCTCAGCAGACGGCTGGCTACGGCCCTGCTTGCTCAACGAAACCGGCCAAATCGATCTCAAAACAGCCCTTCGCAAAGGTCAGCCCCTCTCCGATCTCCGGGACGAGATTCAAGCACTGCTGGCAATCAAACCCGAGATTAACTTTAAGGAACGGGAAACGGGGGCAGAGGGTCGTTATCGGCGCACCATGTCCCAAATTGGCGGCTAAAACAACTGAGCGGGCACTTCAATTCATGGTGGCGTGCGGCGAAGCCGCACGCCACAACCCTGACTCTTGCGTGGGCCATTTCCTCAAAGTTTGAAGTCACCGAGGTGCCCTAGCGAATCAAACCAGTCCTTACTCCAACACATACACCGTTTTCACCGGCTCTCCCCCCGTGACCTCCAGGGTCTCATCACTCAAGTTCCCCACCGCCCGCGAGCCACTGATCTCCAGCAACGGTGCAGCCCGCCGATAGGTCACCGCCCCCGTCGCTTCCACCAAATTATCCATCACCCGCCACACCAACCGATCGGACTCTAGCCGCGCGCCCTGCTGCGGACTATACCCCTGCACGGCACCTGTCAGCGTTGCCACCTGGCTCTCCAAATCCATCACTCCCTGCCGAGCGGTCATCGTGGTTTGATCCCCGCGATCGACGATCGTCACCGGCTGATTGGCCTCCACCCGATCGGTCTGGGCATCCCAGGTCAGGGACTCGCTGCTGATATCAAAGTCTGGCTCCTGCAGACTCAGTTCCGCCTGGGGTTGCAACGTCGATCGCAGGCTGGCCAAATCCATCTGGATCCCGAGTCCCGTAGCCCGATCGATCACCGTCGCCGGATCCTCCGTCTCAAAGTGTTCGAGCACCGTGGGTTGGTCTCCCACAATGCGCTCCTCTTGGATCAGCCACAGCAGCTTGTCAGTTTTGAGGCGAATCTGAGAGTTCTGTAACACGGCCTCGATCGCCCCCCGCAATGTCATCTCATTGCGCTGCCCCTGGAATTCCACTTCCGTGGCCTGAACCACCAAATCCCGATAGGTCCCGCGCAGTTTTCTCGGGGTTTGGGTCCGTAAAATCAGCCGATCCGTTTCCGGGAACCACTCCAACTCATCCCCCGTAACAACCGCATTCTCCAATAACTGCGTGACGACCACGGATCCTTCTAGCACAATCCGCTCCCCATCGTTATAGATCTGGCCCGTCTCACCCTCAACCCCATAAGTCGCCACCCCATCCTGAAAGATCACCCCCGACAGTCCCTCGATTAGGGCAACCTGGGTATCGTTTTGGTAGGTGGCCCGCCTTGCCTCCAAGGACCACAGGGAATTGCCGTCATCGTCCGATTGTTCCAGGGTGATATTGTCGAAGGCCAAATCATCGAGGGTTTCCAGCGATTCCACCTCATCCCGGATTCCCTGCAAGCGCGGCGCGCACCCTTGGAGCAGTCCGCCCCCACTGCCAATCAGGAGCAGTCCCAATAATACGCCTGCACACAGGCGGCGTGGGGGAGTAGCGGGTTGGGACTGCTCCGGCGTAGGGGATAGCATGGACTGTAGCGGTTCCATGGACTGGGCCAGCTTTGTAGGCCGTACAGAGGATGGGAGCCGCACAGGTTCCGTGGGCTGGGCCAACTGCGCGGATCGCAACGAGAGCGGGGACTGCTGGCCTGGCCTTAGGCGAGCAGATTGGGGGGACCGGGGGGACAACTGAGAGCGGAACCGGATCGATCGCAGCATAAACCGTGCCTAACCTGGGACTTGCTGCCAGCTATGATATCGCGCCACAGTGGACACAGGAGGACTCGTCCTGATCCAGCTGCCCTAGGACTCATGGTGATGCTCCACCTCCTCCACCAGCCCCATACTCGACAGAGGACGGTAGGTGTAGGGATGGCGGGGTGTTTTTTGGATTTGATCCTTAATCCCTTCCAGATCGATATAGCGATCGGCCACATTAATCAAACTATCGCTGGTCATCGATCGTAGACTCACCACCTCCACCCGCACCCCACGGTAGCTGACCGCATCCACCGCATAGGCCAAGTCCCCATCACCACTAACCAGTACAGCCGTATCATAGGACCCCACGAGGGCCATCATATCCACCGCAATCTCCACATCCAAGTTGGCCTTCTTGGAGCCATCGGGCAGTTGGACCAAATCCTTGGAAATGACGCGGTACCCGTTGCGGCGCATCCACAGTAAGAAGCCCTGTTGCTTTTCGTTGGTTCGATCGACCCCCGTATAGAAGAACGATCGTAATAATCTGGATCCCGCCGTTAATCTACAGAGCAGCTTGGTGTAGTCAATCTCGATGCCCAATTGGAGGGCTGCATAGAACAAATTAGACCCATCAATAAAGATGGCAACGCGGCCCCGGTTTTCGAGAACTTGTTCCGGAGTGAAGATGGAATCGCGGTCTACGTTGTGTAGCATGATATTATCAGGGCTAAAGGATAAAAAAGAGGTTGTTATGGTAGTGAAAGCACCATAAAATGGTGAGGGATCAATTTAGAGTCGTGTTAAAAGTTGCGATTACAGCCAATATTCATGGCCCATATCACAAGGTTGGAACTTCAGGGCACTAAGTTGAGAAGGTTAGGTCCCAAGGCAGGTACTGCAATGACGGGTTCTGCATGGCTGTGCCACTCCCCGACATGCTGCCCCCCTCGATCGCCTGGAGGCACCTCACACAATAATTCAAGTTTTTGATGTGCTGGTGTGCTGCTCCCATGGGTGATTCCTGCGTCGGTTACCCCACAACAAATGAGGGAGTTCGAGGGAGGGATCCGAGCGGTGGAACGGAGCAGTGGTGGAACGGGGAGACCGTGAAGGCAAAGTGGGGATATGCAGCAAAGCGAGGTGTAGCGGCGTGACCCAGAGCCCCCCAGGAGCTTCCTCCCGTAAGCGATTGGTTAAAACGCTTCAAGCCAAACGCTTCAGGCTAAACACTCCAGGCTAAACACTCCAGGCTAAACACTTCAGGCTAAACACTCCAGCCCCGCACTGTAACCGCGAGTTCTTACCATGAACCAACTCAGCCAAACTCGGTCTCGACCCACCATGATGTAAGCCCGCGCAATCGTTAATTGATGACACGGGATGACACGCCCTAGCGAAGCTCGTCGCAACGAAGCTCTCCACAGCGCAGGAATGACCGTGCGGAATCGGGTGAGATGTGGTCCCCCCGCGGAGCAGGGGGACATGTCTGAACAGACCTATCCGTTGCCGTTCGCGTCCGTCGCCTCTGAGTTGGGTAGCTCCAACGTGCGAAAGATGGGATTGGGCGTTTCCAGGGTTTGACCACCGGGAAGTACACCCCAGCAGTGATGATCCTTATCTCCTACCGTAGCCTGTAAATTCGTAAAATCGTTAAAGTCTACGGAAAATCCTAATTGTTGGTAAATGCGGGTACTCAGGGTCGGGATGATGGGGGCAAGCCAGTAGGCCGCGAGCCGCACCGACTCCAGCACCGCATAGAGAATCTGCTCCACAGCGGCTTGATCGCCTGCCTTATACCGGCTCCAGGGGGCTTCCTGGTCTAAATACTTATTGCCCGATCGAACCAAATTCAACACCGACTCGCAGGCATTGCTAAAGGCTAAGGTACCGTAGGCTTGGGGGACCTGACTTTCTAGGGACTGTCCCAACTGCTTGAGGAGATGATCGTCGGGGAAGTCGGTGCCGCTGAGGGCGGGAACCTGCTGCTGGCAGTAGCGTTTGGCCATACTCAGGGTTCGGTTGAGCAAATTCCCCAAATCGTTGGCCAGGTCCGCATTGAGGCTCTGGACAAAGCGGATTTCCTGGAAGTCCCCATCGCGGCCAAATTCAATTTCTTTGAGGAAGTAGTAGCGCACCGCATCGGGTCCGTAGGTGTTCACAAGGGCTACGGGATCCAAGGTGTTGCCCAGGCTCTTGCCCATTTTCTGCCCATCTTTGGTCAGGAAACCATGACCAAAAACCCGATCGGGCAGGGGTAACTCCGCCGACATCAGCATGGCGGGCCAATAGACCGCATGGAAGCGCAGAATATCCTTGCCGATGAGGTGCAGGTTAATGGGCCACCATTGGGACAAGGCCCGATCGAGGCTAATCTCCTCCGGGGGAAGATCCGGGTCTAATAGGGCTGTCACATAGCCCAACAGGGCATCAAACCACACATACAGCGTGTGCTCGGGGTCGCTAGGCACCGGAAAGCCCCAGTCCAAGTTGACGCGGGAAATGGAAAAGTCCTGCAGCCCTTGCTTGACAAAGTTCAAGACCTCATTGCGACGACTGGCGGGCTGGATAAAGTCGGGCTGGGTTGCGTATAGCTCTTCGAGGGCGCTTTGGTACTTAGAGAGTCGGAAAAAGTAGTTGCGCTCATCCCGCCATTCCACGGCCTGGTTGCTGTGGATCGGGCAGCGTTTTGGAGCCGATGCCGATGCCTTGGCCTGGGGCTCTGCGCTAGTCTCGCCGGTTGCGGGTCCCAGCAGTTCCCGCTCCTCCTTAAATTCTTCGCAGGCAACGCAATACCAGCCCTGCTGCTGACCCAGATAAATATCCCCCTTGGCTTCCACGCGCTGGAAAAAGTCCCGCACGATCGTTTCATGGCGGCGATCGGTGGTGCGACTAAAGCGATCGTATTGAATCAGTAGTTGATCCCACAATCTTTGGAACCCCTCCACAACCTCATCGCAGTGGGCCTGGGGCGACTTCTGGCGCTGTTCGGCGGTGCGCTGAATTTTCTGGCCATGCTCATCGGTGCCGGTGATCAGCAGGGTGGGATGACCCTGGAGCCGATGGAACCGGGCGAGGGCATCCGCTGCGATCGTGGTGTAGGCGCTGCCGATGTGGGGAATATCGTTGACGTAGTATAGGGGGGTGGTGAGGGCGAAGGGGGGCAATGAATTTTCCACGATGAATCTAATCCTGCATGTCTCAACAAACCAGTCCGTTGCTATAGGGAAGAGGCACGGGCTGGTGCTGCGGGATTTGGGGCGGGATTTGCGGACCCCGTGGGCGCAGCTTGGCCGGGGGCATGCTGAACCGATTGGCCTGCATGGGTTGAAGATGGCCCCAATGACTGGACCACCCGCCGCAAAATCCCATTAATCAAACGCCGACCTTCCTCGTCGCTGTAGCGCTTGGATAACTCCACCGCTTCATTGATCGCCACCTGATGCTCCATTTCCAGGAAGACGATCTCCGCCACGGCAAGGCGCAAAATATCTTGATCAATTCGAGGCAACCGGTTTAACTGCCAATCCACCATCGCCCCGTTGAGCACCTCGTTCACCCGTGTCCGTTCCTGTTGCACCTGTTGGCAAAGTTTGAGGGCAAAGGCACGAATGTCGTCCTGCTTGGCCATTTGGATGAGTTCCGGCAGCTCCAGGGCCAAGCTGACCCGGTTCAATGCTTTTTGGGTCAAGTCTGCGGACTCCTTGACCATGGTTGTCGCACTGAGCAGCGTGGGAGCCGTGGTGTCGCTGTTGAGCAGTTGCTCATTGCCCTGGGTCAGCTCCATGGCAGCGGTTTCTAGGGCTTCGTGGGCTTCCAAGACGAGGGTGCGCACGGTGGATAACAGGAGCGTATCCAAGGAGGTGTCGTTGGGGAGTGGGGAGGCGGTGTTGGAGACTTGGCCCAGGACGAGGAGGGCCAGTTCACGGGCGAGGCGGCGAGGTTGGCGTTGGAGGAGCATGGATGGGGCAGGGGATAGGGAATTGGGGTGGGATCTGGAGAGTGGGAGCACCTCAAGCGTACCGCAATTCAGGGTTAGGAGCGATCGGGGGGGGGGAGGGGCAATGGGGAGGCGATCGATGGGTTGGTAGTCCGAGGCGGGTTGATCGCGATCGACGGTACAGCATTGGGGGCACTGTTGGGGGTTGTCAGCGTGACCCCATTGAGGATGATCCCATTGGATGGTTGGCGTTGACCTGAGGCGGGATCAGAACTGTGGGTTGAAGGGCGATGAGTCGAACTGTTGCTGCTTGGGCTGTTGTGGATCAAGCTATCGCTGGTTGGACTATCACCCATCGGGTTGTTGCGAGCCACACTGTTGTTAATCGCCCTATTGCTACTTGGATCATTGCTGCTTGGACTATGACTGCTTGGACTATTGCGAATTGGGCTATGACTGATTGAGCCGTCATTACGCGAGCCGTTATGAATCGGGGTAGGGTCGATCGGACTGGTTGGCGTGGAATCGCTATCCGTGGTGTGGCTACTGAGGGGAGTACCGCTGGGGTGATGATTGCTGGCGTCGCTGCTGATCAGGTCTGTGACGAGGGGGTGTGGGATGTGGCGGTTGGAGTCGGGGATTGGGGCGATCGTGGAATTTGGGTCGGAGGAATAGGACGTGTCGGGTTGGGAGGAATGGGGAGAGCGATCGGGGGCACCCCCAGGTACTGGGTTGCGTTCCGTGGTGAGACCGGAGGTTGTCGCCGGAGCTTCAGGATTAATTTCCAACGTCACTTCCGTGGCCAGATCCCGGGCCGTTTCCATGGCATTGGGGGTCGCGGTAGCATCTTCAGACGCTGTTACTCCCGTCCTCGTAGTTTGAGCCCCGGACGTGAATGAACGACCATTACTATTCCCATGCCCCCCCTGGGGCGCAACAATCCCACCGGAAATCAAGACCTTAAAGGCATCCTCCACGGACATATTGGTGTCAATCACCTCATTCTCCGCCACGATCACATACCAACCCGTAGTGGGGTTGGGGGTGGTGGGAATAAAGAGACTGAGCATGGGGGTCTCCAGATGGTCCTGGAAGCTGCTGCCCACCGTCCCGGTGACAAAGGCGATCGCCCAGACCCCTTTACGGGGATACTCCAACATCACGACTCGCCGAAACCGATCTTGGGTATCCCGAAACAGCGTTTCCAGCAGTTGCTTCAGGGTTTTGTAGAGCGACCCAGCGAAGGGGATAGCCTGAAGTGTGCGTTCTCCCAGATTCAGTAACCACTGCCCTGCAATATTTCGGGCCATCAGGCCAATCAACATGATGATGAACAGGGGCACCGCAAAGCCAATGAGGAAATTTAACAGATTCCCCAGCAGTGGGTTGATGTCGTTAAAGGGATTAATTTGTTTAGGGACGCGGGTTAAGAAGGTAAAAACCCAGCGGGCGATCGTCGTGCTGAGCCAGATGGTTGTCGCCAGGGGAATCACCACCAGCAATCCTGCAATCAGATCATTTTTAAAGTCTTGTTTTAGGCGTTCCAACACAGATACTCTTCCTAAGCAGGCACAGACTTTCCCGCTTACCTTCAAAGCGCTTGATGCCCCCAGGGGGCAAAGAATCGGATCTCCCTGGATTCAGGGGCAGGGTGACCACGGATATTGTGAAATCGTTGGTGCTTGAAGGTATGCGTCTTTGGGGGAATCCGGGATACACCCTATCGCGGAGACTCCATCGCAGGTGAGCATCGAAGCAGTCGAGTCTTGTCTGTTACATGACTCGCAGTTTGGGACACTCCAGATCCACCAAGGTACTCCTAAGGTACTCCAGGAGTACGCCTGGGGAATCACCCTGAACTCTGTGTGCGGTCCCTGGCCTCTAGCGTAACCCCGGCTATCCCAATGTTTTCTATAGTTGTAAGACTTGTAAAGAACTGTTGCAAGTCTTTCAGAAAAACCACTGAAATCGCCCCTTTCTCCTGGCTATTATCTCAGCTAGGGGATGTTTTTCAACAAAGTTGGTATCCACTGTTACAAAAGGGCACCTCGATTAATCCAAATTTTTGGGAGACAGCCCACGCAAGAATCAGGGTTTGGGTGGGGCGGCTTCGCCGCCCCACCCAATTCATCGAGGTGCCCAAAAGGGCACCTCGAAAACTTAAAGTTTTCGCCCAGTGGCGCGCGGCTTCGCCGCGCAACCCAATTCATCGAAGTGCCCGAAGGAGAATGGCACGGGACCGCTTGGCTGGTACAGGGCGAGGGGCTTCCTTAAAAGTTGCCCCCTGTCATTTGAGAATTGCTACAGAGTACCTCGATTCGTGGCGGTGTGCGGCGCATTATGGCGTACGGCTACACCGCACACCATAATTAATCAAGGTGCCCACTCCTAGGTGGGTCATAGGACGGAACTCTGGATTTTTTGGGGTAGCCCTACAACCCCTTGGGGAAATTATTGCTCGCTGCCGGTGCTGACTTGTTGGAGACTGTGGGTTAACTTTTCCGCGAGGGCTTCAACCCAGCGTTCATCTTGGGCCGTATAGCTGCGCGGTGCGTTTGCCCCCAGAATGAGCGCGCCCCGATCGGCCAAGGGTTGGCAGATTACGCCCTGGGTATTGGGCGGGAGGTAGTCAAATTCAAAGCGACCGGGATAGAGCTTGAGGTTAACCAGATAAATCGGTTTTTGCCGCTCTTGCATCCGTTGGAGAATGCCACCGGGGGTAACCGTCGCCACGGGGCCGAGAATACCGCGTCGCAGAATGACCCGATCGTCGTACCACACCACCAGCGATCGCGTGGCCGTATTGGTGAGGAGCACTTGGGACATCCAGGCCAGTTCCACCTGCAGCGATTCGGGCAGATGATCGGCGAGTTCTAGTCCCTCTTCACCCTCTAGCTTCACCGCTTCGGGATCCCGAGGCTGAATTTGTTGCCACAGCACACCGATGAGCATCAACACAGCCCCCAGCAGCACACCGAGGGCATCGGAGCGGGCCTGGGATTCAGTCAGGGCTGGAGTGAGCAATCGGTTCAAAAACAGCAGGCTACCGCCGATCGCCCCGACGGTCAGGGGGAGCCACCGGAGACTGGTCTGGGGTTTACGGGCAGTCATGGTTGGGGAGATAGGGACGCGCGGATACTTGGGCTGTGCCCAACAGCCAGGGTGGGGGCTAGCCAGATTGGGAAGCCAAGGATTGGGGCGTAGGTAGAGTAGGAGCTAGCCAAATTCGGGGGCTAGCTCAGGCCTTGCCCGGTGGCCTAGGGCGTGCTGTGGGAATGGGGCGGGGTGGGCCTTAGTCGAGATATTCCAGCATTTTGGTGCTGTCTTCGGTGGTGTTGGGGGCCACGGGACGGTTCATCACCCGAGGACTCTTGGTGAAGTCTAGGGGCACCTGGGTGGGGGAGTGGACCTCACTCCGCATCACGGGGCGTGTGCCTGCAAGGGAAACGGTGTAGCTCACCTGGACAGGGCTGGGGTCGATCGGGCGTTGTCTGGCAACGGCGATGGCACTTTTGGGGGTGTGTTGGAGGTTGAGCACGGGACGGGGGGTAATTTCCGTGGTTTCGGGCACTGCTGCGGGCTGATCGCTAGATTGACTGGGGCTCGCGTTGGTAGGCTCGACGGAGCTGGGGCTTGGGGTACTGTTGCTGGAGTTGGTGGCGTTGGACTTGCTGGATTTGGAGTTGGCGCTGTTGCTGGGTTTGGAGGAGGAGGGAGTTGTCTTGCTCACGGGTTCGCTTAGGGGTGATGTGAACTGCTCAAGGCCCGATTCGGGCTATGCCTTGATATCGTTGCGTATTGTTACAGTATCTCACAATCTCTGGGGGGCACCTCGATTCATCCAAATTTTTAGGAGACCGTCCATGCCAAAATCAGGGGATGGGTTGGGGGGCACAGCTGTCCAATCCCCTTCATCGAAGTGCCCTACAGCCTTTACGGATTAAGGCTTGCAAAGGGATATCTTGATGGGTACCTCGATTATGGGTACCTCAATTAGTTGTGGCGGGTGGCGAAGTCGCCCCCACCATGGAGCTACCTAAAGGTTCAAGCGTTTACAATCCTGGGGGGTGGCGGTTATGGGGTTATTTGAGCAAGTGTCTGGAACACCGGCTTCAGAGCGGCCTAAGCTCAATGGAGCTGAAGCGTTTGCGGCGATCGCCCTGGCGGCGATCGCGGCGGACGGCTATCTGTCCGACGAGGAAACCCAGAGTCTTCCCCGGGTTTTATCGCGGATGAACCTGTTCCAGACCTACTCCAACGAGCAAATGGAGCGACTGTTCGATAAGTTGCTGGCGATTATGAAAACCCAGGGGGTTGCGCTCTTGTTGGCAGCGGCTAAAGCATCTTTACCGGAGAACTTAGAACAAACCGCCTTTGCCATCGCCACGGATTTGATTTTTTCCGATCGACTGGTCACGCCGGAAGAGAAGGTATTTTTAGAGGATCTATACCGAATTTTGGCCATCCCGGAGGCCCATGCCCAGAATATTCTCGATGTTATCTTGATTAAGAATCAGGGCTAACGAGATCAGGACTCAACCCGTCCTTCGGTTGGTTGCGGTCTGGCAAGGGGATAGCTAGCAGAACTCCCCTTGAAGGGCACCTCGATTAATCCCAATTCTTGGGAGACAGCCCACGCAAGAATCAGGGTTTGGACTGGGCGGCAAAGCCGCCCAGTCCAATTCATCGAGGTGCCCCCAAGAACCTGCTTGTGTTCTGTGACCTGCGCAAAAATCAGGGTTACCTGGAGTTAGCCCCCTTACCAGTCGGTTTTCAGTTCTGTACCCAGCAAATGCTCCTGTGTCTGAATTTTCTGCCTCCAATTCCTCCAACTCGGCCCTGCCGTCCCCCTCTGTTCCCCCAGCACCGACCCCGAGCTTTGTCCTGATTTATGACGGTCGATCGTCCCGCTGCTCTCGGGAAGTGGACTTCTGGCGATCGCGGGATCGAGGACGGGGGCTGGTGTCCTTTTTGGATGTGCAGAGCGCAGCCTATGTGCCCCAGTTGTATGGGGGCATGGACCGGGAAGCATTGGCGGATCAGATGCGGGGGTGGTTGGGGGAAGGGTTTTTGTTGGGGGAATGGCAGACCCTGGAAATGTTGTCGGAAATTTTGGGACGACGGTGGTTCGATCGGGGGCGATCGGTACCAGGGCTGGGGTCAATCCTGCGGTGGCTGGTCCGGTCGGGGGCCGGGGGTAAGACTGGGGCGATGGGCTCGCCTAGGGTTGAAGCTGCGGCGATCGAGTCGGGGGAGACTGAAATCCCCGGAGCCGGATCTGCTGGGGCCGATGTGTCTAGGGTAGTGCTGAATCCAGAGCATCTGGTGCCCCCCGCGACGGTGCATCTGAATCGTGCGGTGCAGTCTTTGGGCCTCCGATCGGCCCAACTTCTAATCGCCCAACCCCTGGGCACCCCCACTTCCCCGGCCTCAATTCGCTTGCCAGGTGCGCCTGCGGGGGCTTCCCCTCAGCCCTTGTCTCCCAGCCTGATCCGGTCTCCCGTTGCCCCGCGATCGGTGGCGGAGTCGGTGCCTAGGGCTGGGGCTGAGGAGATGGGGCAAGGGACAGCACAAGGGACAGCGCGAGGGACGGCGCGAGGGACGGTACGCAATGCAACACCGCCTGAGCTAACGCTCGCAGCGGATGCGGACCTAGGGCTAGATTTGGGGGCAGAACGGGCAGCGTTCGATCGCGGTGAGGGGCTGGAAGAGGAACAAGAATGGGACGACGCACCGGAACAGGCAGGGGACCAGAGCCCAGAAGCAGACTTTGCCGACCTGGAAGCCCTACTGGCGAGTCCCGCGCTCGATCTACCCGATCTTCCGGATTCGTCGGATTCGTCGGATTCGTCGGATGCGCTTCCAGTGGCTGCGGTTGACGACGGATCTGGGGATCCGGTGGGTGCACCTCGCTCCCTGGCGAAGACTTCCCTCGGGCAGATCCTCTTCCCAAACGCACCCATCACCCCAAACCCACCCGCTGCGGACACGGTGACGAACACCGCTCTCCCAAACTCCCCCCCGGAGGGATTACCCTGGGTCGGTCCGGTGGATGAAACCATCAGCCAAGCCCTGATTCAAGCCCAGTCTCGATCGACTCCTGGGGCGACGGGTCTACGGCTTCCCCTCGGTAATGTCAGTACCCTCTATCGTGACCCGGACTTCACGGCCACGGTGCTGCGCCGATCGCTCGACCCTAGGGATCCCCCTCACCTCACCGCCTCGGTCCAAACTCCAGCCCCCCCTCGCGCCCCGTCTGCTGTCTCCGCTTCAGCCCAGCCCGATCGCCTCCTCCCCTTGACCCAATCGCATTGGCACACCCTCGCCCAAGGGATGGCGCAAGTGATCACGGATCGGCGGAGCCTGGAGGCACTGCAGCAAGAAAGCCAGGGTCAAGTGCGGCAACTGCGGGATTTGCTGCGGGATTTGAGTGAAATCTTCGCCCAGGAAACCGCAAATCCCCAGGTCCGTCGGCTGAGGTCTACCTTAGGAACCCCAGACACTCCCATGCCAGAAACCGGCACAGCTCCGGCTCCTGGTGCCTCGCCCCCAGGAGCCTCTGATCAAGGGAAGCGCACCGAATCCTGGGCCCAACTGCCTCGCCTGCAAACCCTGATGGCTGACCTCGATCGAACGCAACACCAGGCGATCGCCCCCCTGCTCCAACGTCTCCACTCCACCACGCAGCATCTGCAAGCTGATCTGGCGGTCATTCCGCCCCGTGTGTCCTGGGTGAAGGCGATGCCATGGGCGTGGTTTGCCCAGACCTTGGCCGATGACTTGGGTAAGGTGGTGACAGTCAGCACCGATGGGGCGGGGGTACTTCTGGACCCGGCCCAAATTCAACGCTGGCAGCCGATCGTCTCGGCTCTCATTCGGGTTGCGGTGTGCCAGAGCCTAGAGGTTCCGATCGACCGGGAAAGAGCGGGCAAACCGCGTTCCGGCTCCCTGCATCTCCAAGCCCTGAATGCCGGGAACCAAACCCTGCTGGTGATTGAGGACGATGGCCACGGAATCCCAGGCTTGGCAAGCGCCGCCCCTCCGCCTCAACCTCCGATCCCACCCGATGACCCGATCGCGGATGTCTCGGCCTTTCCCTTCCGGCAACTAGTCCGCACCGCCCAGCAGTTGGGGGGCAACCTCACCCACCACAGCACCCCGGGCCAAGGTAACGGCTTCACCCTATCCCTTCCCCTATCCCCACAGCCGATCGCCGTCCACTGCTGCCGCACCCAGTTCCTGACCGTGGCAATTCCCCAGGATATTGTGGTGGCGACCTTAACGCCTGCTCAACGGGGGGCGGGGTCCATGGATCAACTGTCCTGGCAGGAACAGCCCCTGCCCTACTACCCGCTCCAGCGTCTGTTGGCGCTCCACAGCCCGCTCCATGTGGCTCCGCGTCAGCAGTCGATCGGCCCTGGGGCGATCCTGGTGATTCAGATTGGAGCCCTGACCTATGCCCTAGGGGTAGATCACCTGGGGGAATCGGTGACCTGTGTGACTCAGCCCTTGTTGGCCCCCCGGCGTGCAGTGTCTGGGATTGCGGGGGTTGCGGTTCTGGCGGATGGACGGATTGTGCCGGTTGTGGATGGTTGGTCCCTGGGGCAGCTGGCCCAGGGCTTGGCGCTACCGGGCACGATCGAGGCATTGGAGATTCCCGCGGTTCCGGCAAGTCCAGAAGCCTTGGCAAGTCCGCTAGGCGATGAACGTGATGCTTTGGGGCTTGGTTCAGTCCCAGGGCCAGTCCCCGATTCTCCCCCTCGGTTCAATGGGCCGCCCCCTCGGCTGACGATGCACTCGCGGATTTTGGTGGTGGATGACTCCCGGACGGTGCGCCAGTGTTTGCTGCAAACCTTGGCGGATCTTCCTTACGCTGTGGAGGAGGCTGAGGATGGTCAAGCGGCCTGGGACAAGCTCCAGGCGGGGCTAGACTGTGCGTTGATGATTGTGGATTTGGAAGTGCCCCGGATGACGGGGTTTGAGTTACTGGAACACCTACAACGGGATCCACAGCTGGCTTCGATCCCGGTGCTGATGCTGACTTCGCGGGGGGGCGATCGACATCGTGAGATTGCTCGGCAACTGGGCGCACAGGCCTACTTCACGAAGCCCTATTCGGAACTGTCTTTGCTGCAAGCGGTGCAGGCGCTGTTGGGTCCATAGCTGCTGGGTCCATTGACTGCGGTGCGTTGCGGTTACGCCGAACGCACCCTAAAACTCCGGCTAGGGCGTGTCATCAACTAGGGCGTGTCATCAATTAACTGTAGGGCACCTCGAAAACTGCAGATTTTCACTGCAGTGCCCACGGCAGAATCAGGGGGGTGGGGGGCGGCTTCGCCGCCCCCCACACAATTAATCGAGGTGCCCTGTAGAAACCTTGGGATCCCAGCGTGACACGCCCGCCCCATTAGGTATGGGCTAGGAGTATGGGCTAGGAGCTGTATCCCTAATTCCGAGGGCAGTCTAGGGTTAAAGG
>JAYKIB010000058.1:0-8268 GCA_035285005.1 Prochlorothrix sp.
ATTTTGCATCACCGATTTTGCATCACCGATTTTGCATCACTGATTTTGGTTAGCGACCCACCCCACCCCTTGACCCACCCCCAACCTGCTCGCCGAGCATTTCCAGGGTTCCAAGAAACTGATAATCTGCACACTACAACCCCGATCGTTCCCAGTCGATCGCTCCACCCTCATATTGGCCCCACTCCTATGGCCCAAACCTACACCATCAAAATTCACCATCGTCAAACCGATCGCCACTACACCGTTCAAGTCCCGGACGATCGCTACATTCTCCACAGCGCCGAGAACCAAGGTGCAGAGCTGCCCTTCTCCTGCCGCAATGGGGCCTGTACGGCCTGTGCAGTGCGGGTCAAGTCCGGTCAGCTCGATCAGCCCGAAGCTATGGGACTGTCGCCGGACCTGCGGGAAGAAGGCTACGCCCTCCTGTGTGTGAGCTATGCCCGATCGGACCTGGAGGTGGAGACCCAGGACGAGGATGAGGTGTATGAGCTGCAATTTGGCTGCTACTTTGGCAAGGGCAAAATCGAGGTGGGGTTGCCCCTCGACGAGGATTAGGGTGAGCTGAAGCTGACCTGCCGCAACCAATACGCCGCCCCTAATTCCCGTCCCCTAGTCCCTGCCCTGTCATCCCGATGCCCCAGCAGATCTTTGCCCACCAAATTCAGATCGATCGTGGCGTTGGGGCCACCAAGCATATTGAACCCAACGATACCCCTCGATCGGGGGAACCCACCCGAATTTGGTTTGCCCTCACCCGCAGGGGGGGGCAAGTCATTCCCCTGGACCACTGTGATTGCACGGTTGCCGTCTACGCTCAACCGCGTCAGGCCGACAGCCCCCCGATCACGCTGCCGACCCTAGAGCCCTACTCTGCTGAAGGGTACACCGATATCCCCGCCGCTACCGTCACCTTTCCCCAGGTGGGGGCCTATGAACTGGTCCTGAGCGGCACTCCCCAAGCAGGAATCGAAGAAGCAGCGCAATTTGAGCCTTTTCAGCTTAATTTTGACGTGACGGTCGCCCAGGGAACGACGGTTCCCGTCCCGGAGCTAGCAACCCCTCCAACCACTGCCTCGGCCTCCAATTTATCCTCGAATTCGCCTGCCAACCTGTCCCCCGGCCCGTCCCCTGGTATCCCTTCCACCGCATCTCCAGGCGAGATCCCCGCCGAGACCCCAACTGAAAACGCCAACAATCGCCAAATCCTCACGGACGTGGTGGTGGAACCCGTGGTGGTGCCGCCGGAGGATGTGACGGTTCCGGTGGGAATTGGAGCGATCGTGATTGTGGGCTTGGGAATTGCCTTCTATGGGTGGCGATCGGGCTGGGGCGCAAAGAAAGATTAGAGTCCGATCGGTCCGGCGAAGACCTCGATGAAGCCAAGGTTTTGGGCGATTGCCCACGCCAAAATCAGGAATTGGGTTGGGCCGCGCGCCACAATTAATCGAGGTGCCCTGATGACAGCCCCTAGCGATCGTCCTGTGTCTCAATCGGGGCTAAGAGATACGCTACTCTAAAGGCTATCCATTTTTGCAAATAATTCAGCCTTACGATGACTGCAACTTCCGTTAACCCACCCAAGCTCAGTCCCCTGGCCCAAGTCTTTACCGATTACCCCGATCGATCCCCCGCCCCTCAGGATCAGATTCACACCTTCACCTCACCTCTAAAGTGGGTAGAGCTCACCCAATCCGAGGGGTTTGACTTGCCCGCATTGGGGCTAATCTAATGACTCGCTCCTTCAAGCTTGGGGCTGCTCGCGCCTTGCCCCCCAGCCCAGCCCTCAGCGACCCCAATGCGCCTCCCCTTCCCCCAGACCTCCCGGCCCTGCTCCAAACCACCATCCGCCCCTATACCCACCTCGATCGCCGCAAAGGTTGGATCCGGCTCCTCAGTTTGGGGAGTTTCACCTGGGGACTGTGGTTAGCTGCATGGTTAGCAGGGAATTTCGGCCTTTTTCTCGCCCTCTCAACCCTGGGGGGCATTGCCTACGGGTTTCTCTTCGTCTGTACCCACGAAATGGCCCACAACTGCCTCACCGGTAGCCCCCGCCTCGAAGCCCCGATCGCCCGCATCATCAGTTGGCCCCTACTCTGGCCCTACGGCACCTACTGCCTCGTCCACCGGCTCCACCACCGCTGGAACGGCTGCGACCTCCGCGACCCAGAACGGGTGCAGTGGACCGAAGCGGAGTATGCCCAGGCTCCCCCCTGGCGGCAATGGTATGTGCGGCACCAGTGGGTCATCAATATCTTGGGAGCCGGTGGCTTCGGCCTGATTTTCAACTCCTTTTGGCAGGGCTGGCGCTGTCGGAACTACTATCCCCAATTGCGATCGGCATTCTTGCGGCAGCTCCTCCAAGATGGCCTCGGCAGTCTCACCTTTCACACGATCGGGTTTCTCTGGGCGCTGTCCCAGGGCCGGGGCTGGGACTATGGGATTTTTTGGCTGATTCTTGAGCGAGTGGTGGGAGTTATGATGCAAAGTCGCGCCCATTTGGAGCATTATGGCCGCTGGTATCCCCAGACCCATCCGGCCCTCACCCAACTCTATAGCTGCCGTAACTTGAAGGTTCCCGCCTGGGTCAACTGGCTCATGGGCGGCCTGCCCTATCATTCCCTCCACCATGCCTATCCCCAAATTCCCTTCGATCAACTGCCCGCCGCCTTCGAGGCCGTTCAAACAGTGCTCGCAAACCATCATGCTCCATTACTGGAGTTGGACGATCGAGGCTACCTATACACCACCCTCCAACGCGCCCAAGCCACCCAAGTGATTTCCAGTCCTTTTCCCCGGCTTTCTCAGTCAATTTCTGAGGGATCCAGCATTGGATCAGGCAATCATTAGGGCACCTCGATTAATCCGGATTTTTGGGGGACAGCCCACGCAAAAATCAGGGTTTGGGGTGGGCGGCTTCGCCGCCCACCCCCATTAATCGAGGTGCCCATTGGCTTTTCAAAACAAATTGTGTTATATAGCAACCGACAGGTTTGTTGAGCCAGGGTAAGGCAGGGAATCTCCCACGGTGCGGAGGATTCTCTTTCCGGACAGATTCCGATGCAATAGACTGATTCGTTGTTGTCGAAAAGTACCTCTTTACACAGGGAGTACCCCCACACTGGCAGTGGGAAACATGGCGGTTGCCATGGCGAAACGTGGCGGTTGCGGTAGCGGTGATCCGTGGAATGAGGGATAGGGATCCAGCTGGATCTATCCGAAGACGGGCTACATCTCGTCCCACCGAAGCGTGAGCCGCTATATCAGGTACACTTGGCAGTTGCCAGACATGAAAATGTTGCCCCTGCCCAGCGAGGAGCCACCCGCCGAACCTGCCGCTCATCACTGAGCGGGTACCCTGGGACGCAGCACCCAGCCCTCGCCTAAACCCGAGTCAGGCATCCTCCGGTTCCCGTTGAACCCCTAATTTGTCCGTGATCACAATTTGCCCGAGATATAGAGGAAGACTTATGGCTCTTGCACACCCCTTCAAACTCCTGGCGAGCGCCCTGCTCCTAGGAACGACCCTAACCGCCGTGACCGCCCCGCGCGCCCAGGCACAGCCTGCCTATGGTAGCTATGTGGGGGTAGGGCTTGCGGTGGGCCAAACCAACTCCAGCCAAGAGGGACTCGATCTGGCAGGGGTGGTCGCCGGTCGCTACAAACTGCTGGAACTCCCCGTGTCCCTCCGCGCCCAAGGCATCGTTGATGCCAACAGTATTGCCTTCGTCCCCACGGTGTCCTACGATTTCCCCCTCACCTGGCAACTGGAACCCTATGTGGGCGCGGGGGTCTCTTTCACCAACTCCAACAGTGTCATGGGCGATAAGACTGCCTTTGTGATCCAGCCCGGTGTGGACTATTCGGTTCCTAATAGCCGCATTGTCCTTTTTGGGAATGCCATGATCGCGATCGATGCCTACGACGAAGGCGAAAAGGCCGGAGAAACGGCTGTTTCAGTCCAAACAGGCATGGGTTACCGATTCTAACGCCTTTTTTTACACCTTGTCTTCCATAGTCCGAGTCCGTCGGCTACGTCTGTCCACCAATTAGGGCAACCCAAGAGGGGACCGGTGCATAGCACCGGTTCCCTCTCTTTTTGTCGGTTGATCGATCGATTTTGATCCATGGGCTACTTTGGCCCTAGGGCGTGTTATCGCTTGACGGTAATAAGCGGGCAACGGCAAAGTTACACGCCCGCTCCAGTGCGATGAGCTAGGGGCTACGTCCCTGACTTTGAGGGCATTCCGGGGCTCAACAATGACCGCCCCTAGGGGTGCTGGCCCAACCGCTGGCCGAGACTCTCCCAGTCCTGAATCATCGTCGCTGTCCAGAGCCAATGATCGGGATGGACCAACCGCTCCGCCTGAAACTCTAGGGGAGCTTCCGCCATCACCAAGTTATAGAGCTTAGCAGCCTGGTTCAAAAATTGAGCCTGTTGATCCAGCGGCTGCGCCTCCGCCGACTGTAGCAGCACCAACGCCAGCCCACTGTAGGCTGTGAGTGCAGCCAAATTATCCTGGCCGAGCCGATCCGTCGGAGCCACCGCCGGTTCCAAACCATCAAGCGCCCCATGGTGTGGTGTCGTCCCATCGGTACCGGGCACAGCCACCAACGGACGAACGCTGGGATCCACTTCACTGTCCCAAAGGTTCGAGGCAGACTCTCCCGGCGTGGGTGTTGCCAGATCTTGACTACGACCAGCGAGGGACAGCGCCTGGAACCACACGGCTTTAGCCTGGGTCAGGTTGCCTTCAGCGTAGTAGGCTGCCGCCAGGGCGTTGAGGTGCTCAAGGGTGGGGTTGCCGAATTGCACCGTGGTGGACCACCGACATATCGGGCGACCGCTTCCTGAACTTGCTGACTAATCAGTGATTGGAGATCTTCCTTCGCCCGATCGCGCTGGTAGCGCGCCCCTTCCTCCGTCGTCGCATAGAGGGGGGGCAGTCGATTCAATGCATAGGCTGCGATATCCCCTAAATCTAAGGTGCGCTCGCTATTGGCCTCAATTTCCGCCACCTTAGAAATCGCTTCTGTCAGCACCAGTTCTTCCATCACATTGATGAACTGCTTACGCGGCACCGCCACAATTTCCCCGGTGAGCAACGCACCCATGAGGCGATCGAGGGCCATATATTCTTCAATGGATAGCTCCGAAGCTGTGTCACAAATGCGACCCACTTCCGCCTCCATCGCCGGGGTTAAGTACCCATCCCGCAGGGCCTGATCAACAATTTTTTCAATACTACTCATGAACAATGCTCATCATCATTGTGATGCCAGGTGATGCCAGGGACCGCGCTCATTCCAACTCAGCCTACGGGAGGTCAGGGGGGACAGGGCGCTGATAGAAGGTCTATCCAAGGGTGCCATACTCTGGATAGCAACGGCAGAAATACCGGAAAACCTTCAATTTCCGATCGTGCCTCGCCGGTCAGGACATGAGCGACCCGATTGCCTGGGTCTCGCGATTAACTCGACTCACTCAATTCATTGGTGTGGGCAGCGAAGCTGCCCACACTAAACCCTCACCCTGCGGTGCGTTGTGGCTCTGCCTCCCACGTCCGACTCGATCCACGATGCGCTACGGCTCTACCTAACGCGTCCCACTGGATCGACACGGGATTGATACCGGATCAACCCAGCGGAACGATCGCCATACCTACTCAAACACACCGTAACGCCAGGGAACCGGATCAACTGCCTGCCCTTGGACATATAACCCCCAATGGAGATGGGGACCGGTGGAAGCTCCTGTGGATCCCACCGTCCCAATCACCTCTCCGGCTTCAACCGGCTGGCCTGTCCACACCTGGATCGAGTTGAGGTGGAGCATAATGCTGAGTACCCCTTGGCCATGGTCAATCCCCACCGTATTGCCGTGGAGCTCAAAGCCCTTTGCTGCATACCCCACCAGCGATACAACACCGGCCGCTGGAGCAACCACGGGGGTGCCCGTGCCAGCGGCGTAGTCTACACCCCGGTGGTAGTAGTCCTCGGCAAACTCACCATTGTAGTAGCGCCGCACACCGTAGACAGTACTAACCGAGCCTGTGGTCGGACGGAGGAAGGTCCCTTGCCACCACTTGCGGGGCGTGACCAGGGTTTTGAAGGCATCCACTTGGTCAAACTCAAAGTCGGTGCCCAGGTCGCTTTTACCGGGCGGGAGCCAAATCCTTTGGGTGGGAAAGTCCCGATCGCGCAGGGTGATCGGCAGACGCTGCACCTGTTCCCCAGCCTGCACTTCTAGGGTCTGGGAACCGGGGCGATCGAGGGGGGTTGTGGGTACTAAAGCGCGAAACCGATCGTTCCCGAGGGGAAAGAGGGGATAGGTCTGGGATCCAAGACGTAATTGGGGATTAGGGACTTCAGGGGCATTCACCTGGACAGTCAGGGTGTCCCCCAGTTGGGGATTCGTCGGCGTGACCTGTACCTCCAGGGCTATGGCTTCGCCCCAACTCAACAGGGTCAAAGCCAGACTCGACAGACCAGCCAGCCAAGCAGACGGGGGGGGGAAGGGAGCAATCAAGGACTGCAACATCGGTAACCTCTGGCAACGGACGGGAACAATGATCACAGCCCCTAGATTAATCTGCAGCGGCGGGTTCCGGTTCCGGTTCGGGGCGGGGAGACTCGGGCGAAAGGCCGAGGGACTTGAGGTAGGCGATCGCCGATCGCCACACCAGGGTGTTCTGCCCTGCACTGTCCTTCAGACAAACGCAGTCCGGATCCAGCCAAATCATGATGCCCTGGATCACATCCCCCGTCATCAGCTTCGCTTCCACTTGATGTTTATCACGGACATAAATTTGAAGGGTACGAGTGCTCGGTAAACTGGTATCCATGGGTTCCTGGACTTTGGCCGGTGCTGACATAGGGCGATCGCTTGAGCAGGTCTTAGGCAGAGGGTGAGTCGCAAGGCACTGTAAGGCACTGTATCGGTTATCGCGACGCAGGCTATCACGGTACGGATTATCGCGATGTAAGGGGATGGACGGCGCAGTCACCCACCTGCGACTCTGTTCTGGCGCGGGTGATATCTGGCCCGGGTGATAGTAGTCTTGGGTGGAGGATCGTAGCCATCTGGTGGCTGAGGAAGAATATAGGCAGTGAATCCCCATTTGGGGAGATAGCCTAGGGAAAAATTAGGATTTGGGTTGGGCAGCGACGCTGCCCAACCCAGTTCATCGAGGTTCCCTTGGGAGTTTTTGGGAGTTTTCTACCCGGGGTGACCGTCACACGGGAAAATTAAAGCCTATCCCTAACGTTATGTGCAAATCAATTCCCTATGACTCTCGCCTTCACAAAATATCATGGCCTTGGTAACGACTTTATCTTGATCGATAACCGCCAGGAGGCCCAGCCCTGCCTAACCCCGGAAGAGGCTGTGCAGTGGTGCGATCGGAACTTTGGAATTGGGGCCGATGGTGTCATTTTTGCCCTTCCTCCCCAAGGGGACAGTGATTACACCATGCGCATCTTCAACTCCGATGGATCGGAACCTGAGATGTGTGGGAATGGAATCCGCTGTTTGGCGCGGTTCCTAGCGGATTTAGAGGGAGTCAGTACTAAAAATTACCGGATTCATACCTTAGCGGGCCTCATTGCACCCCAACTGCGAGCGGATGGACAGGTGACGGTGGATATGGGGGAACCGATCCTGGCAGCGGGTCAAGTGCCGACAACCTTGGGAACCGATCCAAAGGCAACGGCCCAGGAGGTGCCCCTCACGGTGGCAGGTCAGACCTGGCAAGTGACCTGCGTTAGCATGGGCAATCCCCACTGCATCACCTTTGTGGACGATGCGGCGGCAATCCCGCTGGCGGAGATCGGCCCCCAGTTTGAACACCATTCCGCCTTTCCCCAACGCATCAATACGGAGTTTATTGAGGTGGTAGCGCGGGATTACCTCAAAATGCGGGTTTGGGAACGGGGGGCAGGGGCAACGCTGGCCTGTGGAACGGGAGCATGTGCGTCGCTGGTGGCGGCGGTGCTGACGGGACGGGCCGATCCCAAGGCGACGCTGGAGTTACCCGGCGGCAAGCTGGCGATCGAGTGGTCCACGGATACCAACCGGATTTTGATGACTGGCCCTGCCCAGCGGGTTTTTGCAGGAACCTGGGTCCGCTAGGGGCGGTCATCCTTTAACCCTAGACTGCCCTCGGAATTAGGGATACAGCTCCTAGCCCATACTCCTAGCCCATACCTAATGGGGCGGGCGTGTCACGCTGGGATCCCAAGGTTTCTACAGGGCACCTCGATTAATTG
>JAYKIB010000059.1:0-8146 GCA_035285005.1 Prochlorothrix sp.
CCAGAGCCGCGAAACGGTAACCTACGCCACCGAGTTTCCCCATCGTGATGGAACGCTGCGCGACTACGAGACGAAGCTTGTCCCCCTGAAAAATGAAGCAGGCCGGGTCACGCGAATAGTGGCAACCACCCTAGATATTAGCGATCGCAAACGCTTAGAAACCCAGATTCAACTCTTACAGGGAGCGATGGGGGTTCTCAAGGCGGTTACCTTTGCTAAGGATCGGAAGGGGTATTACCGAGCGGTTCATCCTCAACTGGCGAAGTGGTTAGGCCAGTCGATCGAGGCAATGCTGGGCCATACCGATCCAGAAATTTTTCCGGACTCTGCCCAGGACACGATCGAAGCCCTAGCAAAACTAGAACAGGCAACGTTGGCAGGCCAGGGGCAAACGGGCGATGTTATGTTTCCGGTGCAAGGGCAGGCAATAGAAACCCGGGTAGCGCAGAAGCCAGTGTTCAACGCAGCCGGGGATGTGGTGGGCTTAGTGGGAACGGTGGCCCTGCCCTAGGGCACGTCATTAATTCACGGTAGGAACCTTGCAATATCAGAGAGCACCTCGTTTATTTGTGGTCGGCGGCGACGCCGCCGACCACAATCAGGATTGTGCCGTGGACACCGTGGTAGACAGTTGAATTTTTCGAGGTGCCCCAGAGTTAAACGCCCGCTCCAGTGGCATGAGCTAGGGGCTGTGTCCCTGATTCTGCAAGCATCCCAGCGCTACATGATGATAACCCCTAGGGTGCAGGCCGGAAGTTCTTGTAAAAGTTTCGGTATGATCGACAGAGTTCCTGTAAAGGGGGTCAAGGTCTGTCACCATCCCCTTGTGCATCCCCACTCGATGCGGGGTCCACTGCGTTAGGCTGCCCGACCCTTTTTTGTCCTGAACCCCAAGTCTCTGGAGGTCTCATGTCTGATCCCACCGTTCCCACCCCATCGGATGCTGTGAGCAATCCTGTTGGCACCAATCATGCTGACAATCGCAAAGCATCGGAAGCTGCTGGATTAGATCATCTAGGGTCAGAAGCTGCGAGTGCAGCAGATACTACTTCAGAAGCAACTGGTTTAGGAGAATCCACTCCACACGATGACGATCGGGAAGACGAAACTCTCAAAATCTCTGATTCAGAGAACTTAACCCCAGAAAGCTTGGCTTCAGAAGATGCGGCTCCAGAAGACTTAACTCCAGAAGATTTAACTCCAGAAAGCTCTGCTTTAGAAGACTCAGGAGGAGACGTAATCCCAGAACGTTCTAATGCAGAAGATCCAGCAGATCCAGAAGATTTAACGCCAGAAATTTCTGATTCCGAGGAAGAAAATTCAGAAATCTCTGATTCAGAGAACTTAACCCCAGAGAATTTGGCTTCAGAAGACTTATCAGAAGATATAACACCAGAAGGCTCTGATTCAGAGAACTTAATCCCAGAAAAGTTGGCTTCAGAAGATCCAGCAGATCCAGAAGATATAACACCAGAAAACACTCGTGCTAATACCACAGAGCTGGACGACTGGATCACAAAAGACTCCAACTTAGAAAGCACTGAAACCACAGCCCCATCCCCCACTCAGCCGATCGTGACCCCCTCGATTGAGCCCTCCCCCAACACCATGCACCCCCTTACCGCAAACCGAAAAATGCCCTTTGACTCCGAACATTATCGCCAAGCTCTTGTCCGTGACGGCGAACGCCGGCGGCAGGAGTGGCAAGCCCGCTATCAACAGCACCAAACCCGCTATCGGCAGCAGCAAGACCAAATCCGCGCCCAAACTCGCTCCCGTTGGATTCCATCCGAGACCTACCGCCAAGCCCTAGTTCGGGATGGTGATCGTCGCTTTGCCGAGTGGCACCAGTCCTATTTGGAACACCAACGTCAGTTTCGCGCCCAAACCCAGGAAATAGAAAACGATTAATGGGCACCTCGATTAATTGTGGGGGGCGGCGAAGCTGCCCCCCACAACCCTGATTCTGCCGTGGGCACTGCAGTAAAAATCTGCATTTTTCGAGGTGCCCTAATGCTTGACGAATGCTTGGGTGAGTCTGGAGGTACCTCGCCGGAGAGGGGGCATCTTGATTCTCGTACCCTGGGCAACGGATAGTCCATGGCCAGGTTTCGCTGCCCCAGACCAAATAATGGCCGCTGCCCGGTTGCGGATCGTAATGGCTGATATATCGTTTAAAGCGCTGAATTGGGCTGATTTTGGCTTTATTTTTCTAAGTTAAACCTATTTACGTCCAGGCGAGTTCCTGATTCACTCGATTATGCCTGAGGTGCCACTACCCGGTACAGTCCCTGGCTCAGGTGCCACGCATCCACCCCCAACACCGATCGCTCCTGGGCCAGTTGCACCCCAGCCTGGGAGTGCCACCACACCGCCGACTTCACCACCGCCGCCGGATCCTGCCCCTGGGCTTGGGCGATCGCCATCAATCCCCCCATCAATCCTGCCAACACATCCCCGCTCCCCCCTCGGGCAAGGGCCGGAGTACTATCCCCATTAATCCAGGTCACCCCCTGGGGATGGGCGATCGCAGTTTTAGCGCCCTTCAACACAACGATCGCCCCACTCGACTGGGCCGCTAACTCAGCCCGTTCACCCAGGGTAAGTTTCGATTTCGTCCGAGAGCTTAAATTTGGGAACAGTCGATGAAACTCACCCGGATGAGGCGTTAAAACGGTAATTTGCGAACGCTTCGATAAAAAGCCAGACAGGTTTTTCTTCTGGGCAAGGGCAGTCAGAGCATCCGCATCCAACAGAAGCGGACAAACTTGGGGTAAGGCTAGGGGGAGGAGGGCTTGGGCAGCGGCGATCGTCAATCCAGGCCCCAGGACGATCGCATCAAACTGCTTCAAATCCAACGCCGGGGAAAACTGATGGATTGCGCCACTGGAATCCTCCGGGCAAGGAATCACCAAACTTTCAGGCAGTTGGCTTGAGATTTGGCCTTGCAGACTCGCCGGAACCGCTAAAGATACCATCCCCACACCGCTAGCCCGTGCTCCCATTCCCGCCAACAGAGCCGCCCCTCGGTAGCGCTGGGAACCCGCCACCAACAGCACATGGCCACGCCGGTACTTGTGGCTATCGGGGGGAATGGTCAGGGGTAGAGTCGATCGAGCCAACTCAGGAGTAAGACGCTGAAGGGCGGGAGAATCGCCCAGAATCGCTGCAATGTCTGCTTCAGGAATGCCAAAGGGCAAATGGGTGACGTTTCCCAGAGTTTTGAGGGCCTGTTCCTCAAAGACTCCCCGTTTCCAAAGCCCCAGGCAGAGGGTTTCAGTTGCTTGGACAGCGGTACCAAGAATGCGGCCCGTATCGGTGTGAAGACCGGAGGGCAGATCAATACTCACCACGGGTGTGGTGACCGGCTGCCCACAGGTGTTTGACTGCCCACAGGTGTTCGGTTGCCCACAGGTGTTCGGCTGCAAACTGAAGTTTGACCCAGGTCTTAGCCTCCCTTGGCTACTAGACCCAGATCGATCGCCAAAGTCAGCTGAACTATCGGGATTTGAGTGAGATTCCAGACCTGGCGCTAGCCCCAATCCCGGCACATCACCCAATCCCGGCACATCAGCACAGGTTTGGGCATTGAGCCAGTCCACGGCCGCTGCAATCTCTCCCGCCAGGGGCCGTTCCAAACCAAAACCGAAGAGGCCATCAATCCACAACTGCCGCTGACCCAACGCCTCAATTTGGGTCACCCTCTCCAGCCCTAAACTTTGACCATAGCGGCGATGTTCTGCTGTAAGGGGCTTCAGTCGGTCAAAAGGTGACCAAACCCCAACGCAATAGCCCGCTAGATGCAATTCCCGCGCCACAACCCACGCATCTCCCCCATTATGCCCGGGTCCTGCCAACACTCCCACCCGTTCGTAGGTCGATCGGGGATAGTGGCACTGAATATGACGACTGATCAGCCCCGCCACCTTTTCCATCAAAGCCGCCACTGGCATCCCCGCCTCAAATAAACGTGTTTCGATCGCCTGCATTTGGGCAGCCGTCACGATCGCCCGATCTTGGAGCAAGGACTTAGGTTGCCGGTGAGCCATACCACTCCACTCCCGCTTCTGTGCAAACACCATCCAACGGACAATCCCAGGAATCGTGGGGCAAAGTGTCCACCAAACTGTCGGCAAAAATAATGCCCAGGGTTGTCACCCGTTGCCAAGCTTCGTCACCCAGGAGGCGATCGTAAAACCCGCCCCCATAGCCAAGTCGGTACCCTCGTCGATCGCAGGCCAGCGCAGGCACCAACATTAAATCCACACCCTGGGGGCCAGGAATTTGCGGTGCATCGGCCTGGGGACTCCAGATACCATAACGGTCCTGGGCTAGGGCTTGACCCAAGCTCCAGCGGTGCCAAACCAGAGTTTTGTCCACACAGCGGGGCAGTCCCCAGCGCTTAGGCAGTGTCCAGAGGGAACTGAGATCGGGCTCACGGCGAAAGCTCCAATAGGCAAGGATGGTGTGGGCCTGCTGGAAGCGATTACAGTGGCGCAGGTGCTGGCAAATTCGGTGGCTATGCTGCTGCCAGCGATCGGGATCGAGGGATTGACGTTGGTTCAAAAACTGTCGGCGAAGGTCGGATTTCACAGCCATGGTAGGGAGAGGGGTGGCAGGTGAGGAGAACAAAAGCTTGGGGCGAAAGCTTAAGATGAGAACCTAAGTACCGGACAAAAAAGTGATCAGCATGGCCCCAAACCCTTGTAGGCTAAGCATTTGAGGCTGATCGCCTAAAACCCTTGTATAGTAGGTATTTCCAGGGTTTTGTCCGGTACAGAGGATGAGAACTCAAAATTAGGGTGTCAGGCAGGGTGTAACGCGAAGGTTTCGGTTGCAAATCAGGGTGCGCATTCAGGACTTCCAACCCGTCGTAGAGATACAGCACCTTGCAGATGCAGCGGGTACAGGGAACTATCTCTCCTCCAGCGGGACAGCTCCTGTGTTGTCCGGTACAGTGATGCACCCTGCTATAAACAGTTCGGATCACGGCGATCTCGCAGGATCTGGCCTAAGTCCCCGTGGAAACTCCACCGGCATGACCTCTCGGCTTCAGCACAGCCAAATTAGCTGTATTGTGGGGGATGTTGTGGAGTCGAGGGTGAGGCTAGCAGGTGCAGCCCCGACCTTTGATGCAAGATTGTGGCTCTCTTCCCAGCTTAGCGAAATTTTGAGCGAAATTTTGAGCGAAATTTTGATTGATATTTTGGCAACTCTCTCGGCGGCAGCGGCGGGTGGGATGCGAGTGGCGTTACCGTTGTTGGCGGTGGTGTTAATCCAACAGGGAACATCGAGTGATCGACTGCCATTACTGGGAAATTTCCAACCCAATTTGGTACTGGGGGCGTTGGTGAGTTGGTCGTTATTCGAGGTATTGGCCTCCAAGACATTGCTGGGTCAGCGGCTCCAGCAGTCCATCCAACTTCTGTTTAGCCCGCTGGCGGGAGCAGTGCTAGCGATTGCGGTCGCGACCAACCGGGATGTGACACCCTGGTTACTGGGGATTTTAGCTGGGGTGGGGGGAATGCTAGCTCTAGTTTTATATTTGGTGCAAATGGGCTGGTTTTACCGGTTACGGGGGTTACCGCCCTGGTTAACCCTGGTGGAGGATGTGTTATGTGTAGGATTGGTGTCTTTGGCGTTTGGAGCGCCCAGGGAAGGGGGACTGGTGGCGTTGATTTTGCTTTGGTTGGCGATTCGGAGTTCTTCAGCCTGGTACCAGTGGTATCAAGAAGGACAGGAACGGGGGAAACGATCGCGCTAGCTGTGGTGAGCTAATGCTAGGGAAGGGGGCAAGCAAGCCGATTTTTGCATTTCTAAACGCTAAGTCTTGAATAAATCACCTCAATTCCTTGAAACGGGCGACTCCTTGAAACGGGCGGCGAAGCCGCCCTCCACAACCCTGATTCTTGCGTGGGCTGTCTCCCAAAAAGTTGGATTAATCGAGGCGCCAATTAATCGAGGTGCCCTTTAGGGCACCTCGATTAATTGTGGCAGGCGGCGAAGCCGCCTGCCACAACCCTGATGCTGTTGTGGGTACTGCCATGGAAATTTGAATTTTTCGAGGTGCCCTAAAAAAACTTGATCTTTCGAGATGCATAAAAGCACATATTCAATAACTTTAGTCCTTCCTTGACATGGGCAATATTTGACTGTCCATAACTGCGCGGTTGATACCGTACCGGCACCTCCACAATCCGTAATCCCAGTTTAGCCGCCCCAAAGAGCAACTCAAAGTCTCCAAATGGATCGAAATTACCGAAATAGTCCTTCTGGGACTTTAACTTCTCATAGTCCTGCTTCCATATGACCTTCGTACCACAGAGTGTATCCTTCAGGGGAATGCTGAGTAAGAACGAAAATACTAGACTAAAAAACTTATTTGCCAACATATTTATCCACGGCATGGCCTGATTCGAGCAGGGATAAATTAACCGTGATCCATTAATAAACTCCCCTCGATCGCTCGCAATTACCTCATAAAAATGCTCGAGATCCTCCGGCTGTACCGTCAAATCCGCATCCAAAATCATTAAAATCTCTCCCGTTGCCGCCGCAAACCCCAAATGTACGGCATCTGCCTTGCCGCGCCCGGTCTGCTGGAGAGCCTTCACCCGATGAGGTCCCTCATAAGCATCTACCACACGCTGAATTTCAGCCCATGTGTGATCCTGGGAATTCCCCTCCACAAAGATCACCTCCGTCAATGACCCCAGCACGGGAAGCCGATCGATCGTTGCTGCAATATTACCCGCCTCGTTACGGGCAGGCACAACGACTGAGCAAGAGGGAAGAGGATTTGCGGGCTGAACAAGTTGCGATCGGGCAATAATATAATTAGTTAAACAGAAATGCTCTAGAACTGGCAGTGCTCTCAAGTATCGATTACAAAGTCCTGCGACGATCGGCACGGGTTTAGGACAGAGAAATCGCCGCCCCCGCTGGTTGATTTGATAACCCGTGATCGTCAGTAGATTACTCACATCATCTAACGAAAGCCAACTGTGGGGAGGCTGGGGTCTACGCTCTCCGATCGCTTCCGCCAGATTCAAAATTGGCTGCCAGAGATGGTTGTGGAAACTCAGGATGACGTGAGTGGAACGATGGCAAAAGGGATGAAGCCGTTGCAGTACGGTTTGAATATCCTGCAAGTGACCAATCACATTGGAGAGAATAATATAGTCGAAGGTTTGGTGCCCAGATGCCAGTTGGCTTGGCTCTAACTGCTCCGCATCTAAACAATAAAAGTGGAGTTGGGGATATTGGGCCGCTGCTAAATCCACAATCGGCTGAGCAAAGTCAATCCCCACACCCACCGCTGGGTTGAGAGCATGGAGTAGGTCGCCCAACCCGCAGCCCAGTTCCAAGACGCGACTTTGGGGCGGAATAAAAAATTGATGGAGATATTCTAAATCCCGGTAGAAAAAGCGGTTCTTCCGGTTCCAGCGGCTGAGGTTAGGCGCAACGTCTTCAAAATACTGGCGAATCGGGCTGATGGGGGCGGTGGTGCTCATAATAAAGATGGGGATTAAAACGATCGCTGAATCAGCTGCCAGCCGTTAATTTCACCCCAGTTTTGGTAAGGCACCGAAGCTGTATCCAGGGCTACGGTGTCACTGACCCAAGCATAGGCACCGGGAGAGAGTTGATCGAGACTGGTCCAAGACTGACCGGGATGGGTGGTATAAAACTCTAGCAGTAATCCAGTCTTACGGGCTTGAGTGCTCAGGTCCTGGCCCCGAATCCAGTGAATGTGCTCAGATTGGATGAGGGCTGCGATCGACTCCTGCTCCAGGAACGTTTTTAATTGGGGGTTGTAGTTTCCCCAGAGTCCCGTGCTGCCCAACAGAGCGATCGTCAGCCAAGGACCACAGAGCAGACTGCCCAGCCAGGGCCAGAACCGACGACGATCGCGTAGCATCTGCCGATCGCGCCAGGTGATTACGCCCATCACCAGCCACGGTCCCCCCCAAGTTAGGGCCAACAACCCATAGGTTAAATTATCCGCCGGCAGTATCCCGAGGCCAATCGCCACCCACACCCCTACCCCACCTAAGGTCAAAAGTAATCCCAGACCACTGGCTATCCAGAGCAGTCCCCAGTTCCAGTAGCTGACCCTAGGGTGCATTGCTCCCCCTTGAATAGG
>JAYKIB010000060.1:0-4121 GCA_035285005.1 Prochlorothrix sp.
GCCGCCCAACCCAATTAATCGAGGTTCCCTATCGTTCAGTGACAACACGCCCTCGGGGCGATACTGCTGCAAACCGTGCTATCCCCCAGGACCGGAAATTGTGTGGAATCTGTTAAAGATTCACGAGAAAGGAAATGGGGGGAGTCGGCTGTGATTTAATTTAGGGTTGACTGGGAGCCATCCCACGACCCAGACGAGAGTAGTTGAGCTTACCCTGATCGGGAGACGATCGCTCAGGGATTCATTGCGGTTTTTTTGAGGTGCTGTTTTGGTCAATAGTTGGTGGCATATTCAAGTTACCGGGGATCCTCTCCTGGAAGATTTAATCTTTTGGCGCTTAGATGACTTTGGCTGTCGAGGTATGGCGCGGGAGTTGAAGGGATCCACCCACTTGATCCACAGCTATCTCCCCCAGGAGGAGGCCCATACCCTAGACTTGGCAGCCCTGGCCTTACTCGTGCGTCAGGATGCCCTTACCCTCGGCATTGCGGCGCCCCAAACCCAATGGGCCTTGATTGACGAAGAAGACTGGGCTAGTAGCTGGAAGTCCCATTGGGAAGCCCAGGAAATTGGCGATCGATTTGTGATTTGTCCCGCCTGGTTAGAGGCACCGGACACGGATCGACTGATCCTCCGCCTCGACCCCGGCGTTGCCTTTGGCACCGGATCCCATCCCACCACCCAATTGTGCCTAGAGTCCTTGGAAATGCGTGTGTCCGAGGAGGGCAATGAAGTCATTGCAGACATTGGCTGTGGGTCAGGCATTTTATCGATCGGGGCCGTGATGCTGGGCGCGAAGCAAGTGTATGGGGTAGATGTGGATCCCATGGCGGTGCGAGCCAGCCGGAGCAACCGGGATATGAATGGGATTACCAACCAACAGTTGACCCTGGGGTTGGGCAGTATCGATCAATTGGTGGCTTTAACCGATAAATCTCTCTATTTCGACGGTATTGTCTGTAATATTCTGGCGGAGGTCATTATTGACCTCATTCCGGCCATGACCAATATTGCCAAGCCCCAAGCCTGGGGGATCCTCAGTGGAATTTTGCTAGATCAGGCCAAGCCGATCGCCGACACCCTGGAGCAGAATGGCTGGACCGTGGCGACCCTGTGGCGACGTAAGGACTGGTGTTGCTTTAATATTCGCAGGAATTAGCCCCGCCCTGCCCCATGCCCCAACCTCCCTCGCGCCCTCGCCCAGCGAAGCCACTGCGCCCCAATCCTCGACAACGGAGTCGATCGACCCAACCCCCGCGGCCCCGCCGCGATGCCAGTCCCTGGCAGCGGTTCCTCCCCCCTTTTCTCAGAACAGAAACCACTAGCCTAGAGCAGCGTCTCGGTCAGATCCTGGTGGTACTGGGCGTAGGAACGATCGTAGGGGTCGTGGGAATACTGCCAACGGTGAACCGGCTACATTGCGATCGCGAAGGCCCCTATATCTCGGTCTGTCGCCTGCGGAGTTTCAGCTTAGTGGGACTGCCGGTGCGTAGCATCGCCCTCAACCCGCTCCAAGGGGCACAGCCAGAACCCAACCCAGCCACTGCGGGCTACAGCACTCGGATCCTGCTCCTGTCCCAAGCCGGACGGCGGGTTCCCCTGTCGGTGTATGGCACCACCTGGGCCACCTGCGATCGAGGGGCCGATCGCATCAACAGATTTTTGGGCAACCCGGATCTAGACTCGTTTACCTTTTGGGATTTGGTTCCGGCCCCATTACTCCTGACAACCTTGGTGGGCGGAGGCAGTTTGTCCCTGGCGGGGGTCTGCCTGCTCTGGATTGCCCAAGCTAAAACCCCGATCAGAAAACCTGACCCCTAGGATCCCAAACCTCTGGGTACCTCGATTAATTGTGGCGTGCGGCGAAGCCGCACGCCACAATCACGCCACAATAGTGAGGTGATGATACGCCCTAGGGATTCATGTTCGGAATTTTTGGAATTCCGGGCACCTCGATTAATGGGGTTGGGCGGCTTCGCCGCCCAACCCAAACCCCGATTCTTGCGTGGGCTGTCTCCCAAAGATTCGGATTAATCGAGGTGCCCTTCCTATTCCGGTCTCCGATCTCTGCCTACATCCCCATAATCGAATAGCCAGAATCCACATACAGCACCTGGCCCGTAATCCCACTGGAGAGATCGCTACAGAGGAACGCAGCCGCATTCCCCACCTCAGTCTGGGTCACATTGCGACGCAACGGTGCGCTTTCCTCCACATGGTGGAGCATATCCTTAAAGCCCCCGATCGCCGCCGAAGCCAAGGTCTTAATCGGACCCGCCGAAATTGCATTCACGCGAATATTAGACGGACCCAAATCCGCTGCCAGGTAACGCACATTCATCTCCAGTGCCGACTTGGCAATGCCCATCACGTTGTAGTTGGGCACCACCCGCACCCCGCCGAGATAGCTCAGCGTCACCACACTGCCGCCCGCTGTCATCAAAGGTTTCGCTTCCCGGCAGAGGTGGATCAGCGAGTAAGCACTAATATCCAGGGCATTCTTAAACCCATCCCGAGGCGTGAGATTAAAGTCATTTTGCAGGTTCTCCTTCTCCGTGAAGGCGAGGCAATGGATCAGAATATCCAGGCGGCCCCACTGCTCCTTAATCGCCCCAAAAGTCTCGCTGATTTGGGCATCATCCTGGACATTACAGGGTAAAAGCAGCGAGGGATTGAGTGGAGCAACTAAGTTTCCGACCTTTTCCTTAAAACGGCCCCGATCGTCCGGTAAATACGTCACCCCCAGGTTGGCTCCGGCCTGGTGTAACTGTTGGGCAATGGCCCAGGCAATCGAGCGATCGTTGGCGATTCCGGTCACCAGCGCATTCTTTCCAGATAAATCTAACAATGGGAAAACCTCCTTGAACAATGGCACTGAACCGGGTGGCAGATTGTGACAGAATCTCTCGCAAGGATCTCGGGTCAGAATCGCTGGCAGGATTTCTGGGTTAAGTCCCTGTTGTTCGGGTAAACAACGGGTTAATATGTATTCTGATTAACCGCTGCTGTCTGGGTATGGGGCCTTGAGGCATCATCCCAAGCTCGCTGAGGCATTGTTGATCGATCGAACTGAAGCAACTCGATCGAACCCCCTGCCCCATTCCACAGGGGCTAACCCTGGCAAACGGCGGTACACCGGTCCAAGTTAACCAATCCAAATTTTATACCTTTAGGGTGGGAATCAATGATTGCTTTGCCAGAACAACCTTTAGCGGAACTCTTCCGGCAGACGGCAGGCCCCTCGTTCCTCCCTGTGACTGAAACCTTCGATCGCGGTAAAACTGTTTTTTTCCCGGGGGATCCGGCGGAACGGGTCTATTTCCTCCTCAAGGGAGCCGTGAAGTTGTCGCGGGTCTATGAGGCAGGGGATGAGATTACAGTGGCCTTGTTGCGCGAGAATAGCGTTTTCGGGGTGCTGTCCCTGATTACGGGGCATCGTTCCGATCGCTTCTACCATGCGGTTGCCTTCACCCCGGTGGAACTGATGTCGGTGCCGATCGAGCAGATGCAAAAAACCCTGAAGGACAACCCAGAATTGGCCGTGGTGATGCTCCAGGGCCTATCATCGCGGATTCTACAAACGGAAATGATGATCGAGACCCTGGCCCACCGGGATATGGGATCGCGACTGGTGAGCTTTTTACTGATTCTGTGCCGGGACTTTGGGGTGCCCGGTTCCGAGGGGATCACGATCGATCTGAAACTCTCGCACCAGGCGATCGCCGAGGCGATCGGGTCCACCCGTGTGACGGTAACGCGCCTATTGGGAGATTTACGGGAAGATCGGATGATTTCCATCCAAAAGAAAAAGATCACGGTCCATAATCCCGTTGCCCTCAGCCAACAGTTTGCCTAAAGGGCACTTCGATTCATTGGGTGGGGCGGCTGCGCCGCCCCACCCAAACCCTGATTCTGGCAGGGGCCGCCTCCCAAAAAATCGGATTAATCGAGGTGCCCTAAAGGAATATTGGGCACCTCGATTAATTGTGGCGTGCGGCTCCGCCGCACGCCACAATCCTGATTCTTACGTGGGTCACTGGGCAAGAACTTTGATTTTTCGAGGTGCCCTATTGAGAAACCGGATCTTGGGAAACCGAAGAGAATCCCCCCTACCCCCCCTT
>JAYKIB010000061.1:0-8088 GCA_035285005.1 Prochlorothrix sp.
AATCTCGGCGATCTCAGCAGTGCAAGCTTTCAGTCTGGCTTGGTCTTCGGGGGTCATGGCTCTCTCCTCAGGGCGACCCTTCTATTCTTACCCCTTAACCTATTTTAACGAAAGTGGGATGCTCCCAGAGACGCAAAGGGAACATCCATAAAACATACAGCCTTATGCCCACCTTGGATGTATCCTTTGCCAGCCTTAATCTCACCGTCTTTAAGAATACTGATGAGATTATCAAATGCATCTTTTCTGCCACGAGTTTTTGTGAGATGAATTAAATACGGGGTCAAATCTGGTCTTTCGTAAAAAGGGTACTTAGCAGGTGAAATCATCGCTATCAGAATAGTAGGACTTTAAACGATAGGGTGGGCACTGCCCACCCTACAGGTTACTTACAGGAAACTAACAGAAGCTAGAGCGACCTAGCTGCCCCCAATGCGGGCAACATCGCGGGCATTCGCCTCAAACGCTGCACTCAAGGCATCATCCCCCGTCAGACCCTCCGCCAGTGCCTGCTTAATCGCCTCCAGCACCCGCTTATAATCCCGAGGCATCACCTTCACAAACTTCGGCAGCATCGCCTCCCATTGCTCCAGAATCGCCTTCGCCCGCACACTACCCGTGTAGTCGGCCTGGTTCTGGATCAACTGACGCAAATCAGCGATTTCCTCCGGATCCGTCAAAGACTCCAGATCCGACATCTCCGTATTGCAATGGTTAGCGAAATCCCCCGCCTCATCCAGCACATAGGCCACACCGCCGCTCATGCCCGCCGCAAAGTTGCGCCCCGTCTTACCCAGGACCACCACTTTACCGCCCGTCATGTACTCACAGCCATGATCGCCCACGGAGTCCACCACCGCACTAACCCCAGAGTTCCGGACCCCAAAGCGCTCTCCAGCAATCCCGGAAATGTAGGCTTCACCCCCCGTCGCGCCGTAAAACGCCACATTACCAATGATAATGTTCTCGTGGGGCACCAAATCCGACTTTTTATCCGGATAGACGATGATCTTACCCCCGCTGAGGCCCTTGCCGAGGTAGTCGTTGGCATCACCCTCCAGTTCCAGGGTCACACCCTTGGGGACAAATGCCCCAAAACTCTGACCAGCGCTGCCTTGGAAGTGCAACTGCACCGTATCCTCCGGCAAACCCTGCCAGTGGCGCTTGGTGATCTCGTTGCCGAGAATCGTCCCTACCACCCGATTAATATTGCAGATGGGCAACGTCGCCTTAACGGGCTTACCTTCCTCGATCGCCGGTTTGCAGAGATCCAGCAACTTCGTCATATCCAGGGACTTCTCTAGACCGTGATCCTGGGGAATTTGGCAATATCGGCCCACATTTCCTTCCACCTGGGGACGGTAGAGAATCGGCGAGAGGTCAATCCCCTGGGCTTTCCAGTGATCCACCGCCTGCTTTGCTTCCAGCACATCGGTGCGACCCACCATTTCATTAAAGGTGCGGAACCCAAGCTGGGCCATCAACTCCCGTACTTCCTGAGCCACAAAGGTCATAAAGTGGACGGCATGTTGGGGATCGCCCTGGAACCGCTTGCGCAGTTCCGGGTTTTGGGTCGCAATCCCGGCAGGACAGGTATTTTTCTGGCAAACCCGCATCATAATGCAGCCGAGGGAGACCAGGGGAGCCGTGGAGAAGCCAAACTCCTCAGCCCCTAGCAGTGCCGCCACCACCACATCGCGGCCCGTTTTCATTTGGCCGTCGGTTTCCACCGCAATGCGCGATCGTAGGTCATTCAGCACCAGGGTTTGGTGGGTTTCGGCCAGTCCAAGCTCCCAGGGCAATCCCGCATGCTTAATGGACGTCTGGGGAGAAGCACCAGTGCCACCATCAAAGCCCGAAATCAGGACCACATCGGCGTGAGCCTTAGCGACACCAGCGGCGATCGTCCCCACGCCCACTTCCGAGACTAATTTGACGCTAATTCGCGCCTCTCGGTTGGCATTTTTGAGATCGTGGATCAGTTCCGCCAGGTCTTCAATGGAGTAGATGTCGTGGTGGGGCGGCGGCGAAATCAGACCCACACCGGGGGTGGAGTGGCGCACCTTAGCCACCCAGGGGTAGACCTTACCACCGGGTAACTGCCCTCCCTCCCCGGGTTTTGCTCCCTGGGCCATCTTAATTTGGATTTCCTTGGCCTGGGACAGGTATAGACTTGTGACTCCGAAGCGACCCGAAGCCACCTGCTTAATAGCACTGTTTTTCGAGTCCCCCTGGTCATTGGTCCAGGTGTACCGATCGGGATCTTCGCCGCCTTCGCCCGTGTTGGACTTGCCGCCAATCCGGTTCATGGCGATCGCCAGACTTTCATGGGCTTCCTTGGAAATCGACCCGTAGCTCATGGCTCCGGTCTTGAAGCGCTTCACGATCGTCTCCACGGACTCCACCTGTTCGATCGGGATAGGCTGGCGGTCCTTAAAGCGCAAGAGACCGCGCAGGGTGAAGAGTTCCTGGTCCTGCTCATTGATCATGGCGGCATAGCGCTTGTAGAGGTCGTAATCCCCCTGGCGCACCGCTTGCTGGAGGGCATGGATTGCCTCGGGGCTAAACAGGTGTCGTTCCCCATCCTTGCGCCACTGGTACTCTCCGCCCACATCCAGGGTGTGCCCCTTCACCTCCCGATCGGGGAAGGCACGTTGGTGTCGCAACAGGGATTCCTGGGTGATTACCTTGAGGTCCGCTCCCTGGATGCGGCTGGCAGTCCAGGTAAAGTAGCGATCGACCACCGTTGTATTCAAGCCGATCGCCTCAAAAATCTGGGCACCCCGGTAGCTTTGGAGGGTGGAAATCCCAATTTTAGATGCGATCTTGATGATTCCCTTGGTTACAGCCTTAATGTAGTTCTTATGGGCTGTTTTCACCTCCACATCTGGGATGATCCCCTCCGCGATCAATGTCTCGATCGTCTCGAAGGCTAGGTAGGGGTTAACGGCACTGACCCCGTAACCGAGGAGCACCGCAAAGTGATGGACCTCCCGAGGCTCGCCCGACTCCAGAACTAAACCAACGCGAGTGCGCTTACCGTTGCGAATGAGGTGGTGATGGAGACCAGCAACCGCCAGTAAAGCGGGAATGGGGGCTTGGGTTGCACTAAGGTTTCGATCGCTGAGGATAATCAGGTTCACCCCCGCCTCGATCGCCGCGTCAGCCTGACTATAGAGATGGGCCAGGGCCGACTCTAAGCCCTGGGTTCCCGCCGCCGCTGGGAACAGAATATCTAGGGTTTGGGCCTTGAAACCGGGCTGATTAATGTGCTTGAGCTTAGCCAGTTGCTGATTCGTGAGGATTGGGGTTTCTAGCTCAATCAAACGGCAGCTTTCGGGTACCGGATCCAGCAGATTGTGCTCAGAGCCGATCGTTGTGATGGGAGAGGTAATAATAGCTTCCCGGATCGAGTCGATGGGGGGGTTGGTGACCTGGGCAAAGAGTTGCTGGAAGTAGTCGTAGAGGAGTTTGGGCCGATCGGACAGAACTGCGAGGGGCGTATCGGTCCCCATGGAGCCGATCGCCTCCACACCATTTTGGGCCATGGGCGTGAGCAGGAGCCGTAATTCCTCGAAGGTATAGCCAAATGCAGTTTGCCGCTGCATGAGGGGCAGTGTTTCTGGGGTTTGAGACGGGCTAGACGATGTCTCAGCGAGAGCGGGAGTCGGATCGGCCACCTGATCCAAGGGCACGAGATACTGATCGAGCCAGGTCTGGTAGGGCTGTTCCGTGGCGATCTGCTCCTTAATTTCCTCATCAGCCACAATGCGACCTTCTTCCATATTGACCAGGAACATCCGTCCCGGCTCTAACCGTCCCTTATGGGCCACATTTTCCGGCGCGATCGGCAGGACACCGGCTTCAGAGGCCATGACCACCCGATCGTCCTTGGTGACGTAGTAGCGGGAGGGGCGCAGACCGTTGCGATCGAGCACGGCCCCCATCATTGTCCCGTCGGTAAAGGCGATCGACGCGGGACCGTCCCAAGGTTCCATCAGGCAGGAGTGGTAGCGGTAAAATGCCTTCTTCGTGGGGCTCATGGACTCATGGGCAGCCCAGGGCTCCGGCACCATCATCATCACCGCATGGGGTAGAGAACGGCCCGAAAGCACCAGTAGCTCCAGAGCATTGTCGAAAATTAGGGAATCGCTGCCGTCCACATTGATAATACGTGGAATCTTGGCTAAATCTGCCCCAAATAGGTCAGACGCGAACAGGGATTGACGGGCATGCATCCAGTTGATATTGCCGCGCAGGGTGTTAATTTCACCGTTGTGGGCAATGTAGCGGTAGGGGTGGGAGCGCTGCCAACTGGGGAAGGTGTTGGTACTGAAGCGGGAGTGAACCAAACCGAGGGCACTGGCGCAATCGGGATCCTGCAGATCCAGGAAGTAGGTTCCCACCTGATTGGGGGTGAGCATTCCCTTATAGACGATCGTACGGCTAGATAGGCTTGTTAAGTACCAATAGCTGTCCAAACCCGCTTTTTTCAGGTTGGCAAAGGCCATTTTGCGAATCACATAGAGCTTGCGCTCAAAGGCTAGGGTCTCCATTCCTGGGGGCCGTTCGATGAAAACCTGCTGCATGAAGGGTTCGCTGCTGCGGGCCGTGACCCCCAAATGACTGTTGTCCACGGGTACATCACGCCAGCCCAACACCTTCAGGCCCACCTCCGAGGCGACTTGCTCAAATCCCTGGCGGGTTTGTTCCCGCACTGCTCCGTCCGGTGACATGTAGGCAATGCCAACGCCGTAGTCTCCCGCCGCAGGCAGGTCAAAACTGGCGTGGGCTGTCACTTTTTCCAGGAAAGCATGGGGAATTTGCAGCAAAATCCCAGCCCCGTCGCCAGAGTCGGGATCGGCCCCAACAGCACCCCGGTGATCTAAGTTCACCAAAATCGTGAGGGCATCTTGAACAATGGCATGGGATTTCTCGCCCTTCATATGGACAATAAAGCCAACACCACAGGCATCATGCTCAAATTGGGGATCGTACAGGCCCTGCTGGGGGGGCAAGAAATCATGCTGGTTCATAGGGTGATATTGTGAGTGGCAACGGGTGGCACGGAATGCGATCGCCCTAGCCCTGCTCCAGAACAAATGGTCTCGGTAGACACCTCAGACGATCGATCGCGATACACTATTCCCCATGGATCTTCCACCAGACCTGTGGAAAATGACCCGCTTCTTAAGAAAAGCCTCGGATTTAGCGCGGACGGGCACCTCAAAAAGTTTCAAATTTTACCAGAATCCCCATCCTGGTATGGGTGTCATGGCCAGCGGCCCAGGGATTCTTGTGCGTGAAGCCAAAACCTCTGATTTTCTGATGGACAAATGCTACTTTTCTCGGGAATTCCTCATGGGCACCTCGATTAATTGGGTTGGGCGGCAAAGCCGCCCCGCTGATTGACTGGCAAAAGTGGGGTGAATCCAGGCACAGCGAGTGGATCAGGTTTCCTGATCCCTAGGATTCCAAACGGGAGCATCCCACTTTCGTGACCCCCCCTAGAAACCCCCTACAGCAATGGCCCTCACCCTAAATCCCTCTCCCAGAAGGGGAGAGGGACTTTAAGAAGTCTCACTCCCCTTCTCCCGGCTTGAGAGAAGCGATGTCCTGACGGACCTATAGCACTGGGCCGAAGTGTTCAAACATCCTCCTAGGGAAAAATAGAATAACGCGGTCGTGGGGTGAGATTAGGCTCCGGCTCCACCGTATGGAAATGCTCATAATCAATGTACCGAAAACCCCGATCGTCCTTGCATAAAATATCCACAAATCGCATATTCCAACGCAGATCCTGAACTTGATAAATATGGTATTCATGGATCACCTGGGATAGGGTTTCATCCAAACCCGTCAGTGTGACAAAAATCTGCGTTTCCTGCTGCTCTAATTCTTCCAAGCTCTTATTATAAAGATGGCTGTCGGGAATGATTTCGTGCATAACCATCCAAGTCAGGCCAAAGCTTGGTGTTTCACTCCGCAGTAGTTTTAAGTCATAGAAGCGATACATAAAGTGGTGCTCTTCTGTCATTTCTCGCTGGAAGAGACTCACGCGAACCTGGGCTTCTAGGATGCGATTTCCCCGTTGGTTTGCCACCCGAAACATGAGGGTAGGCACCCCATTAAAGGGGCAGACCACTGCAACATTACTAAAGAGAACCCGAGCTGTCGGTAAGGAAAAGCGAGCAAACATTAGGCCGGTCACCAGGGCAAAGATGAGGAGACCCGTCCAGGCTTGGATCGCAACTAGGATATGGGCGTAAAATGTGTTGGGCGTAAACGCTCCGTAACCGATCGATGCGAGGGTTTGAATACTAAAGACAAAGGCATTAAAAAGACTGTGCTCAGCCCCACTGATGCTATTGGGTTGGAGCCAGTACAGAACCGCAAAGAACAGATTTGTACTGAGGTAGATTAGGCCCATAAATGCAATGAAAACGGGCCAAGAAAGTGTAATCAGCCAGTGGTAGGGATCATTCCACTCAAAGGACGGAATTTGCCACCATGGGAGGGTGCGCGGTTTAATCAGGCCGCTGTATTTGGTTTTGGAGTGGCGAGGTTTCGATCGACGGCGTGGGGCGGAAGAGGGGGAAAACAGGGGCATAGGCGCGAGTGAAGGAGAAAGGGTGAGAGTCGAGGGCAAACGGAGCGATGGGGGGGCTAGAACGCGGAACCGTGGGCAAGGGCAGGACCGTGGGCAAGGGCGCGATCGGTGTGGGGATCGAAGAGGTGGATGTGTTCTAGGCGTAGGGAGAGGTGAATCAGTTGGCCGAGGCGGAAAACCCGCTCTGGGTCTGCCCGCACCTGGAGCGAGTCCAGGGATTCGGTAAGGTGAACCGTGAGGTAGGTGTCGCTCCCCAGACTCTCGATGCGATCGATCACCACGGGCAGGTTCTTCACCGCAGAGCTGCCCAAGTCAAAGTGTTCAGGCCGGATGCCGAGGGTCACGGTTTGGTCCAGGTAGGGTTGGATTTGGGGGAGCCAGGGGTCGGGGAGGGTGAACCGAAACTGGTGATGGACGATCGTGGCGGGACTTTTGAGCTGCACGGTGATGAAGTTCATGGGCGGAGAGCCGATGAAGGAGGCGACGAAGCGGGTGGCGGGCGTGCGGTAAAGATCCAGGGGTGTGGCCACCTGTTCCAGATGGCCCTGGTTCATGAGGGCGATGCGCTGGCCCATGGTCATGGCTTCCACCTGGTCGTGGGTGACGTAGAGGGTGGTGGTGCCCAGTTGTTGCTGGAGTTGGACGATTTGGCTGCGGGTTTCGGCCCGGAGCTTGGCATCGAGGTTGGAGAGGGGTTCGTCCATGAGGAAAACTTGGGGGTTGCGGGCAATGGCGCGACCGAGGGCAACCCGTTGTTTTTGGCCGCCGGACAGTTGGCGGGGAAAGCGCTGGAGCAGGGTTTCGATTTGGAGCATGTGGGCCACCTGGGTGACCTGGGTTTGGATGGCGGCTTCCTGGGGGGGGAGGTAGCGCAGGGAGGTGGGTAGGGAGCGGGTCAGGCTAAAGCGTAGTTGCTGGCCCCAGCGCTGGAGGGGGTGAGGCGAGGAATGGGGTTTTGGGGGAACGGGGGAAGCGGATGGGTCGAGGTCGGAGTTGGCAGGGTTGACCGGAGGGGCGGGTTGGCCCTGGCCTCGGCGCAGCCCGAAGGCGATGTTGTCGTAGACGGAGAGGTGGGGGTACAGGGCATAGCTCTGGAAAACCATGGCGATGTCCCGTGCCTTGGGGGGGAGATGGTGGACGGGTCGATCGCCGACCCAAATTTCCCCGTTGGTGAGGGTTTCTAGCCCCGCAATGAGTCGCAGTAGGGTGCTTTTGCCGCAGCCGGACGGTCCCACAAGGACGAGAAATTCGCCGTCCTGGATGGTGAGGTTAATGTGTTTGAGGACGGAAATGCTGGGGGCGGATCGATCGAGTTGGGCAGCGTTGGCGGCGGAACTGGCGGCAGAACCGGCAGTAGATGGGGAACCGGGTTCCGGCTTGCCGCTGGTTGTTGCCCCTGGGCGGCTCGGAAACGCTTTTTCCACATTTTCAAGAACAACCTTTGCCACAGTGAACCTCGTGTTGACCTCAACAGTAGA
>JAYKIB010000062.1:0-10283 GCA_035285005.1 Prochlorothrix sp.
AATCTCGGCGATCTCAGCAGTGCAAGCTTTCAGTCTGGCTTGGTCTTCGGGGGTCATGGCTCTCTCCTCAGGGCGACCCTTCTATTCTTACCCCTTAACCTATTTTAACGAAAGTGGGATGCTCCCACTGGGGCGGGCGTGTAACGCTGATACCGCAACGTTTCTAGCATCCATTGATGACACGCCCTAGGGGCTATCACCCTTGCCATCCAACTCAACCCTGATTCTGCCGTGGCCACTCCGGTCAAGATCGACCATGGTTCGAGGTAGCCCTTAAATTTTTCGCAGGAAATGCCCCCTCCCCCCTGTTCTCCTGACAAGCTAGGACAGGGCACCTCGAAAAATTCCAATTTTTGCCCAGTGGTCTACGCAAAAATCAGGGTTGTGGGGGGGGGCGGCTTCGCCGCCCCGCCCCCCCCCACAATTAATCGAGGTACCCGACAGATGAATCGAGGTGGCCTTACCCATTCTTGAGCAACTTCTGACTTGAGCAACTTCTGACCAATTACGTCCAAACCCTATTTGCACAAGGAGACGATCGATGGGACTTTTTGATGCGTTTCGGAAAACGGCCCAGCAAACCCCAACGGCTCTGGGGCCAGCGGAAGCCTTTGCAGCCATGATGCTGCTGGTGGTGGCCTCGGATGGCTACCTGGCGGATGATGAAGTGCGTCTACTCAATGCCACGCTTAACCGTATGAAACTGTTCCGCAGCTACTCCGATGATGTCATGCGGCGGATGTTCGATAACCTCTGCAACATCCTCAAGCGAGAAGGGGCCGAGCACCTCTTTAATGCAGCCGTCGCGACGCTCCCCCACGATCTCTATGACACCACCTTTGCGATCGCGACGGATCTGGTCCTAGCGGACGGAGAAGTGACCCAGGAAGAGGAGGAAATCCTCACCAGTCTTTGCCGTGCCCTGGAACTCCCGGAAGCCCTGGTGAATGATGTGATTCGGATCATGATGATCAAAAATAAGGGCTAAAGGGCACCGCCATTGAGGAATTGGGGCGGCGAGACCGCCCCACGCAAACTGGATCAGTACGTCGGCTCTCTCCCAAAGTTTTGGATTTTTCGGGGTGCCCTTTAGTATTGTTAAGATGAGTAAACGCGGGGCAACATCCCCCCACTTTTCAGCATTCTTTCGGCACTGATTCGAGATTAGGACTCGGCGATGGCATCTGAACTGATTTGGCACCGTTCTGAAATTCTGGGCACTCAGGTAATCACCCGCAGCACCGGCAAGCGCCTGGGCGTGGTCAGTGAATTGCTGGTTGATGTCGATCGGCGGGAAGTGGTGGCCCTCGGATTGCGGGACAGCACCGTGGCCCGAGTCCTCCCCGGCCTCAGCCTCACCACCTACATGTACCTGGATGCCGTGCAGCAGGTGGGGGATGTGGTCCTGGTGGAAGACAGCGACGTCATCGAAGACATCGACCCCGAAGAGTACAGCACCCTCATTAACAGTGAGGTGATTACGGAAAATAACGACCCCCTGGGACGGGTTCGGGGCTATAAGTTCAACCTCGAAACCGGGGAAGTGGAAGCTCTGATCATCGCAACCGTGGGGATTTCGGCAGTGCCCGACCCGCTGCTGAGCACCTATGAGCTACCGATCGAAGAAATTTCGAGCACCGGTCCCAATCGCATCATTGTCTTTGAGGGATCTGAAGATCGCCTGGTGCAGTTGACCGTCGGTGTGATGGAGAAGCTGGGGCTGGGTGTCGCTCCCTGGGAGCGGGATGACGAGGAAGAGTACATTATCCCCACCACCCCCGCCGAGAACCAGTTGGGCACCGGGGAACCCCTACGCACCCCAGCCTACAGTCAGCCCTATCGCCAACCCGCCGTCCAACAGCAACGCGCCCCCCAGCGGATCAACCAGTGGGAAGAGGACAATTGGAATGAGCCGGAGCCGGAATTGGTGCCCCGTACCATGCCCCAACCCCAGGAGCAACACCGCCGCTATTACGAGCCAGACCCCCAAGGGGGATATCCGCCGGACCCCCGATCGGCGGGCTATGCACCGGGCTACCCACCGGATTACCCTGCCAACTCTGCCGCACCAGACTACCGATCGGGTTATGGATCGGCCCCGGAACCGAGCCGGGATCCCTATGGCGATCGTCGTGCCGATCGCTACGATCGCGCCCCAGCCCCCCGCTATCCCGAGTCTCGCTACGCTGAACCGAGCTATTCTGAGCCCAGTTACCCCGAGTCTCGCTATTCCGCACCGAGCTACCCCGAATCCCGCTATTCCGATCGATCCCCCACCCGGTCCCCCGAACCCTCCCGTCCCCCCGTCTCCGATCGGGGCGATCGGGCCGTAGACCAACCGGGGAACCGAGCCTTCGATCGGCCCCCCGAGCGCACTCCCGAACCGGCCCGCCGGGAACCGAGCCGCCCTGCAGCCGATACCTACCGCACCCCGGAGCCAACCACTCCCCCCGCCGCCAGCTCCACAGCGGTCAGCAGCGACACGGGCTACAACAACTACTTTGACGATGAGGATGTGTGGGCCGATACCCCCAGCCCCACCCCCTACCAAGCGCCATTGCAGCTCCCGGAGAAACAACCCGAGAAACAGCCCGAGAAACACCCGGAGAAGCAACCCCAGCGCCAATATGAGTACGAAGACTAAACCCGAGCACGAAAACCAAAGCCGAGTGCATCGAGAACCCCAAAAGCAGGCACAATACGGGAGGAATACCTAGGCAACCCATGTCCATGCCCACCACCCTATCGACCGATCTCAAGAACCGCTTGGCAGATCTGATGCACCGCTATCAGCATCAAGTGGATTACCTGGCCATTCGTCTCGAAGAGTCTGAAGGAACGGATTTACTCCTGCGGGGCGATCGCATTGAAACCCTGAGTGAAGGGCTATCCATTGGCGGGCATGTGCGGGCCTGCCATCGGGGGGGCTGGGGCTTTGCCAGCTTTAACCGCCTTGCCGGGATTGAAGCCCAAATCGAAGCCGCGATCGCCGCAGCGCGCATGGTGGGCCGCGAAGAGACCCTCCTGGCCCCGATCGAAATTCTCCAAACCACCTACCATCTTCCCCTCCAGGGCACCGATCCCCGCCACATTTCCCTGGCCCAGAAAAAGAGCCTCTGCGAACACTACCAGGAAATTCTGCGTTCCGTGGACGATCGCATTGCCACGGTCTCGGTGCGCTACGGCGACAGCACCCAACGCATTTTGCTCGCCACCTCCGAGGGCACCTTCCTCGAACAGTCCTGGTCCGACATGGAAATGCGGTTTGCAGCCACAGCCCGCCATGGTGAGACCGTGCAGACCGGTCGGGAAACCACCGGATCCCGCAATGGGTTTGAAGACTTACAAAATCTGGATCAGCAGGTGGAAAGTGCCGCTCGTCGGGCTGTGGAAGCGCTCGCCCTGCCGCCAATCCAGGGAGGCACCTACACCGTGGTCATTGACCCAATCCTGACGGGGCTATTCGTCCATGAGGCCTTTGGCCACCTGTCCGAAGCGGATATGGCCTATGAAAACCCCGACATTTTGGAAGTAATGACCCTGGGGCGGCGGTTTGGTCCCAAGGATTTACAGATTTTTGATGGGGCGGCACCATCCGGCCATCGGGGCAGCTATGGCTTCGATGACGAGGGCACACCGGCCACCACCACCCAACTGATCAAGGACGGGGTGTTAGTGGGACGACTCCACTCCCGCGAAACAGCCGGTAAGTTGGGCGAAGCACCCACGGGTAATGCTCGCTGTTTGAGCTACTACTACCCCCCGATCGTCCGGATGACCAACACCTGGATCGATCGGGGCAGCACCCCCGTTCCAGACCTGATGGCGGATCTCAAGGAGGGGGTCTACGCTCGCAACTGGCTGGGCGGCATGACCAACGGCGAGATGTTCACCTTTACCGCCGGGGAAGCCTGGATGATTCGGGATGGCAAGCTGGCGGAACCGGTGCGGGATGTGACGCTGTCGGGGAACGTCTTTACGACCTTGGCCGATATTGAGGCGATCGGGGATGACTTCTATTGGGATGAATCCGGCGGTTGTGGCAAAGGGGGCCAGAGCGGTTTACCCGTGGGCTGTGGCGGACCCAGTTTGCGGATTGGCAATGTGGTCGTGGGAGGCCAATTAGAGGACGAGTAACAGCCGCTGACAGCTATCGCCCGAGTTAACTGACAGAAGGGCACCTCGAAAAATTAGAATTTCCGCCGGGTGAGCCACGCAAAAATCAGGGTTGTGATGGGCGACTTCGCCGCCCATCACAATGAATCGAAGTCCCCACTAGCGGACCACCAACAGATTGGCATTCTCAATCAAACAGGTCACCGTTTCACGACAGAGCAACACCTGGTCCGCCACCTCATCCGTAAAGTAGTTCGCTTCCGAGTGCATTAGCGTCAGGATCCCCAACACCACTTTGCTGCGCATCAGGGGAATCGCCAGGGCCGATCGGGTTTCGTAGGGCTGATTCGAGAGCTGAATCCAGCGATCGTCGGTTTTCGTATCGGACACACATCCGATGCGCTGGTTACGATACGCCCAGCCCGCTAAGCCCTGGTCTAGCACCTGACCAATCAGGTTTTGCTTCATTTCCTGAATGACGGGGCCTCGGGCCAGGATACTCTCCAGAAAGACACCAGACTTATCGATCAAAAACAAACTACTAGACTCGGCCCCCGCCAGTTGATTCACCACCCGAAGCACATGTTGAAGGGTGGACTTCATCAAGAACTGGCTCTTCGTGGTGTGCGCAAGCCGGACAGCACCCTTCAGCAGCTCCTGATTCGCCTCGTAGGCCCGTTGAGCCTGCCGAAGTTTGAGGGCCTCAGATTGGAGTTGCTGAAGTTGGGTCGAGTCAAGGGTGGGAGACAGGGACGAGGGGGCAGACATTGTAGTAACCGCAGAATTCAGGGTAGGAAAAAGAGGCCGCAAGCACGGAAGGACACGGCGCAGGGCCAAGGGCTAGAAACCAAGGGCTAGAAACCAAAGATGCCAAAACCCAGTGCAGAGAGTCGGGCCAAAAGAGCACGATCGGTTGAGAATTGGCAGTCACCAGGCGATCGATCGCCACCGCCCTGTTGCGTAGCATCGGCCTAGGGCGTGTCATCAATTAACTGTAGGGCTCCTGCGATGTCAGCGTTACACGCTCATCCCCCTGTTATTTTACCCGGTGTTCTGTGGGGCACCTCGAAAAATCAAAGCTCTTGCCCAGTGACCCACGTAAAAATCAGGGTTAGGTTGGGCGGCGAAGCCGCCCAACCCAATTAATCGAGGTGTTCTATACAATCTGTCATGCAGAGGATGTTTGGACACTGCGGCCAAGGGCCTACGGCCCTTGCAGAATCCCCCTCAGTCCCCCTTTTGAAGGGGGAAGCAAGAACTACCCCCCCCTTAGAAAGGGGGAAGTAAAGGCTATCCCCCCTTAGAAAGGGGGAAGCAAAAACTATCCCCCCCTTAGAAAGGGGGAAGTAAAGGCTATCCCCCCTTAGAAAGGGGGAAGCAAAAATTATCCCCCCCTTAGAAAGGGGGGTTCGGGGGGATTCTCTTAGGTTTCCAAACATCCTCTCAGGATCCGTCATCCGGGCACCTCGCAAACCCTAGGGGTTTGGGACGTAGCCTACACAAGAATTAGGCTTGTGGCCAACGGCTGCGCCACGGGCCACAATCAGTCGAGGTGAACTCCTATATAGTTCTAGAATTCACGATCGAGGTCCGGAGATCTCACCCCTCCCCAACACACCCGCGCCCTACGTCCACGGACAAATTTCGTGATGAAACACATCTACTCTGGCGGTCTCATTCTCGGCGGCTTGGTAGTCGCAACCCTGCTGTGGCAGCAATCCCCCGGCACCGATCGCCCTAACCCCTTCACACCCCGCCCTTCTGACCCAGCCTTGAATCTCCCTCGCACTGCCATCGACACGGCTGACCCGAGCCCAACCCCCACTCCCACTCCCACCCTGGCCGTTCTCCCCCTCGATCCTGACCTGCAAGCCGCCGTCAATACCTACATGGAGCGCCTCACCACCCAGGGCATGGATACCAACCTTCAGGCAGTGTGGGTGGAATCCAGTGAGGGCAGGTCTGGAGGCTACCAAGCCGACGTGGCGCTGCCTGCGGCTTCCCTTACCAAAATGGCAACCACACTCTTGGCCCTGGAGCGCTGGGCAGCAGACTACCGTTTTTTCACCCGCATTGCGACCACCGGTCCCGTGGTGGAGGGTGTCCTGCAGGGAGACCTGGTGGTTTTGGGGGGAGCCGACCCGTTTTATGTCTGGGAGTCGGCGATCGCCCTGGGGAACCGGCTCAATACCCTGGGGATTTCCCAGGTGGCGGGTAATTTAGTCATCGATGCCGATCCAATCTTTGTCATGAACTTCGAGCGCGATCGCAGCTTAGCGGGTGAACTGCTGCGCCAAGGATTGGACGCACGCCTCTGGGGTTGGGAAGCCATCCAGCAATTCCAAACGCTCCCGACGGGCACCCCAGAGCCCCAGGTGGAAATTCAAGGGGGGGTTGTGGTGCGATCGGTACCGGAGCGGGACACATTACAGGTTTTGGTCACCCAGCCCTCGCTGCCCCTAGTGGACCTGCTTAAGGAAATGAACAAATTCAGCAACAACATCATGGCGGACCTGCTGGCGGACCTGCTGGGGGGTGGGGCAGTGTTAACCCAAGAAGTACAAGCCATCACCCAGATTCCCGCAGAAGAGATCACCTTGATCAATGGTTCGGGCCTCGGTCCCGAGAACCAGATCTCGGCCCGAGGTGTCTGCCGCATTCTCAATTACATTGCCCAGCAGCTCGAGCCCCAAGGGTTGGGGCTCTCGGATGTGATGCCGATCGCATGGCAGGATGCGGGCACCCTGGACAATCGAGATTTACCCACGGGCACGATCGCCAAAACCGGTACGCTCTGGAACGTGAGTACCCTGGGTGGCCTAGTCCCCCAAGGCAACTCCCCCGCCGATTCCCTCGATCGTCAGCCCAGCCTGTGTTTCGCCATTCTGAACCAGGGGGTGGATTTGGATTTATTCCGGTCCCAACAGGATGGGCTTCTAGCGGAATTTAAGCAATTGCTCCAGCCCGATCCCTCCGCCTCCCCCCAGACGGTACTACCCGAGGCCGCGACGGGAACCCTCTCCAGCACAGCAACGGAGCAACTGCCATAGGATCGCGACATCCGCATCCTCGCCCTCATCGCAGGAGAAACGGCAAAAATCCGCCAAAGGGGGGAGGCATTTGGGACAAAGTAGGCTAAACTCAGGGGCAAAATTGTCCTTGGATGGTGAGCACCGTGCAGATTCCCCGCTTTCCCGAATCGAATCATCCCCTGGCCCAAGCTCTGGCCCAACGGAGTGACCAGGAGCTGCTCACCCTGTTTCAGCGGTATCCGGAGCAGGGATGTTACTTTGCGGCCATCTTTTGCCGCTACAGCCCGGTGGTCTATACCCTGATTCGACACTCGGTTCCCTCCCCCGTCCAAGGCGACTATTTATTTGCCCTCACCTGGCGACACCTCTATTACGAGCTGGGCGGCATCGATCTCCGCCGATCGGAGCCAGAGGCTCCGGCCAAGGCCACCCTCCAAAGCTGGCTGATCCAAAGTACAGCCCAGTGCATTAACCAAGCCCAGTTGCCGCCGGTGGAAGCGATCGCCTATAACCTGGAGGCCGCACCCCCGGTGCTGTGGTGCTACATGAACCAGTCCCTCGATCGGATCGATCCCCTAAACCGATTGATTTTGATCATGGGGGAAACCTTCCGCTGGAGTGAGACGCGAATTTCGGCCTATCTGCGGGCAGAGGGAGAGGCGATCGCCCCGGCGGAGGTGCGCCAACGCTTGGATGCGGCCCAGACGGAACTCCTGGCCGATCTTCCCCAGGATATCCGGGAGCTGTATGGTCTGGAGGACAAAGCGCTGAGCAGCCAGACTCTGGACGGCCAAACTCTGGACGGCCAAACTCTGGGCGATCGATCGGCGGGAGCAGAGGCACTCGCGGCAGTGGTCAATCCCAGTGTCCCAGCAACCCAAACCCCGTCCCGGCCCGCCACCGCCCCCCAACGTCCCCAGTCTTCACCCTTTTCACCCCGAACCGAATCCCTCACGGCGGGGTTTGCAATCTAACTCGTCCCCTCTTCCCTCCTCTATCGATCGCGGCGGGTTTCGCAGATTTAGCTTGGCGGTTCAGGGTGCAAGTCTATGGGAACTCAGGGTTACGGGCTTAACGATCGACCCAGCGAGGCAGTGACCCCAAGCCCCAGCGGAAAACCAACAAAAGGCCCCACGGCAACCCAGCTCAACTCACCGCACAGATCAACTCACCGAACCGATCAGCCCACCGCACAGGTCAGCCCACCGCACAGGTCAGCCCACCGAACAGACCGATCCAGAACCAACGGTCTTGGTGATCCACCCCCGCATCCATGCCAGCGGCTAGAGCCAGGGCCACGGCATTGAGGACCCAGCTGAGGCGGGACTCCCCGCTGCGCGGGGACTTCCCTCACCCTGTCCCTACCAACCGGTTTGGGGCAACACAAAGTCGTCCCTCCCAATCCAAGGTGTTCGTCCCAATCCAACCCTGCAACGCAGTTCGCTTCACGCTTTCACCTATCCCCGCTCCCCTTGCCCCACGCCCCTTCTTCCTCCGCTCCACCTTTCCCCGCTCCACTCCCCACTGCTGTGATTTCTACGCCTGGAGAAACCATCGTGATCTCGTCCCGTTTTCTGTCTCCCTTCTCCTCGATCATCCGGAGCCGCACCGGTTGGACAACCGTGGGTCTGGTGAGCCTACTCGGGGTCTGGGGTCTTCCGGCACTCGCCCAGGCCGCCAGCCACTCGGCCCGCCAATCCATCACCCAACCAGCTCGCCAATCCATCACCCACACGATCGCCCAACGTCCCTTCCCCATCCGAATTGAACGGGAACGCGATCGAGGGCTCGACCTTGACCGCGAGATTGACCGCGAGATTGACCGCGATTTTGGTCCCAGTGGCGGGCCACTCCTGGACCAGTTGCAGCCCCAGCGCAATAACGGTACCGCTGGACCCCAACGGGATCAGGCCGATCAACTGCTGCGCCAGGGTGACGCCCACTATCGCAAGGGGTCTTACCTCAAGGCGATCGCCACCTGGGAGGCGGCATTGGAGCAGTACCAAACAGTGGGGGATGATGAGGGGGTCGGCTTAACCCTGGATCTGATTGGACTGACCCAGGGCGATCGAGGGGACTATCGCGCTGCTGAACAGGCATTACGGCGGCGGCTTTCCGTGGCTCGGTTGCGGCGGGACTTTCAGGGCCAGATGTTTGCCCTCAATAATTTAGGCATGGTGCTCATCCAGGGGGGAACCCAGGAGCATTTGAATGTGGCAGAAGTGGCTTTTGAGGAAGCCTATGCCATTGCCCAAGACATTGACGACCTGGAAGGCCAGGGTTTGTCCCTCAGCAATTTGGGCCTGGTGGCGGCGGGTCGGGGCGAGGCGGAAAAGGCAGTCAAGCTCTATGAAGAAGCGCTGCTCTTCCGCCAGCGGGGGGATAATCCGGCGGGTGAGATTAATACCCTGAACCATTTGGGCACAGCCTATTGGAGCCTCGGGTTCTATGATGAGGCGATCGGGGCCTATGGCGCAGCGCTCAATCTGGCCGATGCCCTAGAGGAACCCTATGCCAAGTTGCGGGCCATGGCGGGCTTGACCGAGGCCCACCTCACGGTGGGTCGCCTGGAACGCGCGATGGATTTGATGACGGAACGGGTAGCGCTCGCCCAGGAGTTGGGAGATACTTTTCAGCAGTTTTTGGCAGTCCAAGCGTTTTATGACTTCCACCACGATCGGGGTGAGCTCAGCGTTGCCCGCACCTATCTGTTGCGCCTGATTGGGTTTAGCCAGTTGCTGGGGGAAGACTACAAAGAAACACTATTTTTAGATGAACTACGCCAGTTAGACTTGCTCCTAGCCGGAGAGCCCGTGGGTTAACGGAGGGTTACGCCTCAGTCAGTTTTGCGAAATTGAGCCCTAGGCGGAATCCCCCTCAGTCCCCCTTTTGAAGAGAAAAGGGGTGTATCCCACTTTCGCAGATTCACCCTCATCCCCCAGCCCCCTATGCCCTCCGGGCAGGCGAAGCCAACGACCGCGCTCAGGACACCGCCCGTTCGACTACGCTCAGGACACCGCCCGTTCGACTACGCTCAGGACACCGCTTCTCCTAAGCCAGGAGAAGGAGAGTGAGACTTCTTAAAAGTCCCTCTCCCGTTCTGGGAGAGGGATTTAGGGTGAGGGCCATTGCTGT
>JAYKIB010000063.1:0-11492 GCA_035285005.1 Prochlorothrix sp.
GGCCAAGGGCCGTAGGCCCTGGCAGAATCCCCCTCAGTCCCCCTTTTGAAGGGGGAAGAAAAGGCTGTCCCCCCCTTGTAAAGGGGGGTTAGGGGGGATTGTCTTAGGTTTCCAAACATCCTCTAAATCCCTCTCCCAGAACGAGAGAGGGACTTTAAGAAGTCTCACTCCCCTTCTCCCGGCTTGGGAGAAGGGGCTGGGGGATGAGGGTGAATCTGCGAAAGTGGGATACACCCCGTTGAATTGCCTCCGTGACCTGAATAATACTGCCTAACGTGGGATAGTCCTCCAGCAGCACCACAAACTCATCTCCCCCAAACCGAGCCACCACATCCCCCACTTTCACCTGCTGCTGCAGCACATGGGCCACCTGCACCAAAAGCTGATCCCCCACCAAATGTCCCAAACTGTCATTGATAATTTTGAAGCGATCGAGATCAATAAAGAGAATCGCAAAGAGATGCTGTTGCATGTGGTACAAACTGCGACTGAGAGCCAAGTCCAGTCGTTCTAAAAGGAAAGTGCGATTGGGTAGCGACGTGAGCGAGTCGTGGAGAGCCTCATGGCGCAACTGCTGCTCCATTTGTTTACGGGAGGTAATATCCTGGAGCGACACCAATTGGGCCGGTTGATGGTTCCACTCCAGGGCCGCCACCCGCAAATCAATCACCTTCAAGCTCCCATCGGGCTGGGGAATCTCCACCTCAGTCACCCGATCGCCCAGCACAGGAATCCCCAAATGCTGATCGAGCAACTGATGCTGCGGGCGATTAAAGAGCACCGCCGCCGCTGGGTTTGCAAACTGAATTACCCCATCAGCATCAAGGATCAAGATGCCATAGGCCGTGGTGTTAATAATTGTGTTGAGCTGGATCTCACTTTGGCGCAGGGCCGCCTCAATGCGATGTAGACGGCTAATATCGAAAAATGTCACCACAATCTGGGTGATTCGGTTCTGTTCATCCAGCTCCGGGAACCCGTTCACGATCACCCACACCAGGGAACCATCCGCCCGGTAAATACCCACCACCTGATCCCGGATGCTGTGCCCCGTCCGTAAAATTCGATGCACCGGATACTCCGCCAGCGGCAGGGGCTGACTATCGCCTCCTACGAAATACCACTCGGGAGCCGTTGCTGTTTTCCCCATCATTTCATCCTGGGACAGCCCCAGTAGCTCCGCCGACTTCGCATTACACAGAAGAATTGCCGTGTGGGCATCGTGAACCACCACCCCCGCATTCAGGTTGTGAATTAAATGGCGGTAGCGTAACTCACTGGCTTTCAGGGCCTCCTCGGCCTGGTAACGCTCGGTAATATCCTCCGCGCAGTACAGCAGATACTGGAGCGGATGGTGCTCGTCATCAAGCGGTACTTTCATAATTTGGGCCAGCCGCTGTGCCGGGTCACCCGTGAGATTGCCATTGGGGGCGTGATCCGGGTCGAAATTGGCGGTGACAAACGCCTCGAATGCCTGCTTCAACCAAAGCCATTGCCGTTGCTGCGCCTTCAGTTGTCCGATGCGCCACAGCAAATATCCCGCTCCCGTTCCCCCAATCCCCAGCCCCAGCGCGATACATTCAAGCCGGCCTCCTTGCCCATGGAATAACGTTAGCCAATCGCTGGAGATCCAGAAATCACCGGATACCCAGAGCAGTGGCGCCGAGGCCAGCAAGAGTCGAGGAAACGCAAATAGCATAGGTTCAAGGTGACAAGGTTTGGCCCAGATCAAACGGGTCCACTCTCGCGCAGCCATTTCCCTCGGGGGGCAACGCATTTTCACAAACCCATACAAATCTTTGAACTCTCTGAAAGTTCTCCAGACTTTGCTCGATCGGTCGTACCTTAGGCATAGTTCACGGCAACGGAAGAGCAGGCTCGCTCTCCCTTTACCTGCCATTTTCCGTCATAACGGTCCCCCAACCACACCCACTGGGTTTAGGGGATGTTTGGAAACCTCGGCTAGGTCCCATAGACCCTTGCAGAACCCTCTTCAGTCCCCCTTTTGAAGGGGGACTGAGGAGGCCGTCCCCTTATCCCCTTATAAAGAGGGGTGCGGGGGGATTCTCGTAGGGGCACCTCGATTGATTGGGTTGGGCGGCGAAGCCGCCTGCCACAACCCTGATGATTGCGTGGGTCACTGGGCGAAAACTTGGATTTTTCGAGGTGTCCTTGTGGGTCTTGCCAATATTGGTCCTGCTCACGGGAAACCGCTCCCAGTGGCTCATCCCGAGCCATCTCCCCTCCAAACCATAGACCCAGGGAGTCCCTGATTGACCGGTTCCCCTGCTACACTATGGCACTGATATGGCACTGAAAGGATAGTGCCGAACGTCTCAGTCACCCCCAGGTTGTGGTGGAAGCAGCGTAGCTCCCTCCCCTAACCCTGCAAGACAGCAAAGACCGGTTCTTAACGATCGACTGAGTCTAGGCAACTGGAGACCGACACGGCTGGGAGCCTTCCCCCATCTTCGATTGATAGCGGCTAAGGCTGAGGTCCAACTGGATGTCCCTCGTCTTTGGCGGGATACATCCCGATTTCTAGCCCTCGTGCAACTGATGGCCGCTGTAACTCAAATCGATCGCACTAAGCCGATCGCAATTGAACGCTATTGTTGGAGAAATCTCAACCATGACTGATCTCAACCGTGGCATCATGAAATTTAACGGGGCAGATAGCCCTGGCGTTATTTTGGTCTCTGCTGTGGTGATTTTAGGGTCGATCGCGGCCTTAGTCATTTGGGCCCTCAAGGATGCCTATGTAATTTAGCGATTACGGAGCCAGTCTTAGAGAATGGGCACCGCGATTAATTGTGGAGGGCGGCTTCGCCGCTCTCCACAACCCTGATTCCTAGGTAGGTCACTGGGCGAAAATTTGAATTTTTCGAGGTGCCCAGGATGTTTAAACCTGCGGCGAGGTGTCGTAGACCTTTGCCGAATCCCCCTTTTGAAGGGAGAAGAAAAGACCGTCCCCCCCTTTGCAAGGGGGAGATGGTCTTTTCTTAGAGCCATCTCGATTAATTGGGTTGCGCGGCGAAGCCGCGCAACCCAACCCTGATTCTGCTGTAGACACTCCGGTGAAAATTTGAATTAATCGAGGTGCCCATTAATCGAGGTGTCCCTAGGTTTATCAATATCCTCTTAGCCGCTATAAACCGCAATTAACCGATCGAGCAGTGCCAACATATCCTGAGACGCCTGCTCCAAATGAATCGAATGAATCAAACCCGACTGAACCAGGGCCGAAGCCTGGGCATCACTTCGATCGCCCTCCAGCGCCGCCGCTAACGAATCCGCTGTTCGCCCACTCCCCGCCACTACCACCACTGGCCGCCCCAGCGCCACACTTTCCGCCACATCCTGAAACGTAATGCCCCCCCCATTTACCACCAACGTCACAGAAGGGTGAGATCCCGCCCAACAGTGGGCCAACTTCGCCAACCAGGGGGCTTCATCGCCCCAGTCCTGACCGGGTACCAGCAAAAAGAATGGATGATGGGGATCCAGTTGGGCCCGCTCATCCGTGGCATCGCTAGGGTCCTGGGGAAGGACGATCGTCCCCTGGGCCGCAACCCCCACCAGCGGAAAACTACACTGGGTCTGGTGGTAGGCTTCCCCCATCAACTGCATGATGCCCGCCTCAGTTCCCCCATCCACCACCCCAAACCCCCGTGCTTGGAGCCACGGACAGAGACTGTCTTGAAATAGGTGGCTGAGGACATCGAAATGGGAGTCTTGAAGGCCACTCGCTCCCCCCACCAGAACGAGGATGGGACGGGAGGGTTGAAGTTGCAAAAGAGTTAGAGCTTGGGATAACTCTAAAGCCGGGGTCATTTCCAACGCCAAGGCTTGATGACCATTGACGAAATGCACAGGAAAGGCCGAGGGCAAGGTTATATCCATGGGTTGCAGACGAGGTCGCAGGAACGGGGGAACTCTAGGGGCTGTCATCGTTTAACCCTAGACTACCCTCAGAATCAGGGATACAGGCCCTAGATCCGACAACTGAGGCGGGCGTGTAACGCTGATATCCCAAGGTTTCTACAGTGAATTGATGACCTCTGTACCGGACAAAACCCTGGAAATACCTACTATACAAGGGTTTTAGGCGATCAGCCTCAAATGCTTAGTCTACAAGGGTTTGGGGCCATGCTGATCACTTTTTTGTCCGGTACTTAGATTGATGACACGCCCTAGGGCTGAGATCAAAGTAAATTGAGATACTCGATCGCGACTGGTTGCAGCAGTGATCTCCCGCTGCTCAGGGGGCACTCCTTCGTGTATCTGTCCGTTGTCATGAAACCGGAGGGATGACAAACTCACCTTGACCCCCTAGTTGGGTTGGGTGCCACCTTGATGCCATCACTGTAACACCTAGACTCAGTAGATCGAACGGGCACCTTGATTAATTCAAATTTTCACCGGCGTGCCTACAGCAGAGTCAGGGTTAGGTTGGGCGGCTTCGCCGCCCAACCCCATTAATCGAGGTGCCCGAACAAGATCGAAAAGTTTCTGTGGGGGCAGCACAGCTGCCCAATCCAATGCATCCCGATCCCCTTACATGGCTGGGGTTCTACACAGGTGGGTACTCCGATTAGTTGTGGCGTGCGGCTTCGCCGCACGCCACAGCCTTTACACTTGCGGGGGTCATTTCCTCAAAATTTGAATGCGTCGAGGTGTCCAAGTTCCATACCCAGTTTTATACGATGTCTCGTCGCTTCAGTCCCCAGACCGTCAACCCCAGATAACCCCCTAAATGGAGCCCCAACATCAACCAACAAAGGCCAAGATTACCCCAGGTCGCCTCATACATCGGTGAAGTTTCAAAAATCGCTTCCATTTCTGTCCCATCCGGCAGTATTACTGGCTCCGGCACCATGGCATTGAGGTTGACGATCGCAGCATAGGCATTGGTGGCCCACCGACTCATGGTGAAGCCAGACAAAATATTACCCAAGCCCTCCAGCTTAAACAGCACCCCCGACAAAATAATCTGCATCAACATAATCGGCGGCAAAATACTATTGGCTTGATCCTCGTTCTCCACCCAACTGGAAATCATCAGAGCCAAACTGATATTAGTCATGAGGGTCAAAAAGGTAGTGAACGCTAATCCGATCGGCCAGCTAATCAGCCCAGCGGCAGGGGGCTCAAAAGCCAGGAGTGCAGTCACCGTGATCAGAAGCGTTTGCAGCACCACGATCGCGCCATGGGTCACCAACTTGGAGCCGAGGTAGGGCAGAATCCCCAGATTAACCAAACGCTCGCGGCGATAGATACTGATTTCCTTGACGATCGCCTGCACTGCACTGGATAGGCCCACCCAAATCGCCAAACAGGTGAAAATAAACAACACCCGCAGGGCCAGGGGCGCCTGGCTCACGACCAGCTCCTCCAGGGGAGCAAAGGGCGCATCGTCACCGAGGGCAATGGTGAGAATAATCAAGGTGAGGGGAGCCGTGAGCAGGGAGAGGCTGAGGCTAAACCGATCGCGACACATGAGGGTGGCGTAGCGCTGAGCCAAATAGAGCCACTGTTGCACCGGCGAGGTTTGAACCGGCGCAGGGGGAGGACTGGCGGGAGTCGCGGCTTGCCCCTCGTTGCAGTTACCCAACTTTTGTTTCACATATTGCTCATGCTGGGCCGACTGGTGAAAACGTTGGGACCAATTTTGGACAATTTTATCGACAGGAACAACAACGCCGTTTTCCTGTTGTTCTTGATCCAGCTTGATATAAATATCAGAAAAGTCTGAATTGGCTCCCATCTCAAAGAACTGGACCGTTTCCTCCGGAGGGCCGTAGTAGCAGAGGTAGCCTCCCCGACCCATAAAGGCCAGTCGATCGCATTCTTTGATGTTGTTGGTGGCATGGGTCACCAAAACAATAGTTCTGCCCTCATTCGCCAGTTTGCGCAGCAATAGCATCATTTGTTTGTCGAGGCCAGGATCTAGGCCCGACGTGGGCTCGTCTAAGAAGAAGAGCTTCGGGTCCGCCAAGAGCTCCACCGCAATACTCACGCGCTTCCGCTGGCCACCGCTCAGATCCCGCACAAAGGTCTCTTTCACATGGGTTAACTGGACCCGATTGAGGGTTTCATGAATCACCTGCTCCCCATCTGCATCCGGAGGTAAGCGCAGTTTACAGGCAAACCTTAGAACCTCCTCAACTCGCAAATTATAGTGAACAATATCATCCTGGGGAACGTAGCCAATTTGGGTCCGGTAAAGCTGGAAGTTCTGCCGTAAATCAACCCCATTGAGGTAAACACCCGCATGGGAAACCCCCGTCACCGGCTCCAGTGGTTCAATCCCCAAGAGCGATTTCATTAAAGTTGATTTCCCAGCACCACTCCCGCCCACAAGGGCAACCAGTTGACCCGGTTCGATCGGCAAAGAAACATGGTTTAGAATCTGGCGCGGCTGGCCTTTAACCATCACCTTGCGCACCACATGGTGCGCATCCAGACGAATCGAACTACCAGAGTCACAGAGTTCTAGTTTCGAGCCTCGAAACAGTACCTTAAAGGGACCAATATTAATAATGGCACCGTCAGTTAGCTCAACGGGTTTCCAAATCCGTTGCCCATTAATAAAAGTACCGTTCGCACTGTTATCTTGAATTTGATACCGATCGCTTGCGTGAATCCGTGTAATATAGGCATGTTCTCGGGAAATCGTGGGAGATTCCAGGGAGAAGCTATAATATCCCTGACCGGTCGATCGACCGAGAATCACTTTTTCTGAGCTTTGAAGCTGACTCAGATCCAGCGATCGATAGGTGGTGGGGGTGATGGGTCGATCGTCATTGGGATCGTAATAGGTGAGACGAATCTGATTCGCAGGGTTCTGGCCAATTTCAATGACCGTTCCATGCTGGAGCAAATAGCCAGTTTTACCATCAATTCTTTGGTGATTAAAAAACAAGCCATTACTACTCGACTTCTCCCCATTACCATCTAGGATTCGATACCCTTCTCGGCCTTGGATCAGTCGGGCATGTTCCCGGGAAAGCACCTGCCACTGGTCTTCCTGATCCGGTGCCAAGTCTGCCCAAGATTGGTCACGCCCAAGGCGGTGCTGGGCTTCGGTGAGCTGAAATACTAGGGTACTCGTACCATTATTGAGTTCAATCAATGGCTTGGCCCCAATGACGGTCGTTGCCTGGGAATTCATCATTATTGAGATGGGTAGAGTTTGAGAAAGAGAGAAGAACGAGCACCTGGATTAAGGCAAATTTGGGGACGATCGCCCACGTGGGCACCTGGATTAATCCAGATCCTCACCGCAGTACCCACGGCAGAATCAAGGTTGGGTTGCGCGGCTTCGCCGCGCAACCCAATCAATCGAGGTACCCACACAAAAGTTAGGGGTTTGGGTGGGCGGTTGCATCGCCCACCCTAATTCATTGGGAGGCCCGTGGAGAAACGACACCAGAATCCGGCTTCCTTGACCCCCGGCAGATTGCCCCGGGGCAATTAGCTCCGATTTTCCAGCTCGTCGATCGCCTTGGGAACCGCTGCACTAAGCACCTCGTTGCCGGTGGGTGTCACCAGCACATCATCTTCAATGCGAATCCCAATCCCCAGCCAGCGCTCAGGAACCTCCGGCTGACCCTCGGCGGGTTTAAAGTCAGGTCGGATATAGAGACCGGGTTCCACCGTGACCACTTGCCCCGGCTGGAAGGGCAACCACTCTTCGCCCACCTTATAGAGACCCGAGTCATGGACATCCAGACCCAGCCAATGACCAGTTTTGTGCATATAAAACGGCTTATACTTCTCTTCCTTGATAATCTCGTCCAGATCCCCCTGGAGCAGCCCTAGCTCCAGCAGGCCCTCCACCATGACCCGCACCGCAATATCATGGAACTCATTCCAGGATCTACCCGGTTGGACCGCTGCGATCGCCTGGGTTTGCGCATTCAGAACTAATTCATAGAGAATTCGTTGCTCAGCTGTGAACTTCTGGCCCACTGGAAAAGTTCGGGTAATATCAGAGTTGTAATAGCCGTAGGAGCACCCCGCATCAATCAGCAGCAGCTCCCCGTCTTGCATTTGGCGACTATTTTCCGTGTAGTGCAGAATACAGGCATTCCCACCGGAGGCGACGATCGAGGGATAGGCCGGACCTTCACCAAAGTGTTGACGGAAAACGTACTCCATTTCCGTCTGTACCTGAAATTCGTAGAGTCCCGGACGAGCATAATCCATGGCCCGTAAATGGGCCTCAATTCCCGCATCCATTGCCCGTCGCAGGTAGGTTAGTTCCCCCTCACTTTTCACACAGCGCAACGGGTGCAGCAGGAACTTAGCATCTTCGATCGCCAGGGGGCCACTGCCCTGTTTGTGGTATTTGCGCAGTTGGGCACGCCAGTGGCGCAGAATTTGGGCATTGGTTTTTTCGTCGTGACCCAGGTGATAGTAGATTCGATCGGCCTGGGTCAGGTACTGGGGTAATTTTTCATCCAGTTCATCCAGAGGGTAGGCTGCGTCGGCACCGTACAATTCCTGGGCCTGATCCACCCCGACACGATAGCCGCTCCAGGTCTCTTTTTCGGCATCCTTGGGCTGGACAAAGAGGATAAACTGATGTTCATCATGATGGGGGGCTAAAACCGCGATCGCCTCAGCTTCCACCAGACCCGTCAGGTAAAAAAAGTCACTCTCTTGGCGAAAGTTATATTCCACATCGTTGTGCATGACTGCCGTGGGCGCACTGGAAAAAATCGCGGTACCTTGGCCAATTTTCTCCATTAAGCGCTGGCGACGCTGATGACATTCCGCAAGCAGAGGCTGGGGGGGGACAGGCGCAACGGGGGGCATAGGGGAACAGAATCCGTAAGTTTACAGGTCTTAACCTAGCATTTCTGCACCGAGCCTTTAGGCATTGAGGCGATCGAGCAGAGTGCCAAAATCCGCAACGATCGCCGCTTCATTGTCCGGTGTGATGCAGGGCACATGGATAAAGAGCGCTTGGCTGGCCGATCGGTGGCGATCGATCCAGTCCAGCACCCGAAAGTAGAGACCATTACAGACAAAACGACCGGCATCGGTGCTAATGCAGGTTTGGGTCAAATCCGGAATAAGACTGACTAAGTTGATCTGAGTTTGAAGAACTCGTGGATTTTCTTGGAAATCCTCAGATCTAGGAGTGTGACTAGAGTTTTGTCTGGCGTTTTGCCCCCAGTCTCGCCTAGGGTGGGGATTGCCCGCCATCCCATCATCAGCGCTGGGGTTCTCAGCAGAGGCTTGGATAGGACAGTCGATCGCCTGTTGTTCTAAATCCAGACTCGATCGTCCTTCCGCCATTCCACAACAAATGACAAAATCTGGCTGAAACTGCTCGATCGCGGCTTGCACCGCCCCAAATGCTCCTTCAATCTCCACCGGTAAGCACCGCAACAATTGACAGTCCGCTGGCAGCCGCTGCTGCTGCATCAGTAAACCCAACACCTGATCGGAGCTGTTGTGGGTGTGGTGCGTCAGCCAGATGTCAAAGGAGGTGAGTAAAAAAGAGGCCATCGGTTACTCTGAGTCCGATTCCGCGAGTTCCATCCGATAAACCCGCTGTGTATCAAATCGATCGCCCGCACAGGTTGCTAAATCCTCCACCGTCAGCGCCTGACGTTGGAGTTGCTCCTGCAGCCCTGTGAAGCTATCGGACCCATTGGACAGCAAGAACTCCAACATTTTTAGCTCCGGCCAGGTGATCAAACGATCCAGCAGTTGCAGCAGAGCCCGACAATGGGGATGATCGGGCTGTTTATACCACTGGGGGTCGGTTTGCTGCTGCTGGTCAAAGCCCAACTGCAAAACCTGACGATCGCGGCCAAATACTGCCGTCGCCACCGGTCGCGTTTCCTCCTGGACCAAAAGCCCCAACTCCTGGGCCAGGGTGCGCACCTTCGCCAGTCGCTGGTACTGCTCCGTCACCGAGAGATCTCCCTGGCGCCACTGTAAGGATAGGGTCGCCAAATAGGTCTTCAGTAATAAATGGCCCAGTTTTTCAGCCTTGGTCGCCAAATACTGGGAATTGTAGGGAGTCGCCTCAATCAGTAAGGGAACCCGATCGACCACTTCCAAACCATAGCCCTTGAGACCGGCAATCTTGCGGGGATTATTAGTGATCAAACAAATGTGCTTTACCCCCAAATCATTGAGAATCTGGGCACCAATCCCGTAATTACGTAAATCTGCTGGGAATCCTAGGCGCTCGTTCGCCTCCACCGTATCTAGTCCCAAATCCTGCAATGAGTATGCCTTTAGCTTATTGACCAAGCCAATTCCCCGCCCCTCCTGGCGCAGATAAACCACCACCCCCGAGCCGTGATTTTCAATCATCTTCAGGGCTGCTTGCAATTGCATCCGGCAATCGCATCGCAGGGAACCAAAGGAATCCCCCGTTAAGCACTCCGAATGCACCCGCACCATGACGGATTCCTGGCGAAAGCGGCTCACGTCCCCTTTGACCAGCGCCACATGCTCGGAGTGATCTAACAGGTTACGGTAGGCATAAATTTGGAAATGGCCAAACTCACTGGGGAGGTTGGCGACGGTTTCCCGGACAATAAAGCGCTCATGCTGGAGCCGATAGCTAATCAGATCGGCAATACTAATAATTCTGAGATTGAATTGACGGGCGTAGTCAATCAACTGGGGCAGACGGGCCATGGAACCATCGGGATTTTGGATCTCACAAATGACCCCGGACGGGTAGAGACCCGCCAAACGGGCCAAATCCACAGCGGCTTCCGTGTGGCCTGCCCGCTTCAGAACCCCCCCCTCCTTGGCCCGCAGGGGGAAAATATGTCCCGGTCGTCGCAGGTCGCTGGGTTTGGTGAGGGGATTGATCACGGCCTGGATTGTGCGGGCACGATCGTCGGCGGAAATACCGGTGGTAACCCCCAGGGCGGGCGAAGCGTCGATACTGACGGTGAAGGCAGTTTGGTTGCTGTCGGTGTTGTGGTCCACCATCAAGGGCAATTCCAGCTGATCCAGCCGATCGCCCGTCATGGCAAGGCAGATCAGACCTCGGGCTTCCACCGCCATGAAGTTGATCATATCGGGGGTGGCAAACTGGGCGGCTCCAATTAAATCCCCTTCATTTTCACGGTTTTCATCATCGACTACGACGATCGATTTTCCCGCCTTGAGGTCGGCTAAGGCCGCATCAATGCTATCGAAGGTAAAGCTGGCCTCAGCTGGAGGCGTGGCTGAGGTATTGTCAACGGGAGCGGGGGAACTGTTGAGCATCCGATCGGGGCATGGCTGAGAGCATCTTTCATCCTAGCAAATCCCGCCCCTTGTCTCCGGGGAACTCTGGCAACTGCCCCCTTCTTTTGTTAAACCCCCCTAGAAACCACCCACAGCAATGGCCCTCACCCTAAATCCCTCTCCCAGAACGGGAGAGGGACTTTTAAGAAGTCTCACTCTCCTTCTCCTGGCTTAGGAGAAGCGGTGTCCTGAGCGTAGTCGAACGGGCGGTGTCCTGA
>JAYKIB010000064.1:0-4854 GCA_035285005.1 Prochlorothrix sp.
GGGACAGCATCTTGCAGATGCACGGGATATCTAGGGGTTGGCCTGCCTTTGGCGAGGCAACTCCTGTCTTAGAGGATGTTTGAAAACTTCGGCTAAGGGCCGTAGGCCCTTAGCCGAATCCCCCTCAATCCCCCTTTTGAAGGGGGAAGAAGAGGCCGTCCCCCTTTTGTAAAGGAGAAGAGACCGTCCCCTCCTTTACAGGGAGGGGGTAGGGGGGATTCTCTCAGGTTTCCAAACATCCTCTTATACGGTGCTGTTCGCAACAGTGCTGTAAGGAATCGAAGACAGGACCGGGGGAAGGGGAAAGAGGCGACAATGCAACTCCCGATCCCTACGGCTCACTGCGGGTTTAGTGGGGGTCACCCGACAAAATTCTGTTTTGCGGTGACGTGATTTAAGGTTACGTTGAGGCTTGAATGCTCTGAAGCTGGACGGCGGAAGACTTAGGATTCTAACCCAGTGGACCAATCCCTGTCAGAACACAGGCGTATCAACTTTCTCCATAGTCCCATGATTCCCTGTCTATTGGACAATGGGATGCGAATGGCAACGGATTAATGGGGTCAGGGTGGGGTCAGGGTATCTCGATGAATTGGGTTGGGCGGCGCAGCCGCCTAACCCAGACCTGATGCTGATGTGGGGTTCTGAGGGGCACCTCGATGAAGTGTGGTGGGCGGCGCAGCCGCCCACCATAGTCCCTATGCCTGTGGAATCAAATTTCTAGATACCTCGATTAATTATGGCCGGCGGCGCCGTCGCCGGCCATAACCCCGGTTGTGCCGTGGATACCGTGGTGGTAACTTGAATTTTTCGAGGTGCCCTTCTAAAACCTAGATTTTCGAGGTGTCTTTGCCTGTGAGTAACTGGCCTGTGAGTAACTGGCCTGTGAGTAACTTGAGTGTGACCTGTTTATGACATGGATGCTGTCACTGCCCTGGCGGGTGGCTCCCCTTACGGATTCCTTTCTCCCGGCGGCGGTGGATCTCGATCGACGCTGTTTGGGCGGCATGTGGTCCCTGGAGAGCTACCGCCAGGAACTGGAACGCCCCCAAAGTGTGCTGCTGGGCCTGGTGCCAATGATCGCTGAGGTGGCTGAAGTTGGGGCAATGCCAGATGGGACTACCAAGGCCGATCGATCGGTGGTTCTAGCCGGGACTGCCTGCCTGTGGTCTGTGATGGATGAGGCCCATGTGAATTTGCTGGCGATCGCGCCGGAGTACCAAGGTCAAGGCTGGGGACAGGTGTTACTGGGGGCGTTGCTCATTGCGGCCTACGATCGGCGGCTAGAGTGGGCCACCCTGGAGGTGCGCACAACCAATATACCGGCGTTGCGGCTGTATCAGAAATTTGGCTTTGAACAGATTGGCCGACGTAAGCGCTACTACAAAAGCGGTGATGATGCGGCGATTCTCTGGCTGAAGCATCTCCAGTATTCCCGCACGATCGCCCGGATTCGTGCCCTGGAACAGCAGGGCTGGGATCGGGCTCAAGCCGCTCAAGTTACCTCAGCTCTCTAACGGGTACCTTGAAAAATCAAAGGGCACCTCGAAAAATTCAAATTTCGACCGTGGTGCCCACGGCAGAATCAGGGTTGTGGCAGGCGGCTTCGCCGCCTGCCACAATTAATCGAGGTGCCCCAAAGTTTTCGCCCGGTGACCTACGTAAAAATCAGGGTTGGGTTGGGCGGCTTCGCCGCCCAACCCAATTCATCGGGTGCATCTCACTTTGGCGAGTCTGGCCCTCATCCCCTAGCCCCCTTCGACTGCGCTCAGGGCACCGCTTCTCCCAAGCCGGAATAAGGGGAATTAGGCGTAAAGTCCCTCTCCCAAAGAGGGAGAGGGATTTAGGGTGAGGGCTTCCAAAACGGGATGCACCCAATTCATCGAGGTGCCCTAACCCTGACGCTTGCATGGGTCGCCAGACGAAGCTTTGGAGTGTTTGGGAGGTGTTAAAGATGCCCTGGGCGACGGCCAGATTGGTGTGTTTGAGGAGTGTGCGAGGCGATCGGGGGCGATGGCCAGACCTGTGACGATCGCTAGAACAGTGTAGAGAACCGAAGTCCGACGCCTCCACAGTTCCTCAAATTCTGCTTTAGGCTAAGAATGGCCCTGGGGTACCTGGGGACACCTCAATGGATTGGGGGCTTCGACTCCGTTCGGGCCGCCCCAAGCCCCTATTCTTGCTGGGGCGATCTTGCTAAAAGTTAGATCTTTCGCGGTGCCCCTGCACGACTTGGGATCACTCCCCAGACGGGTCCGATGTAACCTGGCGATCGCGATCGCACTGCACCAGCCACAGACGTGCTTGAGGTCCCCCCCCCGGTGCATGACTCTTTTTGTTGACCTCTCTGTTGACCTCTCTATGGAGACTGCCATCAATGCCTAAGTTTTTGACCACGTGGCTCCTTACAGCGCTGGCCCTACTACTGACCGCGTTTCTTGTGCCCGGTATCACGCTGGGGGGCTTTGGAGATGCCATTGTGGGCGCAGCCATGCTGGGGTTTATTAATGCGATCGTCCGCCCGATTCTCTTTATTCTGACCCTTCCCGTCACTATCCTCACCCTGGGGCTATTTCTGCCAATTTTGAACGTGATTAGCCTGGTTTTAGTGGATAAGCTCACTCCAGGGCTAGAGATCACCAACGTACTCTCGGCTATTATCGGCGCGATCGTCCTGGCGATTGTCTCCGGTGTCCTCACGGGGATTGCCGAAGAAGAAACCGTGTAGGGGACACCCCCAGGGGATAGGGTTTACCGATCGAGGCGACTCTCTGGACCAATCAAATCCCCCAGTCGATCGACCCCATACAGCAACATCGCAATCCGCTCTAACCCTAGCCCCCAGGCGATCGCTGACACCTCACCACACCCCAACGGTTCCAACATCTCCCGCCGAAACATCCCCGAATTGCCCACCTCCAAATAACTCTCACTCGGCCCGTGGTAGGCATAGACCTCTAGAGACGGCTCAGTGTAGGGATTGTAGGTGGGTTTAAATTTGAGATCCTGAAACCCCAACTGTTCATAAAAGTAGCTGAGATAGCCCATTAAAGAGCGAATACTAAGCATTTCCCCAATGACAACGCCTTCAATTTGGTGAAACTCAGCCAAATGGGTACGATCGAGATTCTCATTGCGAAAAACTCGATCGATCGAGAAATACTTTCCCGGTTGGCCCTGGGTTTCATACAACTTCCGCACCGTGAAAGGAGTGGTGTGGGCCCGGAGGAGGGCGCGGCTCGCCTCGATCGCCGTCCACCCGTTGCCATAGTGTTGTTCATGGGTAGCCTGGACCCGTTGGATCAGTTCCGGATCCTCGGGTAAGGGGAGTAGGGCGGGCCGATCGACATAGAACGTATCTTGTTCATCCCGTGCGGGATGGTCCTGGGGCGTGAAAAGCGCATCAAAATTCCAGAATGCCGACTCCACGATCGATCCCGCCATCTCATCGAAGCCCATATTCAAAAACAGATCCCGAATTCGCTGGATACACTCCCCCAAAATACTCGGGCGACCGTAGGGAATATTGGGGACCGCATCCTGGATGTTATAGGGCTTAAAGGTGGCTTCCCGCCAGCTTTGGGACAGGAGCATTTCGCTGGTTAGGGTGGTGACACCGGGACTAAACACTAGATCTTCAAGGGCCGATCGGGGCACTAGGCGATAGTCCGACTCCCCCTGGAGACTGGCGAGTCCCTGGCTTTGGAGCCATTGCAGTGCCTCTTGATCGGTGCTGGCGTTAGGGTTTGTACTGGGGTCCAGCTCCGGGGGGAGGGGACCACGTTGTAGGGTCTGGAATAGGGTCTGGGCTGTGGACAGGCGATCGAGGGCGGCGCGATTGGCGATCGACAGGCTGGCGCCGCCTGCTGTTGTGGCATCACAGATCACCGCTCCTATCTGTTGGAGAACGCTAAACTCCCCGGCAAACTCATCCCCAAGCTGCTCTTGCAATTCGGCCATCTGGGTAACCCCCTGGGCCAGCAACTCAGCCAGGGTACAGCCCGGTACTGGGGCTGCTGCCGCCGATCGCTGCCGTCCTTTTGGCGTTAAATGCCACTGCGCGTCAGCCTGTTCTTCCACCGTAAGCCAGTCCGTGACCAACCCGCTCAGGCAGAACCCCTTGGCAAAATTAAACTCAATTTCCTGGGCCTGACAAAATTGGCGCAAACTGTTCACCGTGCCCCAGGCACGCACCTGTTCGAGAAAAGCTTGCTGTTTCGGGGTGAGTTGGGTCGGGGACGTAGCCATGGTGGGTCTGGGGGATGCAATGCAGGAACAGGATGGATGCGACGGACCTGGAACTGACCACCATAATTTATTGCGGTACCGATCGAAGGCAAGCCCCCAAAGAAGAGGTGCCCATCACAGTACCCACCCAGTTAAGGTAGCCGGCGAGGTACCCAGTCGCAGTACCCAGCGAGGTATCCAATCACAGTACCCATAAGCGTAACTTGATGCCAGCGATCGGCGACAACGGTATTAGCCACGCGGGCCTCAAATTGGCCGAATTAAGGACACCTCGATGTAATTATGGGGTGCAACTTCTCCACACGCCCTAACCCTGATTCTTGCGTGGGTTCCTGGGCGGGAACCTTGATGCTTTAAGGTGCCCTTCAGAGGATGTTTGGAAACCTAAGAGAATCCCCCCTAAACCCCCCTTTATAAGGGGGGGACAGCCTTTTCTTCGGGAGCATCCCACTTTCGTTAAACCCCCCTAGGAACCCCCTACAGCAATGGCCCTCACCCTAAATCCCTCTCCCAGAACGGGAGAGGGACTTTTAAGAAGTCTCACTCTCCTTCTCCTGGCTTAGGAGAAGCGGTGTCCTGAGCGTAGTCGAACGGGCGGTGTCCTGA
>JAYKIB010000065.1:0-2905 GCA_035285005.1 Prochlorothrix sp.
GACTTGGGCGGGCGATCGCCACAAATCCCAATGCGTTACAGGCGGATCCGCATAGAAACTCACCCGCCCTGTCCCCAACCAGGCGGAGGTGACATGGGTAAATCGATCGTGACTGAGGCGATACACCGGAAAGTCTCCTAACACCGGCATTCCCCAGCCATCCAAAGCATAAAAGCCCTGCACTGTTCCCCCGCGCCAGCGCCACCCCTGGGCACAGCCCAACGCACCCACAACCCCCGCACTAAAGGCAATCCACGTGAGTCTTGGTAATGGGGGAGAGGACCGGGGGACTAACGGGGGCAAGATGCCCGCCGATCGACTTGCCTTTTCACGACTTGCCTTTTCACGACTCGCTGTCCTTTGACCGACAGCCTTCACGCTGTTTTTCTGGCTCCCCGTCCAGTCTCCCCCATCCCCCCATCCCTCAGCCCGAAGCTGATGACGGAGCCAGTTCCACTGGTGACAGGGGGAAAATGGCGGTACCGTCGGAGGAACCACCCAGAAAACCGGAGGCGATCGATCGATGGGCCAAACCGCCTGCACCTCCCGACAGAAGCTTTGGGTTAGCTCGGGCGGATTCACCCCTGGACAAATCACAACTCGGAGCACTCGTCCTAACTCACGCCCCGGAGCTGGTGCAGTAGGGTTAAAAACTTAGGTCGATCGAAGCTACGGGGATCCATTCGAGACTCCGATCGATCCACCTCCCGGTGTGTCGTAATGCGGTCATCCGGCACGGTACTTTGGGCAATGAGCCACGCCAAGGACTGGTACTGCGCCTCCGTATAACCGCTATGGCTGGGGCTGTCGTCCTGGCCATCGTAGGGCGTTTCCAAGGACACATGGTAGGCAAAGTTATTGACAGAGGGGGGATAGCTTTTATGGGTTTTTACCGTTTCTATCCCGTTTTGTCCCACAAAAACTGAATTTCCCGCCCCATAGGCTCGTTTCTCTGGCGGCACCATATAAATCACCGTGCCATTGAGGCGAATGAGGGTGTGGTAGCTTGCCTGATCACTCTCATTTGGATGGGGTGTGCGGAAGAAATTAATCGCTGAATCCGCCGAGTAGACGGTTTCATGGAGGACAATAATGGGCTGGTTATAGACGGGCTGACCATCAATATCCGTGCTGTAGCGATCGCCATAGTTTGTCGGATCAGCCCAAAGAATTTCGTAGGGTGGTGTTAGACCCGCTTGAGCAAGTTGGGGTTGGGGTTGGGCAGGCGGGGGGGGCGCATCCGATGCACTGGGGGCAACTTCAAATGCTTCCACCGAAGTCAGGGGTGGAGCGGCTAAGGCTGCCAATGCTGGAGTTGGGGTGACTGGATCGGACCCAGGCGAACCCGTAGACGGGGGACCGTCGGTTGATGCATTGTCCAGAACGACCACGCCAAGACTTGAATTTGAAGAGTGGGCGAGGCCCAATTCTCTACCCCTATCCTGGATATAATGGACTCCCATTCCTGCCAGCAGGGCCATTACCGCCAGTAAGACCAGCGCCACAACTTTGAATGAAGGACGCAGTTGTCCCATGAATTTTGATCTCCCCACGAAGGATAGTGATGGCGGTTGGGTACCTCGAAAAATTCAAATTTCGACCACAGTGGCCACGACAGAATCAGGGTTATGGAAGGCGGCTTCGCCGCCTTTTACAATTAATCGAGGTGCCCGGTTAACGTTTTGGTGAAGCTGTGTGTACTGTGCCGGAAGTGGGATACATTTTAATCCCTGTTTAATCCCTGTGCCTCATCCCACGGGGACCGCTATCGGATAACCGCTGCTATGGTATCAAACTCTCTGAATTGGGGGGGGATCCAACAGAGGAAAGGACGATGACGAAAAGGATGAGGGCGGATTGACGGAGATCCCTGGATCAAGCTTGTCCAGGGTGTCCCGTTGTCTCAGGAATAGGATTCCGTCAAAGATGATTCGGGTGCTGGTTGGTGAACGGTGGGGGTTGTGTGTAGCTCCAAGAGCACATCCCCTCGCAGAATGGCATGGGTCATGGGTTCACGCAGTGCTCCCCAGAGACTACATTCCGCATCATTGACCGACAGCAGAACTCGATATCCCTTGTGACCGATGCGAGAACTCAATTGGTAGGCTGCGGCACGCTCGTTCAAGGGGTAAGTTGCAAGGCGACAAAAAAGTTCATCTTGGTAGTGGGCTCCATCCTGAATGAGATCCGCAAACCAAAATTTGAAAACTTTCAAGTCCGATTCATATAAAACTTTGGGTAACACAAGACGTGAGGGGTAAGGGGCCAATCGTTACAGCACACTCAATTTGACCCGATGATCAATACGGGCTTGGTAGACTCACCCTTGGATTGTAACTTTTCCCTCGGAGGATGTTGGGAAACTTCGGCCAAGGGCCGTAGGTCCTTGCAGAATCCCTCTCAGTCCCCTTATTTGGAGGGGGAAGAAGAGATCGTCTCCCCCCTTTACAAGGGGAGCAGGGGGATTCTCTTAGATTCCCAAACATTCTCTCAGTTCGCCACAGCCCTGAGCCTGGGACCCTTTGAGTATGGGTCATACAAAATCAGTGCTGAACGATCGCCGAGAAAAGCTGGAAAACGCTGATTGGGGATTGGGATGGATTAGGGCGAGCGACGGTGCCGCCTGCCTAAAGTCCGGATTGCTGTGGGAGGTTCCCACCTAAAATCTAGATTTTTAAAGGACACCTCGATTAATCCGAATTTTTGGGAGACAGCCCACGCAAGGAGTAGGGTTTGGGTTAGGCGGCGAAGCCGCCTAACCCAATTAATCGAGGTACCCTAGGGCACCTCGATTAATCGAGTATTTGAAAAATCTGAGTCTTAAAAACCCCCATAGTGAGACAGAAATAACCTTTCCATAGCACTATGGGGGTTGTTATTACAATATCAGCTAACTAACCCTTCT
>JAYKIB010000066.1:0-3138 GCA_035285005.1 Prochlorothrix sp.
TTAAAAGCTTTGGCCGTGGCCCGGGGTTGCACTAAGTCCGCATCCCAGACTTGACCGGACTCGGTGACCCAAACTTGACGCGATCGAGTCACCCGATCGCCCGTTAGCTCCACTAGGGCAAAGTGATGACAGGTTTGATCGTCTAGGATTTGGATACGGGGGGTTCGGGCCGCATTGAGGAATAGGGTGCCGGTGTCAGGGTTAGTGACCTCCATGCGGCGAAGACGGGTTTGGGTATGGCGTAGGTTGTGGTGCATGTGGCCAAAGGCAACCAGGGGGATCGTTTTGCCCTGGCTTTGAAGTTGGTCGATGGCGGCCGCAAAGTCCGGATCCCCCTGGTCGCCGCCGATCGGATTCCAGTCGCGGCCGCAGGGATCCTCCGCCGCGTCGCCCAGCCCCGTGGGGCCACAGTGACCGATCGGGATGAGTCGATCGCCCCTGGCTTGCGTACCTGCCGCCACAATGAGGGCAGTGGAATCCTGAAAATTATTGACCCCAAAACGGCTGCGATAAAACTTACGATTGCGCCACTTGGGCCCCCCCCAACTAAAGGGCCGACTACCCACCACGCTGAGGTTAAGGTCAGGGAAGTCTAAATAGCCATAACCCACGTGGGTTTCCCCTAAACAGTTGAGCTGCTCCTGAACCCAGTCTTCCACTTTCGGATCGTAGGGGCGTTTTTTGCGGCCCCAATCGGTCATGGTGTACCACGCATCATGGTTCCCCAAAATCACCGCTTTGGGTAGGGGAAGGGCCACGATCGATCGCACCAAATCCACCGCCTCGTTGCCCACATCTCCCACAAAAAGGACGAGATCAACGGCAAGGGCTTGGAGGAGTTGGGCATCCACCGGGGTCCAATGGTTGTGGATGTCTCCAATCACAGCGATTTGCACCGGGGGAGAGGGTGGGGAGGAAGAAGAATTGACAGTCACAGTTCTTGAGGGGGAGCGAGGTGAAGGAGGGGGAGCGAGGTGAAGGAAAAAAGAGCTAGGAAACGAGCCAATTATTTTCTACTTTCTCAATCTCATCTCGAATGGCGTTGAGATCAATGTAGCGATCGGTGGCATTACGAAGCTCACGGGCAATCATGCCTTCGGTGGAGACCACCGTAATGTGGGTGTTTTTGGAGCGTAACAGCTCGATCGCCCGCTCAAAATCCCCATCACCACTGAACAGAACAACCCGATCGTATTGTTCCACGGTGTTAAACATATCAATGACAATTTCAATATCAAGATTCGCCTTTTGGGAATAGCGACCTGAGCTGTCATCGTAGTACTCTTTTAAGATTTTGGTCCGCACTGTATAGCCTAAACTAATCAGTGCATCCCGAAAGCCGCGCTGATCCTGGGGGTCTTTGATACCTGTATACCAGAAAGCATTCATCAAGGTTAACTCACGGGTAAAGTATGCCAACACGCGACGTGGATCAAAAAACCAGCCGTTTTTCTGCTGGGCATAGAACATATTATTTCCATCTACAAAAATAGATAAACGTTTCATTGTCATAAATAAGTGTAGGGTACCTCGATTAATCGTGGCGGGCGGCTACGCCACCCGCCACAACCCTGATTATTACGTGGGTCACCGTGCGAAAATTTGGATTTTTCGAGGTGCCCTGTAATGAATGGTTGGTTTTAGGGCACCTCGATGAATTGGGTTGCGCGGCTTCGCCGCGCAACCCAACCTTGACTCTGCCGTGGGTACTGCGGTGAGAATCTGTATTAATCGAGGTGCCCTTTAGAAATTAGAGGACTCCTGAATTCATAGGCACGGATGGCTTTACCGTCCGATCCAAACCCGATCCTAGCGGGGGTCACTGGATGACACCTGGGAGGAATCGAGGAACTCAAGGATTGCCCCAATAGATAGGATTGTAGTTTTGTGGTGGGATTATAGTTTTGGGGATAGACCCCGTTTGGGGATAGACCCCGCAATTCGTTCGCTTGGGTCTATCCCCTGCGTTCGCTTGGGTCTTACCCCTACGACAGACCTCTGACATGGCCCCTGACATGGCCCCTGACACAGCGAGGAGACCACGCTTCAACACGCTGCAAGCAAGCAACCTGCTGCCGGATGCCTCAAGAGCTCGGGCCGAGACCTCGGGCTCTGGGCCGCTGCGACACATTGGGAGAAAACTGCTCCACCCGTAGGCAGCACCGCAAGAGCGAGGAAGCGTAAGGTCCAAGGAGCAAACCAAGTCACACCGACAGGATCACAGCAACAGAATTACGCCAACGGAATTACGCCAACGGAATCAAAACAGGATTCAACCGGTCCAAACGATGGGGATAGATAGGCTGGAGCTTGGGGAGAAGCAAGCAATGGAGATTGAGTTATAGGCTTTAATAGCATTTCCCATGGGGCACCTCGACTCATGCAAATCCCCGTGCTGTGACCCAGGCAAGAATCGGGGTTGTGGGGGGCAGCAAAGTCACCTCCCGCAATTAATCGAGGTCCCCCCATATTAATGACTGGGCACCTCGAAAAATCAAAGTTTTCGCCCGGTGACCTACGTAAAAATCAGGGTTGGGTTGGGCGGCGAAGCCGCCCAACCCAATTAATCGAGGTGCTCGACTGCGATTCATTAGGAAGGAGTACTAAGGTCATTGCATAGAAAACATGAATATAGTAGCCAGGAAGTCCACTGACGCAGTTTTGCTTGGTATAAAGCAGTTTATAGGGGAGGGCACCTCGAAAAATCAAAGTTTTTGCCCCGTGACCCACGTCAGAGTTGGGGTTGTGGCGTGCGGCTTCGCGACACACCACAATTAATCGAGATACCCGGGAGTTGTTTTATAGAAAAAGAAACTGGAGAGCATCAAAGTCACTGGAGAGCATCGAAGAAAACTCTAACTATTAGAGAGCACCTCGATGAATTGTATTGCGCGGCTTCGCCGCGCAATACAACCCTGATTTTGCTGTAGGGCACCTCGATTAATTGTGGCAGACGGCTTCGCCGCCTGCCACAACCCTGATTATGCCGTGGGCACTACGATCGAAATTTGAATAAATCGAGGTGCCCTGTAGGCACTCCGGTGAAAAATTGAATTAATCGAATAATCGAAGTGCCCTAGGGGATGTTTGGAAACTTCGGCTAGGTGCCGTAGGCCCTTGCAGAATCTCCCTCAGTTC
>JAYKIB010000067.1:0-6685 GCA_035285005.1 Prochlorothrix sp.
CTGAGACTCTGCTTCAGCAGGGTCTCATAGTACTCTCTCACGTCCACCCTCGGGTTGTTCAAAAAGTACTGCAGTCTGGCCAGATGAGCACGCGCTTGACACTTACGGTGGCTCAAGAAGGAAAGCCAGTGGGTCAGGCACGCGCTCCCAGACAGGACTATCCCAGCAACTATTTCACTGAAGTTCTCTAGATGCCGTTTGTCCTTCGCACACAGACACTGGCAAAACTGTTCTAGCAATTGGCGATACAATAGCATTGGGGGTCGGGCACCTGGTTCGGATTTGATTCATCCTCAGTGTGCCTTGACCCCTCCCCTTTTGGAACCCCATGCCCCAAAAACACTGACCTGCCTACACTACAGAGTTTTCTGCACCACTAAGATCAGGGCACTTCGATTAATGGTGGCAGGCGGCTTCGTCGCCTGCCACAACCCTGGTTCTGCCGTGTACACCGTGGTAGAAATTTGAATTAGTCGAGGTGCTCTGATAGGGCACCTCGACTAATGGGGTTGGGCGGCTTCGCCGCCCAACCCCACCCTCATTCTTACGGGAATCATGGGATGAACGTTTGAATTTTGCGAGGTGCCCATCAGGTGCTCAGAAGTCCCTAGCAGGAAAAATAGGCAAAAAAATTCCCGACAGCCTGCCGGGAGAGAAGAGATGAAATATGCAACTTGGTATCAATAGTAAGGACTGTCTTTAAATTTGAGATCCGCATTTTTACGTAATTTCAGCCCAGATTTAAGTCCAGGGCACCTCGATTAATGGTGGCGTGCGGCTTCGCCGCCCAACCCAACCCTGATTCTTATGTGGGTCACTGGGCCAGAACTTTGATTGTTCGAGGTGTCCTCCAGACCACCCGGGTCCAGCACCGAAGCGGGGATTGATCCAAGAGTTCGTTATCCTGTAAAGACTGCAACCCCTGTTGCCAAACAAAAAAGTTGCCGAACAAAGCCGAACAAAGGCAAACAACAAAGTGGCCGGACAAAAGGGTCCATCCCGTTTTGGAAGCCCTCACCCTAAATCCCTCTCCCAAAGAGGGAGAGGGATTTTAATCTGATGCCCCCGCTCCCGGCTCGGGAGCAGGGGCTAGGGGATGGGGGCCAGACTCGCCACAGTGAGATGCACCCGAACAAAAGATATTGCCCTGGGCACAAAAACCACGCCCTGACGAGAGGCTCGGAACTGGGGGGGGTCAAGGGCTTGATCCGCTCTCTGCCCTCCATAGCAAAGTTTGCCCCAGTTTTGTCAGTCAAGTGAGGACGGCAACTGTGGCAACAGACCAATGCCCGCCCCCCTTTAGTCTTCACGGCAACGGCAACAGCAACGGCAACAGATAGAAACGTTCCTCTCCCTTGCCAACGCCCCCCGACTCTGCTGAATCCTTAAGACGAAACCCCTTTGGCTATGACAACCTTTGCTCCATCCCTTTCCTCACCGTTCCAACTGCGCCCTGCAATTCAAGACCAACAGGAACAACTGCGGGGCTGGCGGCAACACCTGCACCAGTATCCCGAGCTAGGATTCGAGGAAGTCCTAACCGCCACCTTTATTTCCGAAAAGCTGACCCAGTGGGGCATTGACCATCAAACCGGCATTGCGAAGACGGGTATTGTCGCCGTCATTGAGGGGCAACGGCCCGGTCCTGTGCTGGCGATCCGCGCTGATATGGATGCCCTCCCAATTACAGAGATCAACGAGATTCCCTACCGCTCCCAACACCCCGGTAAGATGCACGCCTGTGGGCACGATGGTCACACGACGATCGCCTTGGGTGCGGCCCAATATCTGAGCCAGCATCGCGACTTTGCCGGAACCGTGAAATTTATTTTTCAACCGGCGGAAGAGGGACCGGGCGGAGCCAAGCCCATGATTGAGGCCGGGGTACTCAAGAACCCCGATGTGGATGCGATTATTGGGCTCCATATTTGGAATAACCTGCCCTGGGGCACCGTGGGCGTGCGCAGTGGCCCCTTAATGGCCGGGGTGGAACTGTTTGAATGCACGATTACGGGTAAAGGGGGCCATGGGGCCATGCCCCATCAAACGGTCGATGCAATCGTCGTTGCCTCCCAGGTGGTGACAGCCCTCCAAACGATCGTGTCTCGGAATGTGGACCCGATCGACTCCGCCGTCGTCACCATTGGCTCCTTCCACAGCGGCACCAAGCACAACATCATTGCTGAAACCGCCACCCTCAAAGGCACCATTCGCTATTTCAATCCCCGCTACGATGGCTTCTTCCCCGATCGGGTTGAGCAGATTATTGGGGGGGTCTGCCAAACCTACGGAGCCAGCTACACCATCAACCATTACAAGCTCTATTCCCCTGTGATTAATGATGAGCGAGTGGCAGATTTGGTGCGATCGGTGGCTTTATCGGCGGTGGAGTCGCCCCTAGGGGTCGTTCCCGACTGCCAAACCATGGGCGGTGAAGATATGTCCTTTTTCCTGCAAGAGGTGCCCGGTTGCTACTTCTTCCTCGGGGGAGCCAATCTCAATAAAGGGCTAACCTTTCCCCACCACCATCCTCGCTTTAACTTTGATGAAGGGGTGCTGAGTGTGGGAGTGGAGCTTTTTGTGCGTTGTGTGGAGCGCTTTGGGGAAATTTGGTCCGCCTAAACGAAGCCGGGGTTCAGACTCCGGCGGGATCGGGCAGCCGCCACGGGACGGCTGCCATTCTCCCATCCCGTGCCATCCAAGGTGGCACAATAGCGGCAAAGGGTTCCGGCTAATGTGGAACCGTTACGGGAGTTAGTGCCATGTCTCTGTTTGCCATCGATCGAGTTTTAGTTCCCACGGACTTTTCCGCTGCCGCTGACCGAGCCTTGGAAGAGACCCTGGTGCATGTGGCCGATCGCGGAGAGGTCCATGTGCTCCACGTGTTACCCACCCTCAACCCCGGAGAACCGGGAGTTATGTGGAACACGATCGACAACCGCACTCGCACGGAACACGTCTCCCAGGAGTTCCAACAGCGCTATCGAACCCGCCTAGGATCTGCGTTCGATCGCATTATCTTCAACGTGGCGATCGGGGATCCCAGCAACCAAATTGCCAACTATATTCAGGCCCAGGCTATTACCTTAGTGGTGATTCCGTCCCATGGCCGCAAGGGATTATCCCATTTTTTAATGGGGTCAGTTGCCGAGCGGGTCAGTCGCTGTGCGCCATGCCCCGTGCTGATCCTGCGCCGCTAATGGGGCCTACATCGGGGGATCCGATATTCCACAGGTCTCTGGGCACCAAAAATCATTGCCACCCATTCGCCACCCGACCTAGCGCCACCCGACCCATTCACCAGTCAGCCCCCAATTAATCGACCTGCCCCTTAGTGGATTGTGATTTAGGTGCTTGGGAGCCCTGGATCAGGGTTTGGACTCCCAGCGCCAATAATCCCAAGGTCGAAATCGCAAATAAAAACGTTGCCAAGGTGACACTGCCCACAACCAGCGTCCGCACGGCTGCACCAATGTTAGCGGCGAGGTAGCTTTTGGCCAGAATCGGCTTCGCAGCAAAGGACTGGGCCATGGATTGGGTGAGGCGGTAAGAAAGGACGGTGAACCCCCCCGCCATGGCCGCGCCGCTGATGCACTGCAAAACCGTGGGCGGTGCTTTGGCGGAAGCGGCGATAGAGGGCGCGATCGATTGCTCGGATAGGGCCGCTGGGTCGGCTTGCCGGGACTGCCCTAAAGACAACTCTGAAGGCTGATCCGCAACCTGATTCACAACCTGATCCGTAGCCCGATCGATCGGCTTGGCTGAGGATAAGGGCGATACAGATGGGGCTGAATCCATGGTGGAGTCCCGCCGAGGAGCACGGGCCGCGTCTGGGTCGTTACCCGTCGTAACCGTTCCAGGCGATCGTTCCAGCTTCGAGGCAGCAGGCACTTCCCGATGGAACCGAGGTCGATCGGGTAAATCATCCAGCCGATCTTCTAAGGACGATCGGGAGGGTTGAGAGTCCGGAGCGGGAGATGAGGTCATGATCAGGCTTAACAGTCCAACAGGCTTAGGATGTAACAGATTTACAGCACGGTTCGCAACAGTGCAGATTCTCGCACCCACCAACACAGCCGCTAAAATTAAGGCTCCCCCCAAGGATCGATGCGTCAATCTCCCCACCATGCCTGCCCCCCAACCCTGTCAATGGCCCATTACCCAACTGCCTGGTCTCAGTTCCCAGGAACAAACCCAACTTCAGTCGATCGGTATCCACACAACCTTTGAATTGCTACGCCACACACGCACCCCCGAACAACGGCAGAAACTCGCCCAGACCGTGGATGTGCGCCCCCAGATTATTCACAAATGGGCTACTTTAGCGGATCTGGCGCGAGTACCCGAAGTGGGCTGTCAGTACTGTGGTTTGCTGCTCCATGCAGGCATTGCATCCGTGGGACAACTGGCCCAATGCCAACCCCCCGCCCTACAAAAACAGGTGTTTCGCCTCCATCAGGTCCTGCTGCAACGCCGCGATCTGTGTCCCTCCTTGGGCTTAGTGCAACGCTGGATCGCCCAAGCCAAGCAGCTACGACCTTAGGCCCTAGGGTGGCCCATGGAGAGGCTACATAGGGGCACCTCGATTAACTGTGGTGTGCGGCTTCGCCGCCCAACCCAACCCCGATTCTGACGTGGGTCATTGGGCAAAAAGTTGGATTTTTCGAGGTGCCCTATAAAAACGGAGAGAGAGGGATTCGAACCCTCGGTACGGCCTTACGCACCGTACAACAGATTAGCAGTCTGCCGCTTTCAACCACTCAGCCACCTCTCCACAGGTGTCTTGACATAATAGCAGATGTTGACCCAAGTGAACGGGTCCGGTTGCCAACTTTTTTGGGGCTATCCCCCCCGACAGAGCTGGATGCCGAGGATCCCCTCTGGGCTGGCGATCCCGGTCCCAACCTGAGCCTGAACAACGGGGCCGCAACAACGGAGTCTCAACACCCAGGGAGCAATCCAAGGGGAACCCGAGTTCAAACCGCCTAGACCCCAAGCCCTACAGGCCCGCATCAGCCTTACAGGTGCTTAAGACCTTATAATCGGTCTCGCTGAAGCCGTCCAGACTCTGAAACCCCTCCAGCCCAAAGGGAACCTGGGGATCCTGGGCAGCAACAGTGGATGTGGCTAGTGCGAGTCCATAGCTATAGGTTTCGGCGGTGTAGCTATCAGTGATGGTAAGCGCTAGCCGGTCGGCCTCCAGCGCCCCCTCAAAACAGTCAAATGAGGAGGATGGCATATAAAATCCCCCCACGATCGCGCCAGAACCGAACTCTTCATCCGCAATCGCCTCGGGCAGCACTTCAAAGACAAGATAGGTCTGACCCAACTGATCCCGCTGTGGGGATTGTCCATACACATAGATACCCGGGGGTAGGGATGACGAAGGGGCCACAGGTTGAGATTGCTCACTCTGCCCTTGGTCCCCGTCCCCCATCACCTCCGAGGGGGCTAACGCCGACGCCAAACGATCCAGCTGACGTGCCGATGCAGGGGAAAAGGATGGGGGCAACGAGCTCGGACTGGCTGGGGTTGCCGAGGTAACTGGGGGGGCCAAGAGTGCCGTAACTGCTGATGCGACGGTGGGGCTTGACGCGGGGGCAATGCTTGGATAGGCTGTGGCAGCGCTGAAAGATAGGGTCGCGATCGCCGCTGTAATAGTAGAGGCCACCACGGTTACGGTTTGGCCCAGGACAGGGCGTTGCATCGCTTCAGTTGGGATCATGGAAATTTGCATATTTGGGTTCCTCAGCAACGCAATCAAAAGCTAATACGCACCGTCCCTAGGACAGCGATCGAGCAATATTCCGGACCCCACAGTCGGGAACGCAGCGGTTGAGCCCAAAAGGGGCGCTGCCGGTCATCACACTCGGTCTCTAGGGCATCTCGAACAGTTCAAATTTTCATCCCGCCGCCCACATCAGTATCAAAATCAAAGTTGGGAGGGATAGCTGAGCTCGCTGTCCAACACCATTGATCCAGGAGACTCCTACGCAAAAATCCGCTAGGCACAATCAATCAGTTAGGTACGGTCGGTCAGATATGGTCCGTCAGGTACGGTCCGTCAGACATATGGCGGGTATCCGTGGCATGGGGGACAGGGATCAAAGCGAACCCCGTCTTACCTCAGCATTAGCCGCTATAGACTCGGAGACGCAGACCGGTGACAGACATGGATTTATGCAGTCATGGATTTATTATGGCGACTTGGCCCCGTCGCTATCACCGGGATAGGACAGTTTGCAAACTGTGGAGGGATTACGTCCTCACCCTCCGATATGCCTGTGTCCTAGGTTGGCTTTTTGCCATAGCACGACCGCCCAGGTGTGAGCGATCGATGGGGGATGATGCCCACCCGTCGGGGGCAAGTGGGGCAGGGTGAAAGTTAGACGTGTCAGTCCGACTCGGACAGTCCCCCTAGACCAGTACCTAGACACTATTGTGGACTTCTGGGGCTGACTGGCCAAGGGGCCAACCCTTCGCCTCCCGTGCCACTGCAGCAGCTGTAAGCTGGGTTCAATGAACCTTACGACGCTTTAGCCCAGGTCCACGGACATTGCAAAACTTCATAAATCATTAGATTTCTTAAGGGGAACCTCGATTAATACAGATTTTCACCGCAGTACCCACGGCAGCCTTAGGGTTGGATTGGGCGGCTTCGCCGCCCAACCCAATGAATCGAGGT
>JAYKIB010000068.1:0-20511 GCA_035285005.1 Prochlorothrix sp.
CATCGCTCAAATTGCCCTCGATCATAGAGCAACCTTGGTTCATAACGATCGAGATTTTGCAACCGTTGCCCAAATTCGCCCCTTAGAACACTACCGCTTTCAACCCTCCATCTCCGAGTCATCCTGATCCTAACCCTCTTCAGTCAGGACATTCGCCAAAAACTTAGCCTAGCAGCCTCTAACTCTGTCTACTGAACTATGCGAACCATTACCCTGCAAATTGACGATCGGATCCTTGAGAAATTTCTATGGCTCCTGTCCCACTTCTCCCGCGACGAAGTGCGCATTCTCGATCAATCCGAGTATATCAGCGACGACGAATACCTCCGCAGCATTCCTGGTATGGTAGACAGCATCCAAGCATCTCGTAGTGAACCCCTAGAACAGGGAAAAAGTTTAGGGGAGCTAGACTGGTAATGTATCAGCTTATCTTCATGAGCCAAGCTCAAAAAGATGCTAAAAGACTAGCCTCTAGTGGTCTTAAACCCAAGGTATTAAAGCTATTATCCCTGATTGAGCAGAATCCACTGCAATATCCCCCTGAATATGAAATTCTCAAAGGCGACCTACAAGGACTTATCAGTCGTCGCATTAACAAACAGCATCGCCTCGTCTATGAAATCTTTGAGGAAGAGAAAATCATTAAGGGGCACCTCGATTAATTGGGTCGCGCGGCGAAGCCGCGCGACCCAACCCTGATTCTTGCGTGGGCTAGATCCCGAAGATTTGGATTAATCGAGGTGCCCTAAGGTTTATCGTATGTGGAGTCACTATGAATAGCCATTTTTCTTTATGAATCACCTTGATGCCCCCGCTCCCACCGAAATTCTCACCCAACTCCACACCCTCAAGCCCCAACTTGTCCAAGCCTACGGAGTCCACAAAATCGACATCTTTAGCTCCGTTGCCCGCAACCCAGCCCACCCTGACAGCGACATTGATATCGCCATTGATATCGCCATTGATATCGTCGTCGGAATGCAACCCGATCTCCTCCAACGAGTGCACCTTGAAATAGGCCCTAGAACAATAGGGTACCTCGATTAATTGTGGCCGGCGGCTTCGCCGCCGGCCACAACCCTGATTCTGCCATGGGCACTGTGGTCGAAATTTGAATGTTTCGAGGTGCCCTTTAGAGGATATTTTGAAACTTCGGCCAAGGGCCGTAGGCCTCTGTAGAATCCCCCTCAGTCCCCCTTTTGAGGGGAGAAGAAGAGGTCGTCCCCCCCTTACAAAGGGGAATTAGGGGAGATCTCTTAGGTTTCCAAACATCCCCTTAGCTTGGGCGGCTTCGCCGCCTAACCCAATCCATCGAGGTACCCTAAGGCGCCACTCGGTCACCCGTGGGACAAGATCAGCTCAGGCAAGACCTGCTGTAGCTATCCTCCCCGAATACGATGACCCGTCCTAGGGATTCGCTCCCCAGATCGATCTACAACCACGGGATCGGCCATGGCACGGGCTCGGGGAAGAGCCTGAGCTACCAACCCTCCGGTTACGCTACGGTTACCCCCGATTTCCCAGTCCCCCTGGGGTCGGGATCTGCCCTCGGGGATTCCGTCCCTGGGGAGCTTGCCCTGGAATTTTCCCCGAACAAAACACCCCACCAGTCCCCCGTTCCCCACTATGGGAACCACGGGCACAGCAACCACGGGCACAGCAACCACGAGCGTAGGAACCACGGGCACAGCAACCACGAAGCAGTCACCGAGGTATGCCCGGAGACAGTCACCGAGGTAATCTCAACTCCCACCGTATCCCAGAGACCCACGATCGAGCAGCAGACCGCAAGAAAATCTCAACGTTATCCCGACAAAGGCAACACAGTCGTTACAAAAGTACAGGAAACAAAATATCTCGCTCAGTATTTCCTATGGTATGAGAACGCCAATTCCCGAAGCCTAATCCTCTCGGTTCACCATTGAAGAGAAGGTACCCAAAACCTGGTAAATTAAGCCAGTATCAAGCAAACGAGATCAATGAGCATATGAGAGTCCTAGTTATTGGCGGTGACGGTTACTGCGGATGGGCCACAGCGCTATATTTGTCAAACCGAGGCTTTGAAGTTGCAATCTTAGACAGCCTGATTCGGCGGCATTGGGACAACGAGTTGGGAGCTTCAACCCTAACTCCGATCGCCCCCATTCAAACCCGTCTACAGCGCTGGAAGGATCTCACCGGAAAGACCATCGATCTGTACATCGGCGACATCAACAACTACTCCTTTTTGGTGAACAGCATCAAGGAGTTTGGCCCCGACTCGATCGTCCACTTCGGTGAACAGCGGTCTGCGCCCTTTTCTATGATCGATCGTGAACATGCGGTCCTGACCCAATCGAACAACGTGATTGGGAACCTCAACCTCCTCTACGCCATCCATGAGCATTGCCCCGACTGTCATCTCGTGAAGCTGGGCACCATGGGCGAGTATGGAACCCCCAACATTGATATTGAAGAAGGCTATATCACCATTGAGCACAATGGTCGTAAAGATACCCTTCCCTACCCCAAGCAACCCGGATCCTTCTATCACCTCAGCAAGGTCCACGATTCCCACAATATTCACTTTGCCTGCAAAATCTGGGGCTTGCGCGCCACGGATCTCAACCAGGGTATCGTTTACGGGGTCTTGACCGAAGAGACAGGTATGGACGAACTGCTCATCAACCGTCTGGACTATGACGGTGTGTTCGGTACCGCCCTAAACCGGTTCTGTATCCAAGCGGCGATCGGCCACCCCCTCACCGTTTACGGAAGCGGGGGCCAAACCCGTGCCCTCCTGGATATCCGCGACACCGTGCGCTGTATTGAAATTGCCATCAACAACCCCGCCGACAAAGGTGAGTTCCGCGTCTTCAATCAGTTCACCGAAATGTTCAGCATCAAGGGTCTCGCCGACATGGTCCAGAAGGCCGGAGCAGCCCTGGGTATGAAGGTGGAAGTGAACAACCTGGAAAACCCTCGGGTGGAACTGGAAGAGCACTACTTCAACGCCAAGAACACCAAGTTGCAAGACCTGGGTTTGGTACCCCACAATCTGTCGGACTCACTGCTGGACTCGCTCCTCAACTTCGCCCAGAAGTACCAAAACCGCGTGGACAAGACCCACATCCTGCCCAAGGTGCAATGGCGCAAGTAATTGCCCTGCCCCTGGTGTAGGTCATCGCCGGTGTGATGACACCGATCGTGACATCATTCGCATCACCCGATGCAGTCTAAGCAGGATTCCAAGGCGAATCGAAGGCGAGACTGCACATTTCAACCGTCTTCTACTGGGACTGGGGTTATGTTCCCATAACCCCACACATAACACAGGGGTAGGGATAACCTACCCCTTTTTTATTGAGGGCACCTCGATTAATACAGATTTTCACCACAGTACCCACCGCAGAATCAGGGTTGGGTTGGGCGGCGAAGCCGCCCAACCCAATGAATCGAGGTGCCCTGTAAGGAGTTGTCAGAACCCCAGCACCACAATATTTTCAGCCGCAGTGATTGGGGGGAGCGAGGGCTGAAACCACGTCGATTCGGAATCGGCGCTTAAAAACTCCGACTAGGGAAGTTTTATTGAGGGAGATGGGGGGGTTGGTGGGAAAGAATTGGGGGGACCATTCACGGTATTCTGTAGGAAAGGGCTTAACGTTCCGTAACAGGCTCGATAAAGTCCATATCTAGTTTTCCCAAGTTCCCACGGTTTGCCTCCTGCCACCGCACTTTTGATCTATCCCTGTCTGACTCCCGACCCCCATGAAAATCGCCCTTTTTACCGAAACCTTTCTGCCTAAAGTTGATGGCATCGTAACCCGGTTGCGCCACACCGTTGAACATCTCCAGCGATTTGGGGATGAGGTGATGGTCTTTTGCCCTGAGGGGGGGTTAAGTGATTATAAAGGGGCGAAAATCGAAGGGGTTACGGGCTTTCCTTTGCCCCTCTATCCTGAGCTCAAGATGGCTTTGCCTCGACCTGCGATCGGGGAAGCACTGGAAGCTTTTCAGCCTGACCTTATCCATGTGGTCAACCCCGCTGTCCTGGGACTGGGCGGCATCTACTACGCCAAGGCCCTTAATGTGCCCCTGATGGCCTCCTACCACACCCACCTCCCCAAGTATCTGGAACATTACGGCATGGGCATGTTGGAAGGGGTGCTGTGGGAAATCCTCAAGGCCATGCATAACCAGGCCGCCCTCAATCTCTGCACCTCTACGGCCATGGTGGAGGAACTGACCGCCCATGGTGTTGAGCGGTGTGACCTCTGGCAGCGGGGGGTAGACACCGAAACATTTCGGCCCCAGTTGGCGAGTGCCGACATGCGCGATCGACTCAGTCAGGGCCACCCCGAGGATCCCCTTCTGATTTATGTGGGTCGTCTCTCGGCGGAGAAACAGGTCGATCGGATCAAGATGATCCTGGAAGCTATTCCCAAGGCTCGCCTTGCCCTGGTCGGTGATGGTCCCTACCGGGAAGAGTTAGAAGCCCACTTTGAGGGCACCAATACCTACTTTGTCGGCTACCTGCACGGCGAAGAGTTGGGATCCGCCTACGCCTCCGCCGATGCCTTTGTCTTCCCCTCCCGCACCGAAACCCTCGGTCTCGTACTCCTGGAGGCCATGGCCGCCGGATGTCCCGTTCTCGCGGCGAACGCAGGGGGCATTCCCGATATCGTCACCGATGGTGACAATGGATTTCTCTTCGATCCCGCCGATGACCAGGGTTTAATCAAGGCCACGGAGCGCCTTTTGGCGAACCAAATTGAACGGGAGCGCCTGCGCCGCAACGCACGCCAGGAAGCAGAACGCTGGGGCTGGGCCGCCGCCACTCGCCAGCTTCAGGGCTTCTACCGTCAAGTTTTGGGGCAGGCTGACCTTCCCACTGCTGCCTAGGGCGTGCCGTCAATTCACGGTAGAGCCCTTACGATATCAGAGGTACACGCTTACCCCCCGGGTAGGAGCTAGGGGCCGCGTCCCTAATCCCGAGGGCATTCTCGGGTTAAATGATGACAGCCCCTAGCATCCTGAGGGCACCTCGATTAATTGGGTTGGGCGGCGAAGCCGCCCAACCCAACCCTGATTCTTGCGTGGGTCACTGGGCAAGAACTTTAATTGTTCAAGTAATTGTTCGAGGTGCCCCTGAGACTGACAGCGATGGGGAATCTCGATGAGGTGTGGTGATGGGCGGCGAAGCCGCCCATCACACCCTTGATCCTTGCCGGGGCAACTTGACCAGAAACCTAGATTTTTCGAGGGGCCCATTGGCCCAGACTGTGCCATCCCCCTGTCAAGCAGCCGCTTCCAGAGTTTGTTACGGGGAAGACTAGTCAGAGTTGTCCCACGGGGTTATTCTGACCATACGGTTCTGGCCTAAAGTTCGGCCCCAAGTTTGGCCTGCATATCCTGCCCGTGCCTTGATCAATGTTAATCAATAGACCGAAGATAGACGCAACGCCATAGCCCAGCGTTATAAAGTACCTCGACTCATGGGCTTGGGCGGCTGCGCCGTCCCACCCAACCTTGATTCTGCCGTGGGCACCGCGATGGAAATTTGCAGGTTCCGAGGTGCCCCATAGACGCAACGCTGCGTTCCTGTCTCCGGTACTCTCCCCATCCCTCTCTTCGTGACTGAAGACCTATGACCTCCTCAGCACCCAAGCCCCTGCGAGACTCTGACCCCAACGCCTCCGTTACGATCGACGTAACCCCCGTCACAGACACCCAGACGGCCCCGGCCCCCCCTAGCAGTAGCGGTCTCGCAACTCGATCGGCCCGGTCCGGCGGGGGAAGTGGCTTGGCCACCACGAAGGGAAATTTTTCAGCATTCCTTGCGCCCCTGACCCAGGACACGTTCAAGGAAGTGGTCACGGATGTGGAGCAAAAGCTCAAGGTGGTCAACCAGACCCTCTCCATGCTGGAGTTGGACACCCAGAGCTTCGAGGCAATCCTTCAAGAAATGCTGGATGCCATCACCCTGAAGACGCGGGAACTCTTGGGAGCCGATCGCGCCACCATTTTTTTATTGGACGAAGATAAGAACCAACTCTGGTCGATCGTGGCGGAAGGGGACGACGGTAGACCCTTAGAACTGAGAATCCCGGCGGACAAGGGGATTGCTGGGGAAGTGGCCACCTTCAAGAACGTCATCAACATCCCCTACGATTTCTACGACGATCCCCGATCGGCCTTTGCCCAGGTTCAAGATAAGAAAAATCATTACCGCACCTACTCGATGCTCACGTTACCCCTCCTCAGTGAGGCGGGGGATCTGGTGGCGGTGGTCCAACTGATTAACAAGCTCAAGGCCAATGCAACGCCGGAAATGCCCCTGGCCGATCGCATTGATACGGTGGGCTTTCTCCCGGAAGATGAGGTGGTCTTTGACGAGTTCTCCCCCTCCATTCGCCTGATCCTGGAAAGCTCGCGATCCTTCTATGTGGCCACCCAGAAACAACGGGCCGCATCAGCCCTGATGGACGCAATTCAGTCCCTCAGTAAAAGCAGCCTCGATCTGGAAGATACCCTCAAGCAGGTGATGGACGAGGCCAAGAAGCTCCTGCACGCCGATCGCAGCACCCTCTGGCTGGTGGATGACGATCACCAGGAACTGTGGACCAAAATTACGATCGCCAATGGCGAAGAGCAGGAAATCCGGATTCCGATCGGAGTCGGCTTTGCCGGTCGCGTGGCCCAGGAAGGGGAACCGCTCCTGATTGGTTTTGATCTCTACAACGATCCCGAAGCCAAAACCGCCCGCGAAACGGACCAAAAAACCGGCTATCGCACCTGTAGCCTCCTCTGTATGCCGGTGTTCAACGCCGACCAGAAGCTCATCGGGGTTACCCAGCTCATCAACAAGAAAAAGCAGGGCGAATTCCCCCCCTACGACCCCAGTACCTGGCCCGAAGCCCCCGACTGTTGGCGGGCCAGCTTCGATCGCAGCGATATGGAGTTTATGCACGCCTTTAATATCCAGGCCGGTGTCGCCCTCCAAAATGCCAAACTCTTCGCCACCGTGAAGCAACAGGAGCAAATGCAGCGGGATATCCTCCGGAGTCTCTCCAATGCGGTGATTTCCACCAATAAAGAAGGTCGGATTATTGCCGCCAACGAAAGCGCCCGTGAAATCCTGGGTCGGGCGGCGGACGAGCGGCTGGAGAATCTGGATGTGCGCGATCTCGTCACGATCAAGGAAGGCGACTTTAGCAAGTGGTTGAATGCGGCCCTGTCTGGCCAAAACGAAAAAGACCGGCAACAGTACTATCCGGACCAAACCCTCCAAAGTAACCCGACCGATACGGAGGAACACAGTATCCATCTGTCCATTAACTCGATCGCCAATGCCGCCGATCGTACCGATGTTTATGGTGCCCTGGTGGTGATGGATGATATTAGCGATGAGAAGCGCCTCAAGAGCACCATGTATCGCTACATGACCCAGGAACTGGCGGAGGAACTGCTCCGGCTGGGAGATACGAAGCTGGGAGGCGATCGTAAAGAGGTTTCGGTGCCGTTTTCGGATATTCGCGGCTATACCACCCTCACCGAGAGCATGGAAGCAGAGGAAGTGGTGGGCATGCTCAATGAGTATTTTGAGTCCATGGTGGATGCGGTCTTCCAATATAAAGGCACCCTGGACAAGTACATCGGTGATGCCATTATGGCGGTCTTTGGGTCGCCCCTGCCCCTGGAAGATCACGCCTGGATGTCCGTCCAGACCGCGATCGAGATGCGCCACCGTTTGGTGCGCTTCAACGATCAACGCTCCGCCACCCGTCACCAGCCAATCCGCATTGGGATCGGCATCAACTCCGATAGTGTCATCAGTGGCAACATCGGCTCTAGCAAGCGCATGGAGTTCACGGCGATCGGGGATGGGGTCAACCTCGGCTCCCGCTTGGAGGGGGCCAGCAAGCAGTACGGCTGCGATATTGTCATTAGCGAGAGCACCTACAAACCCTGTGCGGACAGAATTTGGGCGCGGGAACTGGACTATATCAAGGTCAAGGGAAAAACCCAGCCCGTGTCGGTGTATGAACTGATCGGCATTAAGGACGGTGACCTGTCGGACCCCATTTCCGATGAACAAAAGCGGGTGATGGAACACTACGCCAAGGGTCGGGCCTACTATCTCGATCGGAAGTTCCCCCTCGCCATGGGCGAATTTGGGCAGGTTCTGGAAATTGTCCATGGTGACAAAGCGGCAGCCCTGCACCTGGAGCGCTGCAACCACTGGCTCCAAAACCCGCCTCCAGAGGAGTGGGACGGCTCCTGGCAGATGACCTCTAAGTAATGGGTCCCGTTCAGTCCCCTTCACTCTCTTCCTGAGCCGCTATGCCCTCACCCCTACAAGTCCTGCGCGATCGCTGGCAACGGCTGGTCCAAGGCCCATCCGCCGCCACGCAAACCCCTGACCCCACCCCCTCAAACATTCCCCTGGTCCGGGAACAACCGATCGTCGTGGCCCCCAACCTAATGCTCCCCCCCATGGGCTGCGGAACCTGGGCCTGGGGCAACCGACTACTGTGGGGCTATGACGAGACGGCGGATCCAGAATTGCAGCGGGTGTTCAATGCCTGTGTGCGCGGGGGAGCAACCCTGTTCGATACTGGGGACTCCTATGGTACGGGTAAGCTCAACGGGCAAAGTGAAAAGTTACTGGGCCGTTTTAGCCAGGACTATGGGCGCAAATTGCCAAAAACCTTCTGTATTGCCACAAAACTCGCTGCCTATCCCTGGCGGTTGACCCGAGGGGCCATGGTTAAGGCCGGATTAGCCTCCGCCGATCGGTTAGGTCGATCGGCGGATCTGGTGCAGATGCACTGGCCAACCACCAACTACGCCCCCTGGCAAGAGCGGGCGCTTTTAGACGGGCTAGGGGATCTCTGGGAGCAGGGCCAAGTCAAAGCCGTGGGACTCTCCAATTATGGTCCCAAAACTCTCCGGAAAGTGCATCAACGCTTTCGCGATCGCAATATTCCCCTCGTCACCCTCCAAATTCAGTATTCCCTGCTGTCGATCGCCAGTCTCCCCCTTCAGGAACTTCAAGACACCTGCGGCGAGCTCGGCGTTCAAATTATTGCCTATAGCCCCCTCACCCTCGGTTTACTGACCGGAAAATACCGCCAGCCCACCCAGCTCCCCCAAGGGCTGCGGGGCTTACTCTTTCGGCAACTATTACCCAGCGCCCAACAGTTACTTGGCCCCTTGGATGAACTGGCCCGCACCTATGATAAAACGCCAGCCCAAATTGCCCTCAACTGGTGTCTCTGTCAGGGCACAATTCCAATTCCGGGGGCGAAAAACCTCGCCCAAGCCCAGGAAAATTTGGGAGCCCTAGGCTGGCGCTTAAAGGCGGCGGATGTGGAAACGTTAACGTCGATCGCCCTCCAGATTCAACGTCCCATGGTCAAAAATGTTTTCCAAACCCGTTAACCCGATCGTCAAGAGCTCCATTGCAGGATCCACTCCTCCCCAAATCGATCCTATCTAGGCGTAGAGGGCAGATCAGGAAACCTGGCCCCTACGATTCCCAAATGTCTGGTAGGGGCGCGGTTTTCGCGCCCAATGCAGAACGTTTTGTCAGTCAGCCAGGGACAACAGAGCCATCAATCTAAGATGGGGATTGCCTCAACAGCGCCTTCGCTTGATTCCAGAGGCGATCGAGTTCAACCAGATCCAACTGCTCCAGAGGCCGATCGTCCTGCTGCCTTGCCAATCGCTCCACCACCTCAAAGCGATCGACAAACTTGGCATTGGTCCCATGCAACGCCTCCGCACAATCCAACTGATGCCACCGGGCCAGTTGCACCAACACAAACAACACATCCCCCAACTCTTCCTCTTGATGCACCGGATCCCCCTCCGCGATCGCCTCCCGAAACTCCTGCAACTCCTCCTCCAACTTCGCCCACACATCCGCCACACAGTCCCACTCAAAACCAACCCCCACCGCCCTACGGGAAATCTTCGCAGCAGCCGTCAACGGGGGCAATGTCTGGGCATAGCGGCGTAACTTAGGACTGAGACGGTCTTCTTCCGGGTTTTCCCCCTTTTCCTGGGCCTTAATCTGCTCCCAATTCCGGCGCACCTCTTCCGTATCCGCCACTGTCACCTCCCCAAACACATGGGGATGGCGACGCACTAGCTTTTCCCCAATCCCCTGGGCCACCTCCTTCAGGGTAAACTGCCCGGAATCCTGGGCAACCTGGGCTTGCAACACCACTTGCAGCAACAAATCCCCCAGTTCTTCCACCACCGCCTCGCGATCGTCCCGTCGTAGAGCATCCGCCACCTCATAGGCTTCCTCCAAAACATAGGGGATCAAACTCTGGGGCGTTTGGGCCAAGTCCCAGGGACAGCCCCCATCCGGCGATCGCAGCTGGGCCACGACCGCAACGAGGGTTTCGACGGCCTCTAGGACTTCGGGGGCGATCGGCGGCAGGTCAGCAGACTGGGGCAGGGAGGACATGGGCAGGGAGGACATGGGCAGAGGTAGGGCTGTTTACTTGGGGGCACCTCGAATAATTCAGGTTCCCATCCTGGGATCCACAAAAAAGCGTGGGTTGAGGGGCCAGCACAGCTCCCCATTTATTGAGATGCCCTGTGAGTATTATAAGGAGGATGGCAGACGCCCCGTTATCGAGGTGCCCCGCCGACAGATCACGACCATTCCGAATCGTCACCCATTCCGTCGTCTGACCCGAGGATGACCTATGCGCTTTCTTGACCCAAAAACAGACTTCGCCTTCAAAAAAATCTTTGGCTCCGCTCAGAGCAAGGGAATTTTGCTCGAGTTCCTCAACGCCATTCTTTACAATGCCCAACCGACAATCGTGGATTTGGAAATTCTTGACCCGTACCAATCCCCCCAGTTCCAAGGCATCAAAGAAAGCTCTGTGGATGTGAAGGCCAAACTGGACAATGAGAAAACCGTTCTAATTGAGATGCAGGTGCTGAATCCCTTGGGATTCAATAAGCGAGTCCTGTACAATGCCGCCAAAGCCTACTCCCTACAACTCCAACGCGGCCAGGGTTACAGTCGCCTACGGCCTGTGATTGCCTTAACGATCATGGACTTTATCCTCTTCCGAGAGCGGGACCGGGTCATCTCGCGGTACCAACTGCGGGAAGAACAGGATGGCCTGCTATACGGTGATGATATTGAACTAATTTTTATTGAGCTACCCAAATTTAGAAAGTCCCTAGAGGAGCTAGAAACCCTGGCCGATCGATGGATTTTCTTTTTACAGCAAACCGCTGGGCTCGAAGAGGTTCCGGCAATCCTCGGTGAAAGCACCAGACTCGGCCAAGCTTTCCAAATTGCCGAGACCAGTAACCTAAGTCCCCAGGAATTTGACGTGCTAGAAGGGCAGGAATTGGCCCTGGAAGATAGCCGGAATATTGTGCTGCAGGCAGTGCAGGATGGCCGTGAAGAGGGCTTACAGGTTGGGCTAGAGCAGGGACTCCAACAGGGACTCCAACAGGGACTCCAACAGGGACTTCAACAAAGTAAGCGAGACATTGCCCGATCCCTACTAGATGTGCTGCCACCCGAGATCATCAGTCAGAAGACGGGCCTCAGCTTGGCAGAAATCGAAGCCTTGAGAACCGAGGATGAGGGCTAATTTGGCCGCTGTTATCCTGTTGCAAGCCTTGGGGTCTCGCTAGCGATCGCGATCGACACGCGTAGACCACGGCTTCAGTCCCGTCTCCCCTTGGGCATGGGATCGCGCCCCCAAAGTGGGTGCAATCCCCAAAGGATAACGGTGGCTAGACTTAGGCAGCAATCGAAGTCCTCGCTATAACTTCTGCTCCAAAAATGCCTGGAGATCCCGTGCCGTGCGTTGGTGCTCTAGATCCACGATCGTCTCTGGTGGTAGCCGCTTCACTAAGTCCCAGGTCGTCGTCTGCACCTTCCGCGCCCGTTCCACACTATTTTCCTGCTCATAAATCAACCCCAGATTGAAATAGGCCATCACCGCCTCGGGGTCCAAATAGATCACCCGCTTCAAAAAGACCTTCGCCCCTTCCAGATCCCCCGTCTCTTCCGCCACCTGGGCCAAGAGCGTATAGATCTCCACCGAACAGGGATCTAACTTCAGGGCATCCTGACAGGTTTGCTGCGCCTCCTGGATCTGTCCTAGGTTGGCCTGGGCCTGGGCTAGCAGCACCAGTGCTTCTAAATGTTGACTTCGATCGACGGGGGGATTGATCAAAAACGCCTGGAGTCCCGTAACCATTCCCTCATAGTCCTGGCGCTGCTTTCGCGCCTTGGCATCCTGAAGCGGAGGCGGCGACCCAGATCCCGCGTCCGCAGCCGCCCCCCCAGCTCGCGCCCCTCCAGCGCTCGACCCCCCAGCGCTCACCCCCCCAGCGCTCGACCCAGTCACTCCCACCCCCGTCGTCCCTACCCCTCCAGCACCTCGGGCCGCAGTTGGCACGGACTGGACGGGAGTACGGGTTGTTGGGGGGGCGGGGGGCCGAGTACCCGGAGCGGGGGGTGAGGCCAGGGAAGTGGCGGAGGGAAACTGTGCCGGGGCCGCAAGGGGGGAGGACGGACCCGCAGCGGAGGACGGATTCAGGGAAGCAGCAGCAGACGCTGGGGTCGCAGAGGCTGGAGGCACCGCCGTCGATCGATTCCATGAACTGCCCAGGGAAGCAGGCGAAATCGCAGACAGGGGTAAGTCCGATCGCTGGTAGACCACAGACTCCGGAAAACTACGGGGCCGCAACTGGCTGAGGCGATGGCCCTGCAGCTCCGCATGACCCGTCATCAAAAATCCATCCGGATTTAAGGTTTGGACAAACTTATCCAAGACTTGATCCACGGCCCCAGCGCTGAAGTAAATAAAGACATTACGACAGAGAATCACATCCATCGAGCTGAGATTCGTGCCTGCCACGGGAAACGGATCCCCGAGCAAATTGTTGTGTTGAAACTTCACCAACTGCTGAACGCGAGGATCAATCTGCCACCCCTGGGGATGGGGCTGAAAATATTTCTCCCGCAATGCCAGGTCAAATTGGCGAAAGGACCAGGAACTAAACCGGCCTGCCCGAGCCTGGGCTAGGGAGGTTTCACAAATATCCGTACCCAGAATCAACACATCCCACTGGGACAAATCCAAAAGTTCCAGTAACAAAATCGCTAAAGAATAGGGTTCTTCCCCCGTGGAACACCCGGCACTCCACAGCCGTAAACATGGTTTTCCCACCGTGGGCCGAGGACGACGCTGCAAAATTGTTGGGATGAGCGTCGTTTCCAGCAACTTCATCTGGTTCCGATCGCGAAAAAAGTAGCTTTCCCGCACCGTAATCAAATCCACCAAGCTCTGCCACTCGTCCGCCTGGGATGGCATCGCCCGCGTCCACCAACTCATTCCCCCCGATCGCGCCACTGTACCGTCACTCAGAAACTGACAGTACTGGTCCACCGATTGCAAGCCCAGGGCCTGGGAGCGCTGTTCTAGCTTTCTTGTTAAGTTGGCATAGTCCTGCTCTCGGAAACAGATGCCGGTTTTTTGGGTAATGAGGCGCGCGATCGCAGGCAGAGTGAAAGCAGTCATAAGCACAGGATAGGGACTCAAACAAGTCGCCAACAGCGGGTTTAACAACAAATCTATAGGGCCGCAGTGTCTGCCCTTCGACGAGTCCCCAGGATCACGGTGAGTTCACCCCCTAGGACATCTTAGTTAGGATACCTCGATCGATGGGGTTGGGCGGCTGCGCCGCCCAACCCCATCGGGATTTTGATGATGTTAATGATGGTGGGTAGTTTTGCGACCGAACTTATACCCTGATTCTCCCCCCTGATGCTCGGCATTATGGGCCCACGGTAACGCGACCCACAGCCAGTAATTGGGGTGCCTTGACCTGGAGATTATCGCGCTGACCCCGATCAAGCTTGGGCCGATCGATCGGGGTCTGGTCGCTGTAGTGGGTATCCCACAGATTCGCAGCATCTAGATTAGTCTCGTCCAACTGGGTCCCGTTCAGGGAAGCCCCAATCAGATTTGTCATGGCTAGGTTAGTATCTTCCAATCGGGAATAGCTCAAATCCGCCAAACTTAAGATCGCTTCGCGAAAATCCGCACCCCGCAAATCGGCTCCCCGCAACACCGCCTTATAAAGATTGGCATTCACCAAGTTTGCCCCCCGTAGATCGGCCCCCGGTAGCAAGGTTCCCACCAAACTCGCCATACAGAGGTTCGATCGGTTGAGGTGCGCTTTAGAGAGATCGGCCAGATACAACGTCGCGCCAATCAGATTGGCCTCTTCTAAAATCGCCTCCCGCATGTCCACTTCATAGAGGTGGGCATCCCGGAGGTCAGCCTGGTACAGAATCGCCTCCCGCAAATCCGCATGGTACAGATTGGCGTAGTGCAAGCTCGCCTGGGACAAATTCGCCGTGTAGAGGTTAGCCCCGTAGAGATCCACTTCCTGAAGATTGCTCTGGTGAAAACGGGTCATGCAGAGATCGACCCGGTAAAGACTGGCTCGCAGGAAGCTCGATCGATCGAAGGTGGCCTCCCGCAGGTTCGATCGGCTCAAGTCACAGTCCGCAAAGTTGATTTCCGTGAACGTTGCTTGGTGAAAATCCACCTCCCGCAGATCGGGTTTGAGGGACGGATTATCAGCGCGCCACTGATTCCAGGTCTCGACACCTTGACTCAGGATTTCCAGATGTTCGGCACTGGCCATGGGACAAATCTCGCTGGCATGGATGGGGCGAAGAGGCTCGATCGAACAGGCGGGCAGCGTCTGACTTGCGAGACATCACCAGAAAACCGGCGGGGGATGCCCAGCTCACAGGCTCACACGGTTTCAATCGATCCACGATCTCAACAAGCCGGTCCATTGCTCTATGCTTCAGTCTAGTGCTATCCCCCGCAATTGATCGGTCTCCGCTAGCAAACTTTATAAATCCATCGGACGCGGAAATATGGCACAATCAGGGGCGTGTGGATAGCTTCTTCTTTCGATCGCGTGAGAACCCCGCTGTGGGCCGCCCTGGGCAACTTTGACGGGGTACACCTCGGCCATTGTCAGGTGATTGATCCGGTGCTTCCCCCCACGGCCCCGCGCCTTGCGCCCGCCGGCCAGCCCCGCTTTGCCGACCCAGCACCCCCCCTCACCCAACCCGCTGGCACCTCGGACCTTCCAGCCCGCACCCGCCCAACTCCCTCGGTCCCGTCGCCCCAGCCCCACGATCGCCCCATTCCACCCTCCCATATCCACAGCACAGTCATCACCTTCAGCCCCCACCCCCAGGAGTTTTTCAGCGGCCAACCCAAAGCTCTACTCACCCCCATCCCCGAAAAGGCCCACTACCTGAGCACCCTCGGCGTAGAACAGCTGGTTCTACTTCCCTTCAACCGAGAACTCGCCACCCTCTCCCCGGAAGCCTTCGTTGAAGATATTTTGGTGCGCAAGTTACAGGTGCGGGGGCTCAGTGTGGGACAGGATTTTTGCTTTGGGGCTAAGCGATCGGGCACCGCGGCCCAACTCCAGGCGATCGCCGCCCGCCACAATATTCCCGTGGTCATTACACCGCTCCAGAGCCTCAACCAAGAGCGCATCAGTAGCTCCGCCATCCGCGAAGCTCTGCTTCAGGGGGATGTGGTCCGGGCAGCGGCGCTCCTCGGTCGGCCCTATGTAATCCAGGGCGATGTGGTCAAGGGACAGCAACTGGGCCGCACCCTGGGCTTCCCCACGGCCAATCTCCAGCTTCCCCCCCACAAGTTTGTGCCCTGCAACGGGGTCTATGGGGTGTGGGTCCACAATGTGAACGAACCCGATCGGCCCCCCATGGCTGGGGTTATGAATATTGGCAACCGCCCCACAATCGACGGGCAACACCAAACTCTGGAGGTGCATATTCTGGACGGCGGTGTTCCTCGCAGCATCCCTAGCGGCATCCCTAACCTGCGCAAGCCCCACGACCCGGACCATGGCCGCAGTCTCTCAAATCCCCCCAACCTCCCCAATCCCCCCAGCTCCCCACATACGGTCTCTTCTCGCAGCGCCGATCCCGCAAGTCGTGCCCAGACGCTAGACCACACCCCTACCGATCGATCCGCTTCTGACCCCGATCGATCGCCGCTGAACCTCTACGGCCAAACCCTTGCCGTCCAGCTAGTTCAATTTCTGCGATCGGAACAAAAGTTCAACTCCCTCGACGACCTCAAGGCCCAAATTGCCACGGACTGTACGATTGCCCGCGCCCTCCTCCGGGCCAACCTCACGACCCCAACTTAAAGGCTTCCAGAAACAGGCTATAGGTTAAGCCAATCTTAAAATTATTGGTCACCTCCAGCAAAAAGACGCGACGACTTCGATCGGGCCGGTCCCGGCGATCAGCCATTTCCCTTGCCTCACCACGTCGGTAAATAATGCCATTCAACACTTCTACTCCCACAACCAAGATCGCTGCATAGGTCACATCCCAGCGGGCCGCCTGCCCTGCGATCGAGGACACCACTTCCCCCATAAAAAATCCCAGCAGCAAACTAATCAGCAGCAAAGACCAGCGCCGCCAGGGATTGCTAAGCCAGGCCTCCAGTTGAATAATCCCGCGATCTACAAGTTGATTCAGACGTGTATTCTGCATAGACTGAATGGGGCACGGGCCGCAAAAAACTCAGGAGACGCTTCTTTGGTCCTAGGCTACCATTAGGGCGCAGCCTGGGATAGAGAGGCCCGTGGCAATCCTATGGCAATCCTGTGATATTGAGGCATGTATGGGGGACAAATCGGCACCAGAAATTACGATCAAGTTAGAACCCATTACCCTAACTGGGGTGGGCTTGGGGCTCCTGGGACTGGCCATGGGCTGGGTTCTCTGGGGACTCCATAGTTTTGCGGGGATCACCACGGTGCACTTTGGCGACGATCGATCGACTCCCGCCGCAGCCCCACCTCTTCCGGACTCGTCCCTCCCCCTCGATCCCGCCACAATCCCCCACCCCGAAGACTTTAGCCGCTCCCTCCAAGGCCCCCTCCCCGAAGACTCTGTTTGGGTCGAAGCAGTTCGGGCTACGGTCAATCCCACCCCGGATCCCCTGGATCTCGATGCCTTCGACGCAAACTCCTCAGGCGCACCGGGTTCAGAATTGAGTCCTTCAGGGTCTTCGGACTTTAACGCTTCAGACCCGAGTGCTCCGGAATCTGCCACCTCCAGCCCCACCACGTCGATCGCCAATGTAGGCTCGCCGGGGCTCCTGGCCGCGCCGGTCTATCCCCCCAACGCGATCGGTTTTCTCCGTGTCGGCAACCACACCGAGCATCCCATTCGCCTTGCCCTACTGCAACGCGCCCCGACCGCTCCCAACCCAACGCCCCTCCCCCCCCTCGTTTCCCCGGAACCCTTCCATTGGGACTTTGCCCCTGGCGAGGGCTGGGTCCAGGGCTTAATTCTGTCCTTACCCGAAGGGGACCTTTCCCTGATTCCCGGGGATGTCCTAGTGGCCTTTGCCCAGGACGGTTCCCATCGCTATTGGGGACCCTTTGTGGTGGGAGAGACTGACCTCCCCTACTGGCATCCCGAGCAACAGGAGTGGCAGTTATTGATTCAATCCAGTTTCCCCTAGGGGGCACCTCGATTAAGGATTGTGGCAGGCGGCGAAGCCGCCTGCCACAATCCTGATTCTGCCGTGGGCACTGCGGTCGAAATTTGAATCTTTCGAGATGCCCTAGGGCATCTCGATCACACTCACCTCAACCCAGTCCAGCCCAGTCCCCATCAGTCCAGTCCAGTCCTGCTCAGCTCAGTCCACCTCAGTCCTGCTCAGCGAGATTCCCCCGAGGGCACCGGGCACCTCCTCCACCTTTCCACGTCGTTGCTTCACTCTTTGGACCCACAGAATGACCGTCATCCCGAGGACGTTACCTCCCTTAGCTAAAAGTCTCGATCGGGCGATCGATCGCCAGGACCTCACACCCGCCGAAGGAACAGCCCTGCTCAACGTCCAGGACCCTAAGGCGATCGCCGATATTCGGGCCGCCGCCGATGAACTGCGACGGCAACTGGTGGGGGAGACCGTCACCTATGTGGTCAACCGCAATCTTAATTTCACCAATATTTGCGAACAACACTGCAACTTCTGTGCCTTTCGCCGCGATGCGGAGGAAGAGGGGGCCTACTGGCTCGATACCGAGCAAATGTTAACCAAGGCCCAAGCTGCGGTGGATCAAGGGGCAACGGAACTGTGTATCCAAGGGGGACTCAATCCCAAAGCAAAGCACCAGGGCACTAGCCTGGGCTACTACACCCATTTGATCCAGACCCTCCACACCGCTTTTCCCCACCTCCATCTCCACGCCTTCTCCCCCCAGGAGATTCAATTTATCGCCCGCGAAGACGGCCTTGACTACGCCACCGTCATCGGTCATCTCCAGGAGGCCGGAGTTGGTTCCCTCCCTGGCACTGCCGCTGAAGTTCTGGATGACAGCATTCGGCGGGTCATTTGTCCCGAAAAAATCAACAGCGGCACCTGGCTCGACATTGTCAGCACCGCCCATCGCCTCGGTTTCAAAACCACCAGCACCCTGCTCTCGGGCCACATCGAAACTCCCGTCCAGCAAATCCAGCATTTAGACAAGCTGCGATCGCTCCAACAAACCGTCCAACGCCAAAACTATCCCGGCGGCATCACGGAATTTATTCTGCTGCCCTTCGTCGGCGAACAAGCGCCCCAACCCCTCCGCAAGCGCGTCGGTCGGGATCAGCCCAGCCTGAGCGCTGCCCTCCACCTCATGGCCGTTGCCCGCCTTTACCTGGGTCGCTGGATTGTCAATCATCAACCCAGTTGGGTCAAGCTGGGCCTAGGCGGAGCCACCGAAGCCCTCACCTGGGGCTGTAACGATATCGGCGGCACTTTGATGGAAGAGCACATCACGTCCATGGCGGGCGCTAAGGGGGGCACCTGTCAGACCGTCGCAGATCTGCGCGGGGCGATCGCGACACTTCAGCGTCCGGCCCACCAACGCGACACGCTCTATCGCTTGATTGGGGGCCGCTTTAATTAAAGAGGGCATCTCGATTAGTAAGGGTGTGCGGCTTCACCGCACACCCCTCAAATCCTGATTCTCCTGGATACCAATGGTCACCTCGATTAATTCAAATTTTCACCGCAGGACCCACGGTAGTATCAGGATTGGGTTGGGCGGCTTCGCCGCCCAACCCAATGAATCGAAGTGTCCCAATGCTACCGGCGAGGGAGGTGTTAATAACTCTCGTCTGTTGTCACCACCTGGAGTTCCAAGAGATGGTTGGCCTGGTTCAGTCGATCGGCAATCTCCTGCCGCTCCACCAACTCCACATCCAAATTAGCCAATGCTTCCTGTACCGTCTGGCGACAGGAGGCTCCCATGGCCACATCGATCGCTAGGGGATCCTGGTCTTCCAGCAAAAGTAGGCAGGCTTCCAGGGTCGGGGCAGTGGTCGAGACAACAGTGGACATTGTTCAGAACCTCGTAGTGAACGAAGAAGGGGTGTGCAGAACTAATGCCCTGATTTTGGCCTGAATTGAGCAGCTCGCGATCGCCCCTTAGGAAACCGTGTCACTTCTTCACAGTCCGTTACGCCCCAAATCGCCACTTCTCACCTAGACACCTCGATGGACTGGGACCTCAGCGGCTAGGCAACTGGGCGGCGATCGCTATGGCATCAGACCGGTAGATGCGAACCGGTAGATGCAAACCGGTAGAAACAGAATGCGCACAAATTTCAACGACTCAGGCTGCTCCGATGCCAATCCTGTGATATTGTTTTTGGAAGCAAAATTCAATACGTCTGTAGACTCATTCGCCGTCCCGATCGGCAACGGTCACAGATATTTCCACGATCGGCTGGAGCTTCGACGGTTGCACTAATCTCAGCTTCGCCCCCCTGCGCTACACAGGCGCTTACGGTAGGATCCCCATGGCTTTATCCACCGTAGGTCAGGATTTTTAGTGACTTTTTTCAGTGACTAGTTCAACCGCAGGCTTAACGTTACCAGCGCAATTCTAGGGGCTGTCATCATTTGGTCCCAGAGTGCCCAGAGTGGTCCCAGAGTGTCCACAGAATCAGGGACTCAGCCCTTAGCTGATACAACTGGGGCAGGCGTGTAACTCTGACTACCCCCAGGTTGCTATCGTTAATTGATGACACGCCCTAAGGCGGGGTGACTGAAGTCCTTAGGTTTTTCGCTTTGTTTTAGCTTTGTTGGGTTCACTTCCGTCGCTCTGTGCGATCCAGGCGGACAACTACGCAGCCCCTTGCCCTACGCGGGCAGCCCATGGTCCTCACGCTTTTCCAAGCTCAGACTTCCAGGCCCAGACTTAAATCAATCTTTCTTCAATAAATCCCTTGAGCACTACTGCCGCCGTTCGATCCAAGCGTCTCAAACTTGATCTTTTGCGCACCCTGGTTCGTAGGGATCTAGAAGCCCGCTATAAAGGCTCGGTTTTGGGGAACTTATGGCCTCTCCTTAACCAACTCTCCCAACTTCTCATCTATACCTACGTCTTCTCCGTTGT
>JAYKIB010000069.1:0-3893 GCA_035285005.1 Prochlorothrix sp.
CTAATCCAAGCGCTAATCCAAGCGCTAATCCAAGCGCTAATCCAAGTACTAATCAGGGCACTAATCAGGGCACTAATCAAGGTACCAATCGCAGGATCGAGCCAGCCCCTAACTCAGAATACGAAACCAGCCTAGTCTGGCTAATCCAGGCCCTAAAAGGACGGGCAGGAGCCATCGCCCCAATTTTCAGGCTCGACCAGCTGTGGGGGCTACTCATCGCCTGTGAGCACTCCATGCCGCGCAACTGGCAGCGCATGGACTTGGACTTCTTAAGCCAGATTGCAGCCCAATTGGGCATTGCTCTCCAACAAGCTGAACTCCTCGCCCAAACCCGCCACCAAACCGCAGAAATCACCCAAGCCTTTCAGCAGCTCCAGCAAACCCAAATGCATTTAATCCAAAGTGAGAAAATGGCGAGTTTGGGGCAGCTGGTGGCGGGAATTGCCCATGAAATTAATAATCCCGTCAACTTTATCTACGGGAATCTCAGCTATGTGAATAGTTATATGTTAGATCTCCTGGATTTACTGCAACTGTATGCCCAGGAACTTCCCCACCCCTCACCGGAACTCCAAAAACGTCTGGATGAGGTGGAGCTGGACTTTATTATGGATGACTTACCAAAAACCCTGGTTTCCATGAAGGCTGGGGCCGATCGAATCCGGGATCTCGTTAATTCGCTCCAGAGCTTCTCCCGACTCGATCGATCGGCTAAATACTGTGTCGATCTGCATGAGGGACTAGACAGTACCCTGGCGGTGCTGAACCACCGGCTCAAGACGAGTCCCGATCGGCCCCCAATTCAGGTCATTCGGGACTACCAGGAGTTGCCGCCCCTGGACTGCTATGCCGCCCAACTGAATCAGGTTTTTCTGAATTTGATTAATAATGGGATTGATGCCCTGGATGAGGCGATCGATCGGGGTTATTTCCACTCTGATCCCGACATCGCGTGCCCTAACCCCACCCTACGCTTGAGTACACGCCACTATCTCCCGGATCCCAGCAACCCCACCTCAGATTCCTTGCCCCATATTTTGATCACGATCGCGGACAATGGCCTCGGGATTGCGGCGGCTATTCAGCCCCACATTTTCAACCCCTTTTACACCACCAAAGCACCCGGTCGTGGGACAGGTCTGGGGCTGTCCATTAGCTACCAGATTATTGTGGAACGCCACCAGGGAGAACTCACCTGCCATTCTCAGCCCAACCAAGGAACAGAATTTCGGATTAAACTGCCCTTACACCGCACGACTCCCCCGGTGGTGACGGGCTAATGCATGGATAGATACCTCAAAAAAACCAGTCATGGCGTGCAGCTTCGCTGCACGCCATACTTAATCGATCTGCTAGTCGATCTGCCCGAACAAAACGAGATCAAAACCGCGCTCGCTGCCCCTGCCCATGACCCAGTACTGCTATTTGCATGGCTTTGCCTCCAGCCCCCGATCGGCCAAAGCCAAGTACTTCCGCGATCGCTTCCGCAGTCGCGGCCTCACTCTCCACATCCCCGACCTCAACCAACCCAACTTTCGCCACCTCACCCTCACCCGCCAGATCCGCCAAGTCGAGACCTGGATCCAAACCGTTGCACCCGAGTCCGTTACCTTGATTGGCTCCAGTCTGGGCGGCTTAACGGCAGCTTGGGTCGCCCAACGGCAACCCCAGGTCACCCAGCTCATTCTGCTGGCCCCCGCCTTCGACTTCCTCACCCACTGGCGCACCCAACTCGGTCCCACCGCACTAAACCACTGGCAAACCACCGGCTGGCGATCGATCTTCCACTACGGCGAAAATCAGGAGCTACCGCTACATCATGAATTTTGGGTAAACTGTGGACACTACTGCCCGCCGGCGGCGCTCACGGGTCTCGATCGGCCTGTCCCCACCTATATTGCCCATGGCCGGGATGACGAGACGATCCCCCTCGCCGCCAGTGAAGCCTTTGCCCAGGGGCGATCGTGGGTAACCCTCGATCGGCGCCACAGTGACCACAGCCTCGGCAATCAAGTCTCCTACCTGTGGCAGCAAATTCAAAGGATTTGTCACCTCTAAATTCGCTCAATATCAACACACGCCATGGCGCAACCGAATTGGATACAACGACTAGCTCTCGCGGGAACGATCGTTGCCAGTGGCATTGGGGTCTTTCTGCTCCAAAACCAACGCTTCGAGGTGGTAGTGGAGCAGTTGAAAAATCCCACCCAAGCAGAACTGGAGCGACAAACTCAACAGGAAAGCGATCGCCTTGCGGTGCTTAAAAGTCTCCCCAGTTTTGACTTTGATAATCTGGTGGCCGACTGGGCTATGCTTAACTTTCTCTACTACTTTGGCGACACAGAAATTCGCAACCGTACCAGCTATACCCTCGCGCCAGAGTATTTCCAGGTCATTCTCGATCGAGATCCTTACTTTCAGGTGGCCTACTTTTTTCTATCGGCCAGCACTTCCCTCTATGCCGGTCGTCCCGATCGGGCAGTTGCTTTAATGGAGGAGAAGTTACCACTGCTCTCACCTACTACGCCGGAAAAATCCTACTATGTTTGGCGCTACAAGGCGACGGATGAGCTATTATTTTTGGGCCGCAAAGAATCAGCCCGCCAAGCCTATTTAAAGGCTGTGGAATGGGCCACAATTGATGGCTCTGAGGAGGCCCTACTCATGGCGGAGCGATCCCAGGAAACGGCTGACTTTCTGGCTGAGGATTTAGATAGTCGCAATGCCCAAATCTCGGCTTGGGGCGCAATTTTGGGTAATGCGTTTGATGAGGCAACCCAGCTTTTTGCGATTCAAAATATTCAGCGCCTGGGCGGCAGTGTGGAACAACTGCCCAATGGCCGCTATGCTGTGCGGGGTGTATCCACAGAATCCACAGATAACCCGGATAGCCTGCGTCTAGACCCTGAAACCAACACCGATCTAGATCAAGATTAGGGCACCTCGGTTTATACAGATTTTCACCCCAGTAGCCACGGCAAAATCAGGGTTGGGTTGCGCGGCGAAGCCGCACAACCCAATTAATCGCGGTGCCCATTGGAGCACCTCGATGAGTTCAAATTGTTGGGAGATAGCCCACGCGAGAGCCAGAGTTTGGATGGGGCTTTGAGTCCGCTCAGCCCAATCGATCGAATCCGGGCCTCATTTCATGGTGGACGCAATGACGACAGCCCCTAGGGTTTCCAGCCATTGCCACACCTGTCCCCAAGTAAGTTCATTTGTACTATATAAGGGCCAGCAAAAAAAGGGCCAGCAAGAAATACATCAGGGGGTATCACGCGCTTGCTGGACTGGACCCTAGAATCCTCGCTATAGGTCTGGCTCAAGACCCAAGGCCCGCAGCTGCTCCGTTAGGCGAGCGACCCGCTCCTGTTCTGCAGCCACGGCCTGTAGGGCCTGGTCTGCCCGCTGCTTTTCCTGCTCTGCCCGTTGCTTTTCCTGCTCTGCCCGCTGTTTTTCCTGCTCTGCCTGCTGCTGCGCTCGCTGGGATTGGGCCTTCAGTTCCACGGTTGTCAAAAAGGGGGCACCCTCCGGGTAAAACACTTGCAGCGTTTCTTGACTCCAATCGAATTGAATCCCGAGCAGGGGACTGACCCAGGTTGCGTCTGCCTCAACCGCCTGCAAACTCGTTTGCTGGCGTGCAAATCCGGTGAAGTCATGGCGATCGGGGTCGTACAGATAATATTCCTCGACCCCATAGCGATCGTAAAACTGAAACTTGCGGTGCATTTCCCGCAGCGTATTGCCCGGTGACAGAATCTCAAATACCACCTGGGGCGCAATATTATCCTCTTGCCATTGGCGATAGGAACCCCGATCGCCCTTGGGGCGACCAAAGACCACAAACACATCCGGCGCAACCCGAATCTCGGGCTTCCCTTCCACCGGATACC
>JAYKIB010000070.1:0-17372 GCA_035285005.1 Prochlorothrix sp.
TCGCCAGTCAACTCATACTCATTATCTGCACGATCGCCCCGCCCCTTGCCGATGCGATCGTCCCCCTGGCCGGAACCATCATTTGCACCTATTTGTTGCTGCAGCCCAAAGCCGCCTCGATCGCCGATCTCGCCGCCTCAATTCTGGGTCTGTTCTACGGCGGGCATTTGCCCAGCTATTGGGTGCGGCTGCGGGGACTGGGCGGCCCAGAGGGCAGCAACCTCCCCCTAGATGGATTTTGGCCGATTCCGTGGCATGGCTTTAGTAATCTCCCCCCTGGTCTCAGTCTGACGCTGCTCGCCTTTGGCTGCATTTGGGCCACGGACATTGGCGCTTACATTATGGGCCGTTTATTTGGGCGCACCCGACTTACGAAGATTAGCCCTAAAAAGACTGTGGAAGGAGCTGTATATGGCGTATTGGCCAGCGTTCTGGTGGGGGTGTGGGGCGCAGTGGCGCTGGACTGGCCCTGGGCCGTGTTTACGGGGTTGGCCCTGGGGGTCATGATTGGCATTGCGGGCTTGATTGGCGACTTAACGGAGTCGATGATGAAGCGGGATGCGGGGGTCAAGGACTCCGGCGATTTAATTCCCGGCCATGGCGGCATCCTCGATCGGGCCGATAGTTATGTCTTCACCGCACCTTTGGTGTACTACTTCGTCACCTTGGTTTTACCGATGATTGATCGGATTGGCGGGGGTTAGGGCTGAAGCGGGAAAGGGGGAGATCGAGCCTGCGGATCTCCGGGCTCTTAGGGACTAAGCCCCCCGAATTCAACAGTATTCAACAGCCTGATCCAACGATCGACCCCAGCCCCCAGGGCCAACGGTTCGGAAACACGCCAAAGCAGCACTGAAATCAAAAAAAGGTGTGAGGCAGTGAAGGGGATAGCGGGCAGTCTGAATCGCTGAATTTCGATCGAACAGAAGCCTAAGAACTCACCAGCACAGCGAAATAAGCGAAAAATAATTGAAGAAGCGAGAGATCCGCAAGGAGCAGAGTGGAGGGGTGAAACGGGCAAAACCAGGGAGAGCGAGTCCCAAGCAAGTCCCAGGAGCCAATTATTCCAGGGCGGGCTAGTCCACGCGTTCCAGTTGCCACAAAATTTGGTTCCCCTCTCGGCGAACCCTAGACACAACCCAATTGCGCCAAACCCAGTGATCTCCCCGGCTGGTGACCGCACTCGCATTGACATCCATCAGATCAGCCAACTCAGAGCTACTGATCAAATATCCCTTATTGGCAATTTCATCGGCCATGTGGAGGGTATCGACAAGGTTGCGGATTTGTACCACGCGTACCTCTCGGGAAAGGCCGTGGCCATTTTCTAGCTCCGCTAACATTGTTTCGGTTGCCATGAATCAAAAACCCCTTAACGCTGCTCTATCATCCCTATTATTGTATCTTTTTGTAAATTTTGCCGCAGTAATTAATCGCACAAAGTTAAACATTTCGAGACAATCCGATCGGCATGGATGTGGGACGATCGACCCCCTGGAAGGCGGAAGCCAATCATGGGGAAGGGGTTGCCAGGGGGGCTAGAGGGGGTCAGACACTGCCAGAGTGCAGCAGCACCCAGGGAGACCATCCCCGACCGAGCGCCGCATGCGGGACGGGGAAACCCGATCGGCCCAGGACCGATCGGCAAAAAAAAGGACGCAGACGCGTCCTGGTTTCAGCATGGGTTGAGTCTTTGGAGCAGGGCTGGGGGGATGAAACCCCAACCCCAGCCCCGTGCAGGATTCGGGCAGGATTAGTGCAGGAAGTGGCGCACACCCGTGAAGACCATGACCAAGCCGAGTTCATCGGCAGCGGCAATGGAGTCCTGGTCACGAATACTGCCTCCGGGCTGAATAATGGCAGAAATTCCCGCAGCGGCAGCGGTGCGCACCGAGTCATCAAAGGGGAAGAAGGCATCGCTGGAAAGAACGGCACCTTGGCTTTTCTCACCCGCCTGTCCTAGGGCAATTTTGACCGCTCCCACCCGATTCATCTGACCCGCTCCCACCCCCGCCGTGGCGCGATCGCGGGTCACCACGATCGCATTGGATTTCACATGTTTGACCACCTTCCAGGCAAAGAGGAGCTCTTCGATCTGGGCCGGAGTGGGCTGTTTCTGGGTGACAATTTGCCACTGCTCCGGCAGTTCAATTTGGGTATCGGTGGTCTGAACCAGAAAGCCCCCGGCGATCGGCTTGGGCAGGTCCAGGGGGCCCGTGGTCAGATCCGGCAGAATGAGCACCCGTACCTTGGATTTCTTTTGCAGAATCTCTGCTGCCTCAGGATCGCAACCCGGCGCAACAATACACTCCAGGAAAGGCTCGGTCAGGGCCGTGGCCGTGGGTGCGTCCAGGGGCTGATTGAGGGCAACGATGCCGCCAAAGGCAGAGACGGAATCGGCGGCAAAGGCATTTTGGTAGGCTTCCAGTAAGGAATCCCCGATCGCCACGCCACAGGGATTGTTGTGCTTGAGGATGGCCACGGCGGGCGCATGATCCGGGGCCATAAACTCGGCAATAATCCGCCGCGCAGCTTCCAGATCCACCAAATTGTTGTAGCTCAGTTCTTTGCCCTGGAGTTGCTGGGCTGCGGCCCAGCCGCTGGCGGTGGCTCCGGTTTGGTACCAGGCGGCGGCTTGGTGGGGGTTTTCGCCGTAGCGCAGACTTTGGACCTGCTGACCACTGAGGCTCCAGGTGCGGGGTAGGCCGTCGGTCGTGGCTTCCGGGGCCAGGGCCGTGTCCAGGTAGGTGACGATCGCCCGATCGTAGGCGGCAGTGTGTTGGAAGGCTGCCAGGGCAAAGTTTTGGCGCAGCTCGGTGGGTACGGTACCGCCATGCTCCCGCAGGGCCTGGAGATAGTCGCCGTACTGAGTGGGACTACAGAGCACGGTCACATGGGCGTGGTTTTTGGCCGCTGCCCGAATCATGGTGGGGCCGCCGATGTCGATATTCTCGATCGCAGCGGCCAAGGTGACATCGGGCTTGGCGACGGTTTGCTCAAAGGGATAGAGATTGACGCAGACCAGATCGATCGCGGCCATGTCATTGGCTGCCAAATCCGCCCGATCGCTCTCCAGGTCTGGACGGGCCAGAATGCCCCCATGGATACGGGGATGGAGGGTTTTGACCCGCCCCCCCAGGATTTCCGGCGAACCGGTGTAGTCAGACACCTTGGTCACAGGGATCCCGGCTTCCATTAGGGTTTTGGCCGTGCCGCCGCTGCTGACGATTTTGAAGTCAAACTCTTCCACAAGGCTGCGGGCCAGATCGACGATGCCGGTTTTGTCCGACACACTCAGTAACGCTAACCGTCCCATGAATTTCTCCTGATTCTCTAAACAACCCAACCCTGACTCTGTTGGGCACCTCGATTAATTGTGGAGGCGGCTTTGCCGCCCCCCACAACCCTGATTTTTGCGTAGGTCACTGGGCAAAAATTGGAATTTTTCGAGGTGCTCTATTGTGGGTACTGCGGTGAAAATCTGTATTAACCGAGGTGCCCGCCAATAAAAAAGGGGAACTCTACAGTACCCCTTGAATGTCTGGGCGCCCCCCTGGGCACATCTCTTCACGCGGATGAGGCGATGGACAACGAAGGGGCACCTCCGCTATCGAACTGACGCTCGGGCACCTCGATTAATTGTGGCCGGCGGCTTCGCTGCCGGCCACAACCCTGATGCCGTTGTGGGCACTGCCCTAGGAATTTGAATGTTTCGAGGTGCCCGCTCAAGAATTCGAGGCCAATTCATCAAGGCCAATTCATCAAGGCCAATTCATCAAGGCATAGGAGGCAGAGCGGCTTTGTGTCCCAGGGGGATAGCAACCAAAATCTACCCCACCTTTGGCAGGGCACATCCGGGCTTACCCAAGCGCTAGCCCCCATTCCCTAAGCTTATCGTCCCTAACTTTCGGCGCTGAGGGGAACGTTCGTTTCCACGTCCTGTTTCACCGTCAAGAAACGAATCACATCCTCACTGATGCGCATCATCCGTTCCATAATCGCGATCGCCGTGCCGGGGCTCCGATAATTCATTTGCACATAAACCCCTTCCCGGTGCTTCTTAATCGGATAGGCAAGGCGGCGCTTGCCCCGGTGCTGGGTTTCCAGCATTTCTGCCCCATTCTCCTTCAGCAGCTTTTGGTACTTGAGGATAGCTTGGTTGACCTGATCATCACTGATATCAGGCCGCAGAATATACATGGTCTCGTAGACAAAATCTTTCATAATTCTGGTGAATCCCTATGGACATAAGAGGCCAGCTTGTCTCAACCCCGGTCCTGGCAACCCTGGAACCAACGGGTTAAGGTCCTAACTTCCTGGCCCGAAGCTTACGGCTTCTAGAGGGGGCGGTTAGCGCTAAAATTTCCCACAGGTGTATTCTATCGGGATCCTACCGGCGACCACTCCTCTCCCCCATCCTGTGTCCATCGGTTCGACTGGATCGCTCTCCCAAACTCGGGTAGGGCCATCCCAGACAACCAACGTGGGGACAGATGAGGGTTGAAGCAAGGATTTACAATCATATACCAATCTGGCTGCACATTTAAGGATCGGCATGGCTAAACGATATGCCCGAGTTCAAACCCCTGATGGGCGGGTTCATTATGGTTACCTCCACCTCAGTCGTGAGGTACAGATCTTAGATGCGCCCCCCTGGCTCCAGGGTCGGCCCACGGATCAGGTCTTGCAACCGGAAACCTATCAACTCCTCGCCCCCTGTTCCCCTTCCAAAATTGTGGCGATCGGCAAGAACTATGCTAAACACGCGGCGGAGATGGGGGGCAAGGTGCCGGCGGAACCCCTACTGTTCCTGAAGCCCCCGACCACGGTGATTGCGGACGGGGGACCGATCCTCTATCCGCCCCAGTCCCAACGGGTGGACTATGAGGGGGAATTGGCGGTGGTGGTGGGCGATCGCTGCTGTTGCTGCACACCGGAGGAAGCTCGGACCAAGATCTGGGGCTACACGATCGCTAACGATGTCACGGCACGGGACCTACAGCGATCGGATGCGACCTGGGCACGGGCCAAGGGCTTCGATAGTTTTTGCCCCCTGGGGCCTTGGATTGTGCGGGAGGTGAGCCCCGGTGCCACGCTCCAAACCTTTCTGAACGGAGCTGAAGAGCCCGTGCAATGCGCCGCGATCGACCAAATGGTCTTTGCGCCGGAAACCCTGATTTCCTATATCAGCCATGTGATGACCCTGATGCCGGGGGATGTGGTTCTCACGGGCACTCCGGAGGGTGTGGGGCCGCTCCAGGTGGGCGATCGAGTCGAGGTGGAAATCGAAGGCATTGGTCGCCTGCGAAATACCGTATCTCTACGATCTCCAGAAACAGCGTAATTGGGCTTGCCGGCCCGGAAGCCTGGATAACTTGGCAAAGGTCTGGATAAATTGGCAGCGGATACCCTAGTCCAAACGGACAGATCGTGCTACAACACTGCACAACAACCGGAGCGACCCCCAATGGACCTGCAAGGGGGGGCTGTGCCCTGCGCCTGTGTTTAACGATCTCCATTCCGCCCCAGGACCGTGATCCATGACTACCGAGACCCTTTCCTCTTCCTGCCGTGCCCTTGAAATTTATCTCCAGCGCCAGTGGCAGAGCCATCGTCCCGAACCGATCCCCCTGCAAATTCGCTGCGCAATTCGGGAAAAGCGTCTCCTGGTGCTGGTGGAACACAATGCGGCACTACGGGTGGATGCCAAGGCCGTCCTCGGGCAGTTGACACGCCTGATGCAACAACTGAGTCCAGAATTTCGGGATCCGATTCTGAGGGAAGCGGTTCCTCGGGAACAACGGCTGTTGGTGAATCTGTATGTGCGCTTTATGGGGGAACAGAAACCCTACGCCGGTCAGCAATGTTTGCTCCAACCCTTGGGACAGCGGCGATCGCCCCGGACCGAGCACCCCCCCCTGCACCCTCCCACGTCCCCCCCAGCCAAGGCCGCTTTTGTCGCCCCCCCCACCATGGCTCCACCGGCCCCCAGCCGGAGCAAATGGGGCATTCCCCTCTGGGTCTGGTTGCTGGGGGTCGTCATGTGTAGTTCGGCCTTTGTGGGGGGGTTTTTGGTGATGCTACAGCCCTGTTTGCTGCGCCCCTGCCAACCCCTCCTGGAGGGCAAGCAATTGGGTCGATCGGCCACGGCCCGCCTGTCAGCCGCCGATGACTGGGAGGACATTCAGGTCATCGAAACCCAACTGGAAAGCGCACGGGAGCATCTCGCCGATGTGCCGCGCTGGGCCTCGGACTGGCCCGAAGCCAATACCCTCTCGGATCAGTACGGTCGGTACTTAACGGAATTTCAGTCCCTGACCCAAGCCTTTGAGCTTGCGGTCCAGGCCGTCACCCAAACCAGCGGCCCGCCCCATCCCGTGGACACCTGGGAGTCGGCCCAAACCCTATGGGTCCAAGCGATCGAGCAACTCAGTGCAATCCCCCCGGAAAATATCACCTACGATCTGGCCCAGCGCAAACTGAATCAGTACGAACGCTATCTGCGGGATCTTAACGCCGAACTCCAGCAGGAACAGCAGGCTCAGCAACTTCTCCGGGATGCGGAGCAGGCCGCCGCCCTAGCCCAACTCCACCAGGACCAAGAGGAGTCCTTGGAGTCCTGGCGATCGGCCCATCGCAACTGGCTGACGGCGCTGGAAACCCTGGAGCAGGTACCCAAGAACACCACTGCCTATGCCGTGGCCCAGGCTCGGATGACCACCTACCAGGACCACCTGAATACGGTCTACAGCCAGGAACAGCGGGCCCAACTGGCCCTGGAACTCTACGATCAAGCCCGGGCCAAGGCCCAAGAGGCCGAAGATGCGGCCTGGGAAAATCGCTGGCGGGTGGCTCGCGATCGGTGGCAGTCGGCCCTCACCAGTGCCCAACAGGTACCCGTGGACAGCCCCTACTATTTCGAGGCCCAAGTTTTGGTGCAGAAGTACGAGGCTGCCCTCCAGGAGTCCCAGCGCCAGTTCCGCAGTGCGGAAGCCCTCACCGTTGCGAACCAAACCCTCAATACCCTCTGTGCGGGCACTCCGGTGGTGTGCTACTTCAACGTCAGTTCCGATTTACTCGCGGTCCAGCTCACGGCGGATTACGAGCGGGCGGTGCTGACCTCCGGTTTAGGGGGAGACAGCCAGAGCCGCGCCTCCGCCCTCAGCCAGGTGCAAGCCCTGGAAACGGAACTGGAAACCCTCAGCAATGTGACCGGGATTGCCCTGGAACTCTATGCCCCCGACGGTGCCCTTGTGGGCACCTACCAGCCCAGTCTGGTGCTCTAGGGATAGGGCAGTATGGTCTGGACAGCCCATCACGATCGCCTGCACCAAACCCTCCGATCGCGCTCCCTGCTCCATCCCAAGCAATCGGTTCTTCTGGCCATCTCCGGGGGGCAAGACTCCCTCTGTTTGGGGCAATTGTTCCGGGATTTGCAACCGAAGTGGGGGTGGCGTTTAGGCATTCTCCACTGTGACCATCGCTGGCGATCGGATTCGGAGGCCAATGCCCAGCAGGTCCAAGCCCAGGCCCAGCATTGGCAGATTCCCTGCCAAGTCGTCGCAGCCCCAACGCCACCCCGGGGAGAAGCAGCGGCCCGCACCTGGCGCTATGGCATCCTGACGGAGATCGCCCAGACCCAGGGCTATGGGGCCGTGGTCACGGGACATACGGCCAGCGATCGGGCCGAAACCCTGCTCCATAACTTAATGCGGGGCAGTGGAGCCGATGGACTGGCGGCCCTGACTTGGCAGCGGCCCCTGACACCGGAGATTCACCTTGTGCGGCCCCTCCTCAATTGGCTGCGATCGGAGACGGCCCAGTTTTGTCAGGATCATCACCTCCTGGTGTGGGACGACAGCAGCAACCACGATCGCCGCTATAGCCGCAACCGCATCCGCCTCGATCTCCTACCCCAGTTGCGATCCTTTAACCCCCAGGTGGACCATCACCTCGCCCAAACCGCCGATCTGCTTCAGGCGGATGTGGCCTACCTGGAATCCCAGGCCCAAACCCTCCGGCTCCAAATCCAGCAGGGCGATCGACTCCATCGCTCCCCCCTCCAAGGGGCACCGATCGCCCTACAGCGCCGTGTCATTCGCCAGTTTCTCCAGGTGCATCTGCCCCAGTCGCCCACCTTTGCCCACATTGCCAAATTGGTGGCCCTGATTACAGCGCCCCAGAAGTCCCAAACCGATCCTTTCCCCGGCGGCGCGATCGCCCAGGTCCGGGGGGAATGGCTAGTGCTCATGCCTCAGCCGTCCCCCCAGTCGCGATCAGGGGAGTCCCCTGATCAGGACCCCTAACCCAGGGCTCCTAACCCAGGGCCCCTAACCCAGGGCCCCTAACCCAGGACAGTGGCTCAGGACAACGGATGCAGGATAACGGCTCAGGATAACGGCTCAGGACAACGGATTAGAACGGGTGCATCTCACTTTACAGTCAAAAAAGAACACGCAAAGCGCCCCGGGTTTTCCCCGATCGCCCCTTGGGGATTGGGGAGCTTTCCTGTACCCTAAAGTGGCCACCTCTCATGTTTGACTCTTGGGCTAAGTTCTCCCCGGCTTTCCTTGGGAAACCTGAGATTGAGAGCCTCGATTTTTTGCCCCTCATTTTTACTCCCGGTTGATGCCTATGGTCACCCTCGGCCAAGTTGTCCAAAAACTGGAACAAGATGATCAGCATGAGCGCATCAAGAAGCTCTTGATCTACACCTGTTACGACACCTGGGAATGATGATCCCGTGGTGCTCCAAAGCATCACCATGCGGGAGTTGGTGCAGACCGCAGTGAGCCAGTCGCCCACCTTCACGGAGCTGGAACTGCTGCTGGAGGAGTTGGTGGATTCCGTAACCAAGCCCGTGGTTTATGCGCGGGTGGGCGATCGAATTCTAGAAACCTTGGCACCCCTCTATCAGGACACCGCCCCCGCTGCTGGGGAGGCTGACAGTAAAACAGAAGTGGCTGCGGTAGCCCAGCGCCCCTCGGTCAACCCCAAGGCAGCCTCAGAACCCGTCGATCGCGGCAGTGCGTCCCAAGCTGACGAAACCACCGATCGGGAAGAACCCACGGGCTGGTTGGCCCCGAACCGGCCCTCCGCCACGAATAGTCCCGCCAATAGCCTTTACCAGCGCACCATCTATGTGCTCGACCACAGCATTGACCGCGATCGCCTCAAGAAGGTTCTACTCTGTGCCTGCCGCAACACCTGGGAAAGTGATCCCGATCGTCTGGAGGCAATATCCTGGGAAACCTTACTGACCGAAGCCCAGAACCAGTTTCCCCACCTGGGGGCTGTGGAAGCTGCCTTCCATGAGGTTGTCCAGGCCCTGAGCAAACCCGAAACCTATGAGCCCATTGCCCAGGAACTGCTGCAAATTCTCACCTCACTCTACGAAGAAGGCGTAACCTCTCCCCCCCGCTCTGCCCCTACCCCCCAAGCCCAGGAAGCGACCCAATTTGCGGGACTTGGCAGTACAAACCGATCCCGGCGGTCCTTGGTGGAGCGCATTTCCCGATCTAGATCCGCCAGTCGGGATGATATGCCCAGTGCGCCCCTATCTCGCCCGCATCTCAACACCAGTGGTCTGAGCACCGGCATTAGCACCAGCTTTAATGTGGTCAGCAATCTGATCCCCCAGCGCACCTGGCGCAAGTACCTGCGCAAGCGCTATATCCTCCTGGTGCTGGGTAGCATCACCCTGGTGGTCGCGACCCATGATTTCCTCACCCATTTCAATCCGTTCCGCCCCCAGGATATTTGCTTTCTGGAAATCCCCTTACCCGATCGGGGAGCCAACTATCGGACCTATACACCGGTGCGGTGTTCCAATACTGACCAGATTCTCGGACCCAGTGTGGGCGCACCCCATGGACAGATTCGGTTTCGGGATGTGGACCAAGATGGCCAGGTGGATTATGTGGTCTCCCCGGAAACCCTGGCCTGCCGTCTACGCCTGCAGCCCTGCCCCAGGGGAGAATCCACGGCAGTCAGTGTCGATTTTGATCAGGGCTATAATCCCACGTTTGAAATCATTTCCGATCCCTAAGCGGCTGTTGGAAGACTGCGGCCAAGGGCCGTAAGGCCCGTGTAGAATTCCCCTCATTCCCCCTGCAAAAGGGGGAAGAAAAGGCTCGTCTCTCGGGTGCATTTCATTCTGGCGGGTTTGGCCCTCATTCCTGAGACTTTTTATGACTTTTGGGCAGGCGAAACCAGCGACTTTGCTCAGGGCGCCGCCCGTTCGACTGCGCTCAGGACATCGCCCGTTCGACTGTGCTCAGGACATCGCCCGTTCGACTGTGCTCAGGACATCGCCCGTTCGACTGCGCTCAGAACATCGCCCGTTCGACTGTGCTCAGGACATCGCTTCTCCCAAGCTGGGAGTAGGGGAGTGAGACTTCTCAAAGTCCCTCTCTCAGAACGGGAGAGGGATTTAGGGTGAGGGCTATGGCTGTGGGTGGTTCCTAGGGGGTTTTAACAAAAGTGGGATGCTCCCGGTAAAGGGGGGCAGGGGGGATTCTGCTTCGGTTACCACAGATCCGCTCAGGCTCTGCGCCCCTACTGACGCACTTGGGGACAGGGGGTGGGTTCGGGCTGGGCTACGGGGCATTGGTTGACAAGGCAGGGTTGGGTGTAAACCGGCTCGGTTTCCAACGGGGCTGGCTCCTGACCGAAGACCATTTCACAACTAAAATCTTCAAAATTGGGAGTCATACTCAGAGGAATCCCGAAATCCTCTGTGAAAAAGCGCTCTGTGGGCTGTTTACACAGGTTGACGCAGAGACCGACACAGCGACTCTGATCCAGGTAGCGGCACTTTTGAATATGGACCCCACTGCGTTGGGTGGTGACGGTTCCATCCCCTTGGGTCACCTCCACCGATCGCACCTCACAGGGACCGACTAACCACTCAAACAACAGGGTGGCGAACCAAGCATTGAGTTCGCAGACCACGCGGGTGGGGGAAAACAGGGTCCGAATGAGCCAGAGCACCGGGGGCGGTACGAGCGATCGGAGGACCACGGCCACCACGGCCCGCTGTTCCTCGGCGTTACGCCCAACCATCATTTGTTTGGATAGGGCCACAAACCCGTCATATCCGCCCTGGGGCATCTGAACCCGGAGAGCATTGGCAATTTTACGGCTAAAGAGCCAGATAAAGGCGCGATCGAACCAGTTATCGTGGTAAACCTCAGGGGCAGGCAGGGGAGCGGTCATGGTGGAAGGGCGACGTTGGGACAGGGTGTGCAGCAAGTTTGATGGCAAAAAACATCCCACTGCGCGGTGAGAACAGGCCCCCAAGCGATCGATCACCCTGGGGCGACGGCCATCATGTCAGGTTTTATTGTAGGACAAGGGATCGATCCGTTTCGCTGTGCCGATCCAGTGGGGGGTGTTCGGCGAAGCTGTAACGCGCTACGGCCTTGGGCTGGGCTGGGATGGCTACCGGAACGTCAAATCAATCAGTACTCCGCCTTCAGCAGGGTCCATCTAGCCTCCCCTAAGACCCCAGTTGACAGGCTTGGGAACCGATACCCGTGGGCCGAAGCGATCGCCAGGGTTCCCCCGGACGACGACGACGATCGGCCCGACAATCCAAAATCCACTGCCTTTGGGTCCGATCGCCCGCAGCAGAACGCCATTCGATCGTGGCCCGATATTCCCAAAAATTTTTCGCACTTCGCCGCAGATCCAATACACAGACCTCAGCACTTGCCCCGGGCATCCTGTCCAGTTCCCCGCTGTCCAGCTCCCCCATCCCCGATCGGCAAAACAAGGCTTCAGTCCCAGGAGCACAGCCCCCTAAGCCCAGTAATGCCAACACCACTAGGGCAAAGACGATGCCACCGAATCCCTTGGTTACCCACCGCTGCAGGCCAACATCCTGATACCAGGTCCCGACCCGCCCCTTAAGGCGCGATAGGGACCGGACTCCCCGCAGTACAGAAGACCCACGGGGCGAACCCACGGCAGAACCTAGGGCATGATTTGTCACCGTGCCGGACGAGTCAGAAGCTGCCCCACCTGCGGTGGGACAACGCCCCGTACTCGGTGTATCCCTAAGGGGCTGGATCGATCGTAATGTAGCGATTGCCGAGGTGCCCTACAGTAACGTTAAGGACTGAAAATTCCCGGCACCCACGGTCTGCTCTAGGGTTGCCAGAATTTCGCGGACCCGAGCAGGGGATTCCGATGGACCCTGCTGGTAAAATGGCTGGCCCCCATAGCCACATTCCACCCCGATCGATCGATCCCATTCCCCCAGCATATTTCGGGCTGCCGAATCAAAACTTCGATGGGGCCGGAACCCACAGCGCTCTGCGAATTCTATCGCACCGAACACCAACGCCTGGGCCTCCGGCAGAGAGACTTGATGGTGGCCAAAGTCGTACAGACGATAAATGTCTGCCAGGGTTTCCGTCAGACTGGACTTCTCGATCGTGCGAATGGGCATCACACTTTTGACCCCCAGACAATAATAATCCACTAAGTAGAAACCTAACTTCAGGCGGCTTTCAGTGCTGTGGCGGGCAACCGCAACCGTAGCGAGGCCTAATTCTGAGGATTTCTTTTGAAAAAACCTAGTGATCGTCCGATTCGGAAAACCGGGTTGGAGTTGGCCCGCTTGGATGGGCTTAAGTTGGTTGGCGGGAACAAATTTGCGCCTAAAGTCACTGTTAATCCAACACCCATAGAGCGGGGCTTGGGGGGATAGCCTAGGGGAAGAGGTTCTAAAACTGCTGCCCTGATCCTTGAGGATTGCGGAGATTTCAGCCGGTTTTAGACCAAGTTTGCGGGCAATCTGCTTGGGAGTGAGGTTTTTGGACCGAAGAGCCAGGATATCTTGGATAGTTCGATCGTCCATGGGAGTTGAATGACATCAATAGACAACAACACCCAATTCTCTTGCTCTGACGAACTCCTAGCTTGCTTTGAGCCTACATGAAGAACAACCGATCATGGCCTCACTGGGACAGATAATCGCCGTTGACTTCCAAAAGCTACAGTTTTAAGGAGTTTCAGGTTGAGAATTGGGTGTTGAAGGTTGGAAACGAGACAGAACAGAGTAGAACAGAGGTTGACCTCCTTACAGAATCAAATATCTGTTTTGCCAGGGAAGCAGTGCTACCAAAGGGTTAGCGGAGCTAGGACCAGATAGGAGCCGTTTACTGAGGAGGGCTGGCGGTTACCTGCTCTTCCTGCTTCAATTTCTACAATAACGCTTCCTAGCCCCCACGGAGTAATCCCGCAACCAAAGTTTACATCTAGTCGAGGACTCCCGCGAGGCTGGATGTCTCCCGTCTTCAGCGAAGAACTTCTTAATGGGCACCTCGATTAATACAGATTGTCACCACAGTACCCACGGCAGAATCAGGGGTGCGCGGCTTCGCCGCGCACCGCAATTCATCGAGGTGCCCTAATCTCGGGATCGCTATGCAGAGGACTGGGTATGCAGAGGACTGGGTATGGGCGGCGCAGCCGTCCCCACCATCCCCATTGATTTATCCCTGGCCTCCCTGGGGTTCGACAGCAAAATCACCCCATCCTAGCGGGATCTCGACCCGAGGTGAGGGACCAACCCTATCCACAGGGTTCTCTGGGTAAAAGTTCTCTTGGTAAAAATTAATGCAAAATCAGGAACAGGATCCTTACCATAGGCACTGAGGAGCCCTGCCCCTTACCCTGAGGTCCTGCGAAGGACGGGGATTATGATCCCCGTCCGATCGCCACCATTACTAGGCCTTATTACCTCAATTCTCGTCCTACTACCGCCACGCCCCATGAGCCACTCTACTCCTACCCCCACTAGCACCGCATGGCATAGCCTCAGCGCCGAGGACACACTCCAGCAATTTCAGGCCGACCCCCAGCAGGGCTTGAGCGAGGAACAGGTGGCCGATCGGTGGCGGCGCTACGGACCCAACGAACTGGAAGAGCGGGCCGGACGGGGAGATTGGGAAATTTTCCTGGATCAGTTCAAAAATCTGATGCTGATTATGTTGATGAGTGTGGCGCTGATTTCTGGACTGTTGGACCTACGCAACCAGCACTTTCCCAAGGATGCGATCGCCATTATGGTGATTGTGGTCTTGAATGGCATCTTGGGCTATATCCAGGAAAGTCGGGCTGAAAAAGCCCTTGCTGCTTTGAAAAAGCTGTCATCCCCCCTCGTGCGGGTAATTCGGGGAGGACAGACCCAAGAACTCGCGGCCAAGAATCTAGTTCCCGGTGATGTGGTCCTGCTCGATGCGGGGGCCCAGATTGCCGCTGATGGTCGTCTGTTGGAGGCTGCCAATTTGCAGGTGCGGGAGGCGGCCCTGACCGGAGAAGCAACGGCGGTGATCAAAAATGCGGGCTTGGCCCTGGCGGAAGATGCCCCCCTGGGCGATCGGCTTAATGTGGCGTTTCAGGGCACGGAAATTATCCAGGGCCGGGGCACGATGGTGGTGACCGCCACGGGGATGCAGACGGAGCTGGGGCGGATCGCGGCCATGCTCCAGGATGTGGAAACCGAGGATACGCCCCTGCAAAAACGAATGGAGCAGTTGGCCAATGCCCTGGTTTGGGGATCCCTGGCGATCGTCGCTGTGGTGGTGGTGGGCGGCATTGCCGTTGCCGGTGCAGGGGAGTTTGAAAAGTTGCTGGAAGTGTCCCTGAGTATGGCCGTGGCTGTGGTCCCGGAAGGCTTACCGGCGGTGATTACCGTGGCCTTGGCCCTGGGCACCCAGCGCATGGTGCGCCGCCATGCCCTCATTCGCAAGCTTCCCGCCGTGGAGACCCTCGGCTCCGTCACCACCATCTGCTCCGACAAAACTGGCACCCTCACCCAAAACAAAATGGTGGTTCAGGCTGTCCACACCCTGGAGGAACAGCTCACGATCACTGGCGAAGGCTACAGTCCCGAAGGCAATATTCTGTTGGCTACCGCCGATGAGCCCCCCACCGCCCTACCCCAACTGTCCCGAACAGTGGATCTGCTCTGTTTGGGATGTGTGATTTGTAATGATGCCCAATTACAGCAGGAAGACGGCGAATGGAAGATCCTCGGTGACCCAACGGAGGGTGCACTGCTGGCCTTATCCGGAAAAGGGGGCTATGACCCCACAAAATGGCAAAACCAAGTCAAACGCCAAGGGGAGATTCCCTTCTCATCGGAACGAAAGCGGATGACGGTGGCCTGTGCCACAGCGGCCCTGCCCGCCGGTTTGGTCCCCGAAGCGGCTTCTGTGTTGTTTACTAAAGGGTCGCCGGAGCTGATTCTAGAGCGCTGTACCCAGGCTCACCAGGGCCAAGCAGTCATTGAATTGACCCGCGACCAACGCAGCCAGATTTTGGCCCAAAATGAGCACCTGGCTAGCAAGGGGCTGCGGGTGTTGGGACTGGCCTACCGTCCCCTCGTCCAACCCCCCAGCGGCGAAATGACGGAAGCCCAGGAACAGGGGCTGACGTGGCTGGGATTGACGGGGATGCTGGATGCGCCTCGGCCTGAGGTGGCGGAAGCGGTGGCCCGCTGCAAACAGGCGGGGATTCGTCCGGTCATGATTACGGGGGATCACCAACTCACTGCCAAGGCGATCGCCGAGAGTTTGGGGATTGCCACGGCTAGCGATCGGGTCCTCGATGGTCGCGCCCTCGCCAAAATGCCGCCGGAGGAATTGGAACAGGAAGTGGAGCAGGTCAGCGTCTACGCCCGGGTGGCCCCCGAGCATAAGCTACGCATTGTCCAAGCCCTCCAACGGCAGGGCAAAATTGTGGCCATGACCGGGGATGGGGTCAATGATGCACCGGCGTTGAAGCAGGCCAATATTGGCATTGCCATGGGTATTACTGGCACGGATGTCAGTAAGGAAGCTAGCGATATGGTGCTAACGGATGACAATTTTGCGTCGATCGTGGCGGCAACGGAAGAAGGTCGTGTGGTTTACACGAATATCCGCCGGTTTATCAAATATATTCTGGGATCGAATGTGGGCGAGGTGATCACGATTGCCGCCGTTGCCATTCCCACCTTGGGCATCCCCCAGGTGCCCCTCACTCCGCTCCAGATTCTCTGGATGAACCTGGTCACCGATGGGGTACCGGCCCTGGCCCTGGCCATGGAACCGGCGGAGCCCAATGTTATGGATCGTCCTCCCTTTCACCCCCAGGAGAGCATTTTTGCGCGGGGATTGGGCTGGTATATCCTGCGGATTGGGGTGGTGTTTGGTTTGGTGACGATCGCCTTTATGGTGTGGGCCTACAACCACAGTCAGGCCGTCACGGGGGGTAGTCTCGATCCCAATCGATGGACAACGATGGTGTTTACGGCGCTCTGTTTGGCACAAATGGGCCATGCGATCGCCATGCGTTCTAATACGCAGTCTACCTGGGAGATTAGCCCCTTTACGAATCCATACGTCTGGGGTTCGGTGATCCTGACCACTATTCTTCAGCTAATGCTGATTTATGTCGCTCCCCTGCGCAACTTCTTTGACACTTACTTACTGGACACCACGGACCTAATCGCCTGCCTAGCCTTCAGTTTGGTTCTCTTTGTCTGGGTTGAGGGTGAAAAGCTCTTTATGCGCCGTCGTCGCTCCTGATTATCACCCTTAAGTGATCGTGCGGGTTAGTGGCTGCAATAGCTGCTTGCGGCAGCGTTGGGTACAGGGAGTTGCCTCGCCGTGGCTGTCGGGGCGGAAGTCGTCGCGGAGGATGGAGCCGAAGAGGGAGAGTTTGATGATCTGCCAGGTGTGGCAGAAGCGATCGATCGCCTGCGGAAATTCAGGATTAAGGCGGGATAGGCGTTAGATTTGTGGGATTTTCAGGGCCGATCGGCAGATAACATGGTTTTCTGATATTACTGAAGATTCTCAAGATCCGCTAAATCTTGAAAACGTCCAGAGGCTTGCTTATTGCGTCGGAGGCTATCCAGATCAATAAAGGGTAGGGTTAGCCCTTGCATTTCCACTTGCAGTCGATCGCCATAGCACTCTCCAAACTCAACCCCGTCAATACTGGTCAGGAGGTCGATGCGATTGGGGGGATAACCGAGTTGAATGACCCGATCTGAACTGAGAAAGTCAGTCTCTGTCAGCCCCAGAGAACCAAACCCAAACGCTGCTAAAGCTCTAAGAAGATTTTGAGCATTCTCTGGGCTAATCTCTAGCCAAATATCAATATCTTTGGTGTAGCGGGGGTGTCCGTGGACGGCAACGGCATATCCCCCGACGATCAGGTAGTGGACTTGGTGCTGGTTGAGTAAGGCGAGGAAGTCAAGGAAGTCGGTGTTGAGCATGGATTGGTTTTGGTGGTAGTCCGATCGAATACTCAGCAAGGTGTTGAGGCGTTCTTGGGGCGAGCGGGTCTGCCAAAATGCAAAGTCTGTGGGT
>JAYKIB010000071.1:0-4836 GCA_035285005.1 Prochlorothrix sp.
TCGGCGATCGAGGCGGCTTTGGGCTGCAGCAACAAATAGGTGCAAATGATGGTTCCGGCCAGGGGGACGATCGCATCGGCAAGGGGCGGGGCGATCGTGCAGATAATGAGTATGAGTTGACTGGCGACCAGGGTGGTTTTAGCAGCGGGAGCGATTTTTTTGGCCCGAGCCATCTGGAAATACTCCATCAGCCCGAAATAAACCAAAATTCCAAAAAAGAGGGTGAAATACCAGCCCCCAAGAACCACCATGCCGAGGGCAATAAAAATGGCAACGATGGTACTAATAATCCGGGTCCAGGGCATAGGTGAAGGGGGTGGAAAGGACAGTACTTAGGGATTTGCCAAGGGCATCCCCTTGAAATCATAAATCTCGACTGTCCCCCTGGCACGGAAAAGTAAGATTGCGCCTTTTGCCGATCCTAACCAAAGTGCTAGGATTAGCTCGTTTTATACTTGCTCACCCTGTTTCCCCTATGAGTTCCCCGCTTCACAACCTTCGGCTTCAGGTTGCCCAAAAACTGCTCTGGTTAAGCCACAGCATCCATCAGCCGGACCAAGCTGGCACAAAGGAAGTACCGCCAGATCAAGCTCTGGATTTAGAACAAGGCGCAGCCCCTGTTTTAGAGCAAGATAACCCCTCTGTTTTAGAAGCATCCCAACCCTCCAACACAGGCAGCTACCCAGAACGCACCGATCGGATTCGTGCCATTACGGACTGCATTAAGGTGCTCTCTCCACTGTTGTGGGTGGGGGTGGTACTGGTGATCGTTATTCAAATTTGGGGTCAGTTTGCTCTGTCAGAGCTTGCCTATCGCTTGCCACTCAGCCTTGTTCCCCAAAGTATTGAAGTCAAGATCCCGCCCTCGGTCCAACCGCATCTCACAGCGGATTTAAACCAGAGCCTGGATCAAGCTCTCAACCGTGCAGTCCAGTCTGCATCAGATAATCTGGACCAATGGGAAGAAACCGTACGAGATCGCATTGAGACGAACTTTCTGGACTGGTACTACAACTATTTTGTCCAGCTTAAAACTGGGCTAAGCGCCATTTGGATCAACCTCACCAGCCCTTCAGAAGAACAGAAGGCGGAACGACTGATTCAAGGCTTTCAGGCTGAGTTTACGCGGCGAGTGCTACAGCCAGAACTGATGCAATTATCCATGGAACGCTTTACCCGTGAAGCAATCGAGATCTATGTCGAAGAAATCAGCCATGGGTTAAGCGATATTCAAGGTCGCTATCACGTGCCCCAGCCAACCTGGGATCGTTTCTTAACTGGGCTGGGGACGGTGACCTATAGCGTAGGGGGACAGCAGCAAGATCTCTCGCTTCAGACCCTAGAACGGGGTGGGGTCTATCTTGCAGGGGTAACTCTAGTTCAGGCCGTGAAAATTGTGGGGTTTCAGAAGTTGGGGGCCAAAATTGCCAGTAAAGCAGCCTCAAAAACGGCGGCTAATCTTGCCACGAAGACTGCGGGGAAGGTTTTGGCCAAAGGGGGAGGAATGACAGCGGGAATCGTGGGCTTGAATTTATTGGATCCCATTGCTGCTGTGGGTGTGTTGGCCTGGGATATTTGGGATCATCACCACACAGTTCAGGTGGAGCGCCCAATTCTCCAGCACAACCTGGAGCACTCTGTACCGGACAAAACTTTGGAAACGCCTACCATACAAGGGTTTCAGACGATCAGACTCAAATGCCTACCCTGTAAGGGTTTAGGGCCATTCTGATCACTTTTTTGTCCGGTACTGAGCCTGGAGCAATATTTGAGTGAAATGAAAGATTCCCTTCTGAACGATCAAAAGAATAGCCTTCTCTCATCGATCCACAGCTTCCATGCCTCTGTGCTGCAACAACTGGCCAGCCAGACCTAATGCCGATCGGCTCAGCCGAGGTCCGTGGTCTTGGGTTCCTAACCTTATCCTGAGGGAAGGAGCCGCAATCCTTATTTCACCGTTACTCCTCGCCCAGACTGGGAGAGGGGGGTGAGGGGTCTTGAACTGGCGTTACCCTAACTTCTCACCACTGAGAATAAAAGTGGGATCCAACGCAGCAAAAACCTGGCGATTACCCCGTTTTTCCAGGCGATTCGCCGCCGCCTGCACCACCTCCACATTGCGCACCTGCAACTCCGCAAAACTTTCGGAAATACTGTACAGCCCTTCTAGATTATTGCTCACCGCCATAATGCGCCCCCCTGACCTGAGATACTGCCATGCGGACTGAAGAATCACCTGCACCGATCGACCCCCCTCCGCAATAATATGGCTCGGCGCAGTCCCCATAGTAGCTAGACACTCGGGCGCATTGCCCTCAATCACCGTGACATTCCGGACCCCAAAGCGATCGCAGTTGCGCCGAATCAAATTCGCCACCTCATCATCCCGCTCCACCGCCACCACTTGCCCCTGGGGACACAGTAGCCCCACTTCCACCGGAATTGTGCCCGTTCCCGCGCCGATATCCCACAGAACCGAATCCGGCTGAAGCCGCAGTTGGGATAACATTAAAACCCGAATTTCCCGCTTACTCATGGGAATACCGGGCAAACGCTCAAATAACTTATCAGCAACACCAGGGGTTATGTAGGGCCAAAGGGAAGAGGACATAGCGGGGCCAAGGGTGAGGGGGGCTAAAGAAAGCGATGGTAGCGTGGATCTGCTTGCAATTGCTTTAACCCTTGCTTAATTTCTTGGGATCGGTGCTTCGGTACGATGAGCGTCGCATTGCCATCTCGCACCACCACCACATCCTCCAAACCAATGGTCAGGACCACCTCATCGGGGTTGCTGCTGTAAACGATACAGCCCTGACTCTCCAAGGCCACATGATCTCCCAGATCGACATTGGCCTGATCCGGCTGCTTCAGCAACCGCTCCACCGCATTCCAGTCCCCCAAGTCATCCCAGCCAAACTGGACCGGCACCACACAGGCCCGTTGGGTCTTTTCCATCAAGGCATAGTCGATACTAATTTTGGTCAAGCTGGGGTAAGCGGCAACGCCCTGGGTTTCCAAGGCGGTGACGAGGTCTGGCACATGCTGGCGCAGTTCGCCTAAGGCTGTTCCTGCTTCAAAGATAAAGATGCCCCCATTCCAGCTAAAGCGACCACTGGCCACAAAGGTTTCCGCCGTGGCCCGATCGGGTTTCTCCGTGAAGCGTTGCACCCGGTAGGCCGGGATGCCCCCGAACTCCCCGAGGGATTGCCCCTGTTCAATGTAGCCATAGCCCGTGGCTGCATAGGTGGGTTGAATGCCTAGGGTCGCGATCGCCCCCGCCTCGGTCGCTAGCTGAGCGGCGGCGGCTAGGGTTTGGTCAAAGACTGCGGGGTCATCAATCCAGTGATCCGCCGGAAAAAACCCCACGATCGCGCTCTCCCCGCGCCGCTGGGCCACTTCCAAGGTCGCCCAGGCCACTGCCGGAGCCGTATCTCGGCCCTCTGGTTCCACCAGTAAGTTTTCCGCCGGTAACTGGGGCAGTTGGGCCTTGACCCCCGCCTCCAGGTGGGCAGCCGTGACAACCCACAAATTATCCCAGCCACCGGCGATGGTGAGCAGGCGTTCCGCCGTCGCCTGGAGCAAACTAGTCCCGCTGCCGTCGAGACTCAGGAACTGTTTCGGGGTCTGACGGCGGCTGAGGGGCCAAAATCGTTCGCCCTTTCCCCCAGCCAAGATAATGGGGGTTAGTACGGGAGCGGATGAGAGAGGGGATGAACTCATGGGTAGGATATAGCAACTGCTAAGTTGCTAGCGACAGGATAGGACTAGATGGACTGACAAACCTCGGGCAAACCTCGGGCAAACCTCGGCGTAGAGGGCGGATCAAACACCCTCACCCCACCGCCAAGTTGTGTCGGACCAGCCTGGGCAGGGAATCCCTCGGCCGGTGGGAGACCCCATTCCCACGATGTCGGAACAACCCAGTCTGTTGCCACAGCGCACTGGAGTGGAACAGGAGGATCAAACAGGGAAACGGGCGTACTGGCAAGCCCCGAGTAGAGGGAGACGCGAGAGGCATCTGATCCCTAGGATGCCAAACCTCTGTAGGAGCGCAGTTTTCGCGCCCAATGCAGTATTTTTTGTCAGTCAACTAGAGGGCACCTCGATTAATTGTGGCAGGCGGCTTCGCCGCCTGCCACAACCCTGATTCTGCCGTGGGCACAACGGTCGAAATTTGAATTTTTCGAGGTGCCCTAGATATCATCCTTCTCACCGGGCTCATTCTTAACCAGGGTCATTAGGACGAAAATTGGAATTTTTCGAGGTGCCCTCTTGCGCTTTGGGTAGAATCTGGGTAACTTTTAGCCCTACAGCTATGGCAGCCGATACGTTGCCTCGGACCAGTTCGGGGAGTCAATCCCCCGTGCAGCGGCGAACTTCTGGCCTCAGGATGTCCCCATAAACTGGTTTGGTGCCATGGCCCTAGTAGATCACAGCTTAAGTCCCATCTCCCTTTGAGCATGGGATCGTCCCACTTTGTGGGTGCAGTCCCCGCACCATAACGGTGGCGATACTGAGGCAGCGGCGTACTAGGGCAACGGATCAAACGGATCGAGGTGTTGAGGACTGGGGTTAGGTGCGGAAGAAACAACTCCTGGACCTGCCGCAAGCCAAGCAACCGGGCCGTTGCCATACCCTGTGCTTAGGTGTTTGCTGGGTCCCTGAGAATGGCTGGTGTGGAGCGGTCAACCCGCCCCATCTCACCCTAACGCCGCCACGGGCATTCAGGCAAAATGAGGGGCCTTCCGGGGTGTACTCCCGTGGCTAACGCTGGGGTGAGACTGGATTTTCCCACCTCCGGCGGAGTACAGCCTGGACTCCGTATCTCACACAATT
>JAYKIB010000072.1:0-20941 GCA_035285005.1 Prochlorothrix sp.
CCATCACATCTCAGTACCGGACAAAAAAGTGATCAGAATGGCCCTAAACCCTTACAGGGTAGGCATTTGAGTCTGATCGTCTGAAACCCTTGTATGGTAGGCGTTTCCAAAGTTTTGTCCGGTACAGAGCCATCACATTATCGTGAAAACAGCAATAATCTTGATATTTGGCAAAAACTTATGAATGAGGCTGGGGTAGGGATCTTGGAGAAAATAGCCCGCAGTTTTCTCACCGATCGCCTGGGCTGATCCCGCTGCTTGGAAATGACGTTGATACCAAGACAGTCCCTTGGCAAAATTCTTGGGATTATTGAAGAAGTGCAACTCCTCAGGAGCAATGAAAATCTGGGGGTGTTCCTGCAAGTTTTGAGCCAGCCATGTTGTACCCGCTTTCATGGCACCAGCGATGAGAAAGTTGGGAAGAGTCATAGCCATAGCCCTTAAGACAACGTGAAGAGAAAAAGTATATAGCGACTAGCGCTGTGGTGAGGCTGGATTGACCTCACCCCCGGCGGGGAAAAGCTTAATCCCTGTGCCCCATGCAACTGATGGCCGCTGTAGGGCACCTCGAAAAGGTTGAGATTTTCGTCTAGTAACCCAGGTACAGTATCTTACAGGGCACCTCGATTAATCCAAACTTCACGCGGAAGCTGGGAAAGCTCCGCCAGCTGCTTCAGTCCTAGGGGGAAGACAGGGGGAGGGGGCGATCGTGCCCTGGATGGCCATCCCCCTGACCGGGCAGTACCTCCAAATTGAGGGGGGTGTCCTGGGGGTACACTTCCAAATCAAACCAAAAGGTGGTACCAATGCCCACTTCGCTGACCAGGTTCACCTTGCTGTGGTGTTTGTCCATAATGTTGCGGACGATCGCGAGTCCTAGACCCGTGCCTTCCAGGGTATGGACGCGGTTCTCGACCCGGAAGAATCGATCGAAGATTGCCTCTTGATCTTCCAGGGCAATGCCAATGCCAGTGTCGGCAATTTCAAGGCGGACATAGTGGGGTTGGAAGCTGGGGGGCGAATGGGTCTCGGCGGTGGGAGAGAACGGGGGGAGAAGATAGGCGCGGATCAGGACACGACCGCCGGCGGGGGTGAATTTGAGCGCGTTACCGACGAGGTTGGCAAACACCTGGAGTAACAGATCGTAGTTGCCTCGAATTGGTAACAAATCCGGGTCCAGATCTTGGAGTAGCTCTACCCCTTTGTCGCGGGCATTGAGTTGGTAGCTGCGTAGGGTTTGGTCGATCGCCTGGGCTAGGTCCACCGGGCTGAAGTGGTAGGTGCGGTTGGACTCCAGACGGGAGAGATCGAGCACATCGTTAACGAGGCGGGTGAGGCGATCGGTTTCATGGTTGGCGGTGGCGAGAAACTCGCGACGTTCTTCTTCGCCGAGGTCGTCGCCAAAGTCGTGGAGGGTTTCAATAAAGGATTTGATATTAAACAGCGGTGTGCGCAACTCGTGGGAAACATTGCTAATAAATTGGCTTTTGGCCTCGTTCAGTTCCACCTCGCGGGTAATATCCTGCACGGTGATGGCCACGCCGCGAATGTGATCCTTGTACTGATCCAGTACGGTGGTCAACATCATCCGCACGGTGCGCTTGGTTTTGCCCCCGTTCAGACCGACCCGGAACTCATTGCCCTCCCGCATCGATCGCAGTTCCGCTTCTTCCTCTTCCACTAGTTCATAGAGGGGACTGCGCAGCTCGTTACACACCTCCAGGGGGAGATGGTTGAGGACGCTTTCGCCGTTGATGTTCAGGTTGTCCCAGTTAAAAATACGGCGGGCTGTGGAGTTGGCTAAGACGATGCGCATATCGGTATCCAGCAGAATTGCACCGTCGGCGATCGTGGCCACCAGGGTCTCTAATTTCGCTTTTTCTGCGGTTAACTCTTCAATGTTCTGCTCTTCATAGCGTTCGAGCCGTTCTGCCATTTCATTAAAGCTGGCAATCAAGCCCCCCAGCTCTCCCCCCAGGGGCAGATCAATGCGCTGCTTGAAGTTGCCTGCTGCGATACTTTTGACCCCAATCAGCAGTTCTTTGATCGGCTTGGTAATGGTCAAGGCATTAAAGACGGCCCCCAGGATTACCATCACCCAGATCGAGATGAAGACCGCGATCGTCACATCCCGCGTTAAGTGGGAAGAAGCGGCAACGGTGGCATTGGGGTTAATACCGATCGCCAGCACCCCCAAATATTTCTCTTCGTGGATGAGCGGTATAAACACATCCGTCACTTCACCCTTGGGGGTTTGGTGCTGCCGGACCACGGGCACTGCATCACTGCTTCTTCGGTAGTTATCGGGTAGCTCGACCCGCCGCTGGATGGTGAGGGAATTTTGGACTTCGAGGTTGGAGAAGGGAATGCCGAGAAAAATATTGCCGTCGGTATCGGCATAGAGCATGTAGCTAATGCTGGAGGTGCTGTCGTAAAAGCGTTGGGAAAAGTAGGCGACTTCCGACAGGTTTTCTTCGGCGACGAGGGGGGCAACGTTGGCGGCCAGTAACAGGCCCAGATCGCTCCCGAAGCGGGTATCGTTAAAGCGGGCATCCTGCTGAATGCTGTTCACTGCCCAAAAGGTGAGGCCGCTCATGATCAGGGACACCACCAAGGTGGCGGCAGCCATCAACTTGGTTTGGAGGGTGAATTCCGACCACCATCGGGCCGTTAATTCTTTCCACTGGGACAGAAGGGTGAGCATTGGATGAAGGTGAAGGAGCAGGGTTTCTTTGAGGACACTTCGATTAATTGTGGTGAGCAGCTTCGCCGCCCACTACAACCCCTATGCTTGCGTAGGTCACGGGATGGCAGCTTGGATGTTTCGAGGTGCTCTTTGCGCAGTCACGGAGAGGATTACTTCAACCCAGGGTCGCAAGACTATTCTTCCATAGTCTACGGGAAGAATTGCGAGCAGGAGAGAAGCAAGCGAGATCTTTTATTGATATCGTGCTGATGTCCTGTAGGGCACCTCGATTCATGGGGTTGCGCGGCGAAGCCGCGCAACCCAACCCTGATTCTGCCGTGGGTACTGCGGTGAGAGTCTGTATTAATCGAGGTGCCCTGTAGAAACCCTGGTTGACTGACACAAAATTCTGCCTTGGGCCCGAAAACCGCACCCTTACTAGCCATGGGGGTCGTAGGGATCAGGGAACCTGATCCATCCACGGTGCCTAGGGGCTGTATTCCTTATGCTGACAGCATTCCAGGGCTGAATGTATAGCCCCTAGGCCACCTGGCCCTCGATGACACACACATCCTCGCGGGTGGGGACAATGCGATTTAAGGTGAACCCAGCCCGGTCAAACAGGGTCGCGAACTCATCCTGGGTGCGTTCCTTGCCGCCGTGACACATGATCAACATATTGAGGTCTAGGAATTTGGCTCCAGAGGGTTGGTCCCCCGGCGGAATCACCGCTTCACAGATTAACAACTTGCCCGTTGCTCCCAACTGCTGGCGGCAATGTCCCAGAATTTTGAGGCAACTTGCGTCATCCCAATCATGCAAAATATGCTTCAGCAGATAGGCATCGCCCCCCGCCGGGACAGACTCAAAGAAGCTCCCTGCGATGGCCTGACAACGATCGGCAATGCCATGGGACGCTAGGGTTGATGCACAGCCTCGAATCACATAATCCTCATCAAACAAAATTCCGTTGACCTGGGGAGTCTGCTGCAAAATCGTCCCTAACATTTCCCCGTAGCCACCGCCCACGTCCACAATGGTGTGAAACCCGGAAAAGTCATAGGCTTCGATGATGGCGGCGGTTTCAGGACGGGAGAAGTCATTCATGGACTGCTCAAAGATTTGGGCCGCTTCGGGATTCTGGGCGAAATAGTCAAATACTTCAACGCCAAACCGCTTTTTAAAGGCTTGCTGTCCCGTTTGAACGCTGTAGAGCAGATCGGACCAACTTTCATAATGTTCCTGTTCCCCGAGCATAATGGCGGTGGCCCGCTGGGACAGGGGCGAGTCTGCTCGCAGATACTCGGCTAGGGGCGATAGTCCAAAGGTTCTGGGTGCAGTTTCCGTAAACACGCCCACACTGGCGAGGGCACGTAGGAGCCGATAGAGGGAGTCTTCGTGGGTGTGGGTGAGCTGTGCGAGGGTCTGGCATGACTGGGGGCCAGAGACGAGACGATCGGCGATACCGAGTTTAGCCACAACGGCAAGGCTCTGGGAGACCCAGTAGCCAGAAATCATTTGCAGCAGCTGGACATGGGGCGGCAGGGAGGGTGTCATCGGTCAAATACTGGTGTGATGGGCGGGGTTGAGGGGGGAATAGCGGGTGGGCACCTCGAAAAATGCCAATTTTCGCCCAGTGACCTAGGCAAGAATCAGGGGTGTGGGGGGCGGCGAAGCCGCCCCCCACAATTAATCGAGGTACCCGGGTGACAGCATTGTGCAGGATTGAGTACAGGGAGTTGTTCCATTCGCGGCAGGGCAACTCCCAGTCTTGGTACGGGTCGCATCAATAGTTTAATGAACCGGACACCGCGAACCGTTTAAGTTTTCATCTCGTAACCTACGCTAGGGAGCTGCGAAACAGCCAAACCTGCGCCTCGCGCCCCGACATAGGGGGCAGGGTTGAGTGGGCAGTGGGGCCGTTTGACCCGATTCACGTCTCGTCTGCTTCTGGCCCCAGGCTATGGATCGAGGAGTCCTTCAGACCGGAACTTCAACCCGATCGCCCAGGAACCCAAGCCACAGGATCGCATAAGCTATGTAATGGGCAATGCCTACCCCACCTTTGGGGTGTCCCCCTCGCAACTCGTGTCGTACAGAATCCCTCCCATGGCCCTCACCCTCTACAACAGCCTTACCCGTCGTAAAGAGCCTTTTCAGCCCCTCGATCCCGATGGTCAGCAGGTGAAGCTCTATTGCTGTGGTGTGACGGTTTATGACTACTGTCACCTGGGTCATGCTCGCTCCTACATCATCTGGGATACCCTGCGCCGCTATCTGCTTTGGTCCGGCTACCGGGTGCGCTATGTCCAGAACTTCACCGACATTGACGATAAAATTCTCAACCGCGCCAAAACCGAAGGCACCACCATGGAAGCGGTGTCGGAGACATATACCCAAGCCTATTTTGAGGATATGGCCCGCTTAAACGTGCTGGAAGCGGATGAATATCCCAGGGCCACCCACACCCTCGATGGCATTAAGCGCCTGATCCATGAGCTAGAACAGAAGCAATACGCCTATGCTGCGGGGGGGGATGTGTATTATCGAGTGGCAAAATTTGTGGGCTACGGCAAGCTGTCGGGCCGGAAACTGGAGGACTTGCAAGCAGGGGCTAGCGGTCGGGTTGCCGGTGATGCGGAGGCCGCGAAAAAAGAGAATCCCTTTGACTTTGCCCTCTGGAAAGGGGCAAAACCCGGAGAACCCGCCTGGGAGTCCCCCTGGGGATCGGGTCGGCCCGGTTGGCATATTGAATGCTCCGCCATGGTTCGCGATCGACTGGGGGACAGCATCGATATCCACATGGGGGGAGCCGACCTCACCTTCCCCCATCACGAAAATGAAATCGCCCAATCGGAAGCTGCCACAGGCCACCCCCTCGCCCGCTACTGGCTCCATAACGGCATGGTCAACGTGGGCGGCGAAAAAATGTCCAAATCCCTGGGCAACTTCACCACAATTCGGGATCTGTTGGACAAAGGGGGAGTCAGTCCCCAGGTGTTGCGGTTATTCGTGCTCCAGGCCCAGTACCGGAAACCCCTGGACTTTACCGACGAAGCGATCGAATCCGCCCAAAATGGCTGGCAGACCTTAACCGATGGGTTGCGCTTTGGCCAAGACTGGGGCGAAACCCTAGGGTGGTCCGGTGGAGATCCGGATGCTAGCTCGATCGATCGCACCAGTGACCCCATCCAACGTTTCCAAACTGCCCTCGACGACGACCTCAACACCCCCGCTGCTCTGGCCGTCCTGTTTGAACTGGCCAAGGAACTACGCAAGGTGAGTAATCGCCTTACCCATGAGGGGGGGATCGAAGTCGATCGACCCCAACTGCAACGCCAATGGCACATGCTCGTCACCCTGGCCGGTGTCCTGGGTTTGGAAGTGGGGGAAGCGGGGACAGACTCATCGATCGCTGCCGACTCAGCTCCAGGTCTCCGTGATGCGGAGATTGAAGCCTTGATTGAAGCACGGCAAGAGGCCCGCAAATTGAAGAACTGGGCCGAGGCCGATCGACTGCGGGACGAACTGCAAGCCCAGGGCATCACCTTGATTGACCAGGCTGGTGGTACCCGCTGGCACCGCTAGACGGGCGCCGAATGACTGGCACCGAATGACTGGCACCGAATGACGGGTACTGGGAGGGCAGCAACGTTGGAAGGGTGGAGTGATTCAGCGTAACCTGTGCTCACTGACGTCAAGGGCACCTCGATTAATCTAAATCTTCGGGATCTAGCCCACGCAAGAATCAGGGTTTGGGTGGGGCGGCTTCACCAACGGCGGGAAGAACTCAGCTCATCATCCCGATCGTCACGCAAGGATTAGGGTTTGGGTGGGGCGGCGAAGCCGCCCCACCCAATTGATCGAGGTGCCCTAAATATTAAGCTTTCTGGGAAAACTTTAAGGAAAGTGTCAATGCGAAAAGTAAAGTTATGTAATATACCTATAAGCGCTGAAACACTGCGCCGCGATCGTCTATGGTAATTAGCGCTGTGGATAAATCCTGCCCCAAAGCTGAGATTGCCACCCCCTCAAACCTCTGGCAACAACTTCTTTTCCTGGTGTTGGCCATCATTGCAGCAGTCAGCCTCGTTTGGGGTGGTCTGCACTACATGCAGATGCAGGATCCCTATGTCCAGGCTGTTATGGCGGCACCGGGAGATGCTGATCGCGGCGAAGCTATTTTTATGAACAACTGCGCTGGGTGCCACAGTGCTGATGCTAGCGGGCTGGTAGGACCTAGCCTATGGGGGGTGTCCGAACGCCGATCGACTTTTTCCCTGATCCATCAAGTCATCAGCGGCGACACTCCCCCCATGCCAAAATTCCAGCCGAGTCCCCAGGAAATGGCCGACCTCCTCAAGTATCTTGATCACCTTTAGGGGACCTCGATTCATTGTGACGCGCGGCTTTGCCGCACGTCACACCCCTGATTCTGCCGTGGGTACAGCGGTGAAAATCTGTATTAATCGCGGTGCCCTCTAGAAGACACCGATCGGGAGGACACTTCGATTACGCCAAGTTTTTAGCCTGTGGCCTCCGTAAGCCGTGGGCAAAAATAAAAGCCTTCTCCTAGGTTTGGAGAAGGCTTTGCACTCAGACTTGGGCCCGAGGGCGTGTCATCGCGGGAATGATGGCAATCCTGAGTCGATCGATCGTTTCCACCATCCCCGACTTCGCAGAGACAGGTAGCTTATCCAGCCATGGCAACAGCCGCTGCCGGAATCCGGGTTCCGGGCACAGCCGGGGGACGACGTTTAATCACCTGCAAACTGTGATCGCTGGCTTGGAGGACTTCCATCAGGTAGTAACAACCCTTTTCAGGCTTAGAGGAACCACAGGTAAACACATCAACTGCGGCATAGTGCATCTCAGGCCAAGTGTGGATCGAGATGTGAGATTCAGACAACAGGGCCAGCCCTGTGACCCCTTGGGGGTCAAATTCATGGACAACTTCGCTCAACAGAGTGGCCTCTGCCGCCACCGCAGCGTCACGCAACGCTTGGGTGATAAAGGCTGGATCGTCCAGGAGGGAACTGGGACAACCGTACAGTTCCAAAATGCAGTGGGTTCCAATGGGAGTTACGGAATTATCCCCCAATTGGCCAGATAGTAACTTCAGCATTAAACCTATCCCCTAATTGGCCAGATAACGAGCTAAGCCCATCCCAATAGAAGCGCGACGACCTGAACTTGGTTTTGGAACAATTCCAGCAAAATCCCCCGACCCATCGAGTTGGCCAGCAGAGCTGACCGTCCCAGATCCTATTTTTTGTATGGATAATCCAAGGGTATGGAAACCTAACAAAAATCTAGGTTGTTCGAGGTGCCCAACAGGATTAAGAAGGAGTGGGAAGGAGACAGGACGGTAGTCGAAACCTGCTCCCCGAAGACTCGCTTGGACCCCAAACTTAAAATTGAAAGCCGGGTGATCTTCCTGCTCTCAACTGTGCGTCTGGATTCGCATCAAGTACTGACTTTGTCTTTAGATTGGTCTTTGATTGTGTCCGCGGACTGAAATCTTTAGACGTGTTTCACCCCCTCAGAGTTTAGGGTGAGATCTCGTCGAGATCCCACCCCGTTGGTTGCTTAGTTATTCCAAATTGATTTGCCAAGTATTCCACCGTTTAGCTCTTGAGCACTTTTGGGGCCAAAGGTCTGAGTCATCAGTTTCGGGCAGCTTGACTCAAGACAGGGGCTTTCAGGTTCTCGCCAGCTCAGCGCTTCTCGTGAGTGTATCTTAGCTACTTGGCACACGAGACAACAGCTATTCATTATACACCATTTACAAACTTTTGACTAGCTAGCGATCGCAATTTACACGCCGCCCTTGCCCAGGGAGTATCGTGGCTTATCTGCCCCTGCGGACGGTGGTTACCCAGCCAAAATTTTGAGGATTCGAGGAGCCTAGATTAGACCCTAATCTGGTAGCCCGATGGGGGGACCTCGATAGGTAATTGATGGTGGGCAAAGCCGCCCCCAATCCTGGTTTTTGCGTGGGCTCTCTCCCCAAAACTTGGATGCATTGGGCTGCTCAATGACCTGTATTGCTTTGTGGGGGGACACTCCAATTATATTGTGGCGTGATTGTGGCGTGCGGCAAAGCCGCACGCCACAACTCTGACTATTACCTGTATGTGGGTCATGTCCTCGAAACACTCCCATTGAGCCCCGATCCCAGCGCGGGCCACATCAGGGTTCACCCCGGCTACTCCTCGTTAAGAAATGTAAATTTATGTTACATTGGTCTCATGAAGAGACTCGATCGCTCCCCGCACGCCAGTGCACTCCTGACCCCTCCCTGCCCCGATCGTTACCCCCCGGCACCCCGCTCTATGAACATTGGCCAACTCCTCAGTTGCTACGCCCAAGGTCACCGTCACTTCCCTGGCGTGGACTATCCCCACCAGGATTTAAGTGAGATTAATCTCACGGGTGCAAGCCTAGAGGCCGCCAACTTCACCTGTACTAACCTCAGCTTGAGCCAGCTAACCCAAGCCAATCTCCATGCGGCCCATCTCACCGGTGTTAACCTGTGGCGTGCCAACCTGCGAGAGGCGGTTCTGACCCAGGCCCAACTGGACGGTGCTGTTCTGATTTGCGCCATTCTGACCCGCGCCAACCTCCAACGGGCAATCCTGAGTCGGGCTGAGCTGCGGCTTGCCAATCTCCAGGGAGCAAACCTCCGAGGTGCGGACCTGCGAGAAGCGGACTTGCGCTATGCCGACCTGCGGGGTGCCGATTTACGGGATACCCAGTGTCAAGGAGTGGATCTGACCTGTGCGCGGCTTGCGGGTGCCCAACTGGAGGGGACAAATCTACATCGGGCAGTGCTTGATCGGGTCAGTTTTGAAGAGGGACTTCACCCCGCCTGTGCCGTCCCCAACGCCAACGACTTGCGGCCCAATGCCGTAGCCAATGTCAATCTCGATCGAGTCAAAGCGAGTTTATAACCTCCTCCATTGCCCCTTTGCTTCGTTCTCACATTCCCTTTACATTCCGAAGTAAAAACGCGATAAATGAATCATAGCGATAACTGATTCACAGAAGCGAAAGATTCTCGGTTCCGTACCCCTCTGGAGCAAAAACCATGAATGAGCCCCTGGCCCCCATTGTCTTGCCCCCCCCCACTGATCCTGGTAAAGAAGGAGAATGGTTACAACAAGCCTTGCACCAATGGCTCGACCAAGAGTTTTTGCCGGAACCGGTGAACCAGGATATTGCGGCCCGGGCCACCCAGGTTTATGTGCGTCAACGTATGGAAGGTGAAAATGACCTCGGTGCCTTGGTCATTGCCTTGATTATGGAAATGCGAGGGTTTGACTTTTCTAAAAGCTTTTATGGTGAGTTTGCGGTAGCGAATGCGGTCAGCGACTTACTCCTCGAAAGCATGGGTTACGAGCGCTGTTGTGGCCAGTAGCACACTGTTCTCCGTTTGGAAGAGTTGGGATAGCGTTCTTCGCACAAGCCTCTAAAACTGCCCCCTGAAACCGCTATAGTTGGGACAGTTCGCGCCAAGTTTGGCGCGGCGCATTACAGTCTTGAGAAAGCGTTCTATGTTTCAGCGCGTCCTAGTTTGCACCGACTTTCATGATGGGGTGCAGCGGCTATTGCAGTTCATTCCAGAATTGGCCGCATCGGGGATCCAACACCTAATGTTTTTGCACTGTGTGCCCCTCTGGGAAGAGGGGGAAATTCCTCGGGCTAATCAATCGGTCATTGACCGGGCTGAACAGCGCTTTCAAGCGGCTTTGGCCGATCTGGGATCCCCGGATATCTTAAATATAGAGGTGACCTTTGAGGTCCGATCGGGAGCTCCAGATGAAAATATTATGCAGGTGGCCGATCGGTTTCAGGCGGATGTCCTCATTCTCGGCGCAACCACCCGTAACTTTTTGACGGAAAAACTTTTTGGCAGCACCACCGCGAAGCTGGCGAACCGGATGCGGCGGCCCTTGCTCACCCTGCGGCCCCAACTCATTTCCACCTACACCGGTGCAGAACTGGCGTTGCGCTGCCAGCATCTATTTCGATGTCTACTGGTTCCCTTCGATGGGAGTGCCGCTGCCCAGTATCTGATTGAGTATCTGACCCAACAGGTTGGTGACTTCTGTCACTATCAAAATGGGGGTGCGCTGTCCTGTCCGGGGGCTTTCCAGCAGTGTCATCTAGTTTGGATCCAGGATGATGCGGTGCGGCGGGTCCCCCATAGCTATCGCCAAGAGGAAGCGGAAACCCAACTAGCCCAGGCCCAGCAGGCTCTAGAGACGATCGGGCTGACTGTGACCACAGAAATTCGCCAAGGGGAGCCACTCCAGCAACTGCTAGATGTGGCAACGGAGCGAGATATTAGCGCGATTGCGGTGTCTTCGCGTAGGGCCAATGCGTTGTTGGATTGGTCAATTCCCAGCTTTAGTAACGAGGTGATGCGCCGCAGTTGGCATCCGGTTTTATTTATTCCGCCCCAGCTGTAGCAGGGCTCTCCATATCCCACGGGGGGATTCACGCAGCGGAAGCGGGATCCTCACCCAAAATGCGAGTTCGCCATTCCGCCTCAGTCATCAAATCCTGGGTTGCTGTCACTCGATCGAGAAACACTTGACCCGTCAGATGATCTAACTCATGCTGGACCACTCGGGCCACGAAGTCCTCAAAGCGCCGCTGTTGCCGCTGTCCTTGGGGATCCCAATATTCCACCTCAACCCATTGGGCACGACGGATTAGCCCCCGCAAACCGGGCACACTCAGGCAGCCTTCCCACCCGGCCACCTGGCGATCGCTGCGATCGAGAATGTGCGGGTTCACCATTGGTAGCGGATCCATTTGGGGTGCATAGGGATAGCGATCGTTGGGATAGGATGCCACAATTACCACGGGATCGGGCTGATGAATTTGGGGGGCTGCGATGCCGACCCCGGCTCCCAGATGGTCCATTAATGCTGTGACTAAATCCGCTACCCGGGCCTGGGTGACGGGGGATTGGGGATCGGGAAAGGGCATCACAACTTGGCGCAGAATTGGGTTTCCCAGTTGAGCAATGGCCATGGGCTTGGGTTGAGGTGAGGTGAATTAACAGGTGCCCGTCAGAAATTTTCTAGCCAGCGATCCGAAACGGGACAAGGTTCGCTATACTAGCAAAGCGATGATACAAGACAGCTGACCTGTGATCTGATTCTGATTTCCCTAGGGAAATCTAGTCTGAGGTCTCCGAACAGCTAGTGCTAATATAGCGCGATGTAGCATCCCCCAGGACCCTATCCTGACTCATCCTGCGGATGTGGTGGAACTGGTAGACACGCACGTTTGAGGGGCGTGTGGCTTATGCCTTGCGAGTTCAAGTCTCGCCATCCGCATTAAAACCCCCAAGGGATAGCTCCCCCGCTATCCCTTTTTTAATGGCTTGTTTTTACAGCAGGTTGCGCAAGCGTGCCGTATGGGGCGGGGCACTGCCTCTACCCACCGCATTTGCGAGATGCTGTAATGGCTTGGTCTGCCCCTTGCTTGGTCTGTCCCATGTCTTCTGCTGCCCCATCTGAGTCCCACTCCACCGATCCTGTTCACGCTTCTCCCCATTCCCGGCATCCAGCGTCCCCCGGCCCGATCGATCCTTCATCCTCGCCCACCAGTGTCCCCCCAACGGCGGATCGTGGGGCAGATATGGATCGTGGAGCAGATATGGATCGTGGGAATGGGGCGGCTCCCTTGCTGGATGCTGGGGCGGATCCCTTGCCGCAGGCTTTACCGGATCCCTTGTCGGATATCCTGCCGGACTTTCGCGATCGGTGGTACTCTACCCTCAACTGGTGCCCCAGCCCTGACCAACAGCAGCAGTTTACGGCCATTTATCAGGCGATCGTCGAGGCTAACCGTTTCCTCAACCTCACCCGAATTACCACACCCGAAGACTTTTGGGAAAAGCACCTGTGGGATTCCCTCAGCGGCCTAACCTCCTTTTTGCCGCCCGCCCCCCGTCCCCAACGCATCATTGATATCGGAACCGGGGGCGGATTCCCAGGGCTGCCTGCGGCTGTACTGTGGCCCGAGAGTGAGGTGACCTTGCTGGACTCCACACGCAAAAAGATTCTGTTTTTGGAGGGGTTGGTGGAACAACTGGCCTTGAGTCGCGTCAAGCCGATCGTTGGACGGGCCGAAGCTCTGGGGCAGGATCCCCAGATGCGGGAGCAGTATGATTTGGCCCTAGTGCGGGCTGTGGGGGGAGTGACGGTGTGTGCCGAGTATGCGATCCCTTTGGTGCGGCGGGAGGGGTATGCTGTGCTCTATCGCGGTCAGTGGAGCACGGAAGAAGAAAATAGCCTTAAAACAGCTGCCCTGGACCTGGGGGGTGTGATTCAGGCTGTGAATCACTTCCAGACTCCCCTAACGGGGGCGGTGCGCCATTGTATTGTGATTAAGAAGGAGGCCGATACGCCTGAGGCCTATCCCCGTGCTGTGGGTGTACCGAGTCAAAAGCCTTTGGGTCAATGATGGGGTCGCGGCGATTTTCCAAAACCTGGCTCCGATCGGGGCCTCAGAAGCAGACCGAGGGATAGGCCGCTATTGCGAATGGTGCCAATCTCGATCGTTCCCATCCAAGCATAGGGCGCCTCGATGAATTGGGTTGGGCGGCGAAGCTGCGTAACCTAACCCTGACTCTGCCGTGGGTACTGTACCCAGCTTTAGCTCAGTCCTGCCCCAGTCCCCCATTCTTATACCCTGTCCATTGCCCTATGACCCCCATTGTGCCGGGAACGCTCATCGCTAGCCGATACCATATCACCCAGGTTTTGGGGCAAGGTGGCTTTGGTCGCACCTATTTGGCAGAAGATCGCAACCGCTTTGATGAAGCCTGTGTGCTCAAGGAGTTTGCCCCCCAGGTCCAAGGGCCAGATGCGCTCAAAAAGGCCCAGGATCTGTTCCAACGAGAAGCGGGGGTGCTGTATCGTCTTAGTCATCCCCAAATCCCCTGTTTCCGGGAACTACTGCGCACTAAGATTCACGATCGGGACTATTTGCTGTTGGTGCAAGACTACATTGAGGGCTGTACCTATCGCGAGTTGCTCACCGATCGGCAAAGCCAGGGTACTCGCTTTGTAGAGGCGGAAGTCAGGCAGATTTTAGAGTGTTTACTGCCTGTGCTGGCCTATATTCACAGGAATGGGGTGATTCACCGTGATATCTCCCCCGATAACCTGATGTGGCGGCAGGCAGACCAGTTACCGGTGCTGATTGATTTTGGGGGGGTAAAACAGGCGGCGGTGTCGGTGATGTCCGCTTACCAAGCTGAGGAGGATACGGCGGGATTCCCCCGATCGGAGGCTCTAACCCGGTTGGGGAAAGTGGGCTATGCCCCACCGGAGCAGATGCAGCAGGGCAGTGTGTATCCCCACAGCGACCTCTATGCCCTGGCGGTAACGATGCTGGTGTTACTGACGGGGCAAGAACCCCAGGCATTGCTGGATCCCCACACGTTGGAGTGGCGCTGGCGTGAGTGGGTGGTGGTGCAGCCGGACTTTGGGGCGGTGCTGGATCAAATGCTGGAGTTGCGCCCCAGCGATCGGTACCCCAATGCTGAGACGGTGCTTCAAGCCCTGACCGGGAGCGTCTCCCCCCTGACACCGACCCCGACTACACCGGCCTCTCCGGTCAGTCCCCCGCAGCCTGTTCCCACGTCTCCGAGTCCCCCGCGTCCTGCTCCCCCTGTCACCCACGCCACAGTGGTCGCTGTGGGTCAGCCCCCACCTCAAGCGGGACCGGCCCCTAGTCCCGCTCCCGCTTCCCAAGCTACCCGCACCGAGCCCACCGCTCGCCGGGTTGCCAGCGATCGCGTTGCTCCCCCTAAGCAAACCCAGAAACGATCCCGATCGGGACGGGGAGCTGGTGGTTCCCTGTTTCTTTTGGCGGTCCTTTTTCTGGTGGCTGGGTTCGGTGGTTGGGGTGCGGTTCGCCTCTTGCAAAGTCTATCCAATGACAACGGCGGTTCCCGTGAACCCAGCCCAACGCCCCAGGTTGCGACGACGCTCTCACCCGCCGAACAACAACGTAAGGATGCCCTGGACCGACGACGGCGGCAGCTCAATATTAACGATCGCTTTTTGATCAGCCTGGTGGATCAGTTTTTCTTCTTGCGTTACCCCAATTTGGCCAATCAGCCCCTCACCCTGGACCCAGAGGATGCCCCCTACCGGGAAAGTTGGGATAACCTGGCCCAAACCTGGCTCGATCGCCTGGAACGACTGGAGGAGAACCGACGATCGCGCCTGGGACAGTATCGGGATCAGGACTTTGACCAGTGGGTTAGGGAGGTGAATGGTCGTTTTGTCAGTAGCCGTGCCCTAGTGGAATTGGTCAATGTTGCCTTTCGGGACCGATTCCCTGAGGTGGATCTGGCCAATACACCCCGGGGGCCGATCGACCAAATTTGGTGGGCCTTAGGGGAAACGGTTCGGGATGACCTTTTGGGGGGCAAAACGCTCCAGGAGTTGGAGATTGAGGCGGGGCAAACCGAAGTCAGCGATCGGGGGCAGGTGCAACCGGGCCAAGGGCGAGTTCTCCTTGCCTTTCTCGGGGAGGGACAAACCTTAACCCTAGACTTTGAAACGACCAATTCCCTAGCTTTGGGGCTTTATCCGCCGAATACGAGCCAAGATCCACTCCTCACCGTCCAACCTGGTCCCCGCAGCTGGAGCACCACCCTAGCAGACACGGGCTACTACGAATTGATTCTCTTGCCCCAGGGCGAAACCGCCAGTCCCTATCGCCTCACCTTGCGGGTCGAGTCTCCTGCCCCAGACCCCAATTCCACCGCCAGTCCCACTGCTAGTCCTATGGCCACTCCGACTCTGGCGCCCACTGTCGCGCCTGTCCCTAGCTCTCCATCAACGCCGCGCCTAACGCCTACCCCAGTTCCACCGCCTAGTCCTGACCCCGATTCCCCAGCTTCCTCGTCCCCTCAACCGGGCCTTAACGCCGTGCCCGCCGATTAGGAAAGTTAGACCGGAGGTTTTAGCTGTGGCTGGTCTGTGCTGTGCGAGTTGATGCTGTGGCTGGTCTATGCTGCAGCTAGCTGCTGTAGGTGGGGGCCAATGTCTGCTGCTCCACCTCACCCGAAGCCGGGGGTGACCAAGGATTTGTCTGGAGCACCAGTGCTTCCGCCGCCGATCGCTCCAAGGGTTTCGCAAAAAAGAAGCCCTGGCCCAGTTCGCAGCCTAAATCCCGCAATTGCTGCCACTGCCATTGGGTTTCTAAGCCCTCTGCAATCACATTCATCCGAAGATTGTGGGCGAGGGCAATAATTGTGCGGATAATTTCCAAATCTTCGCCCCCTTGATCGAGGCTAGAGACAAACGATCGATCGATCTTGAGGGTGTGCACTGGGAAACGCCGCAAATAGTTGAGGGACGAGTAGCCTGTACCAAAGTCATCCAAGGCCAGCTTGATCCCGGCTTGGTCCAGCTTTTTGAGCATTGAAGCGGCAAGTTCCGGGTTTTCCATCAAGCAGGTTTCCGTAATCTCTAGCTTAAGCTGCTGGGGCGGAAACTGCGTTTCCAGTAGGGTTTGTAGAATTGAGGGAATCAGTTGGGTTTGGGAGAGTTGGCGGCTCGAGAGATTTACGCCCATGACCAGGGGGGGGTGATGGGGGTAGCGTTGGTGCCACTCCTGGGCTTGGCGGCATGCTTCATGGAGGATAAATTGTCCCAATTCCACAATTAGACCGGTTTCTTCAGCGAGTGGAATGAAGCGATTGGGAGAGATTAAGCCCTGACAGGGATGAAACCAACGCAATAGGGCTTCAAATCCGGCTAGGGTTCCCGTTTCCAAGCAGACGATGGGCTGATAGAACACCTGCATTTCCTGACGATCGAGGGCATGGCGTAGATCCACCTCGAGGTGCAGTCGATCGAGAGCAGCCTGGTGCATTGCCGCATCAAAGACGGCATAACAGCCTCGTCCTTGGTTTTTAGCCCGATACATTGCTGTATCAGCATCTCGGAGTAGGGTTTCTGCCTCATATACTTCAGATTGACCAAAGGTAATCCCAATGCTGGTATTGGTGAAAACCTCGAAGCCCTCCAGGTGAAAGGGTTGGGTCAGGGCCAGATTAATGCGCTCCGCAATGGTGTAGGCATCCTCGGCGCTGCTCAAATCCTCCAGCAAAATTGTGAACTCATCGCCCCCCAGGCGGGCCAGGGTGTCCGCAGGCCGAATCAGGGATTCCACCAGTCGGGAAAAGGCAATTAAGAGTTGATCACCAATGCTGTGGCCGAGGCTATCGTTGATCACCTTGAACCGATCGAGATCCAAAAATAAAACCGCGAAACAGGTGGAGGGTTGGCGCTGATAGCGCTGGAGCAGATGATTGAGGCGATCGATAAAGAGGGTTCGGTTAGGTAACTGGGTTAAAGAGTCGTACAACGCCATATTTCGCAGCTTTTCCTCAGCTTGTCGCCGTTCTGTAATATCCGTCAGCATAATGAGCGCCCCCATATACTGATCCTGCTCATCGAGGAGAGGACTAGCTGACAGTAGGGTCCATAGGGGGGTTTGGTCCTTGCGGCAGAACTGAAAGTCATGGCGACTGCATTGCTCCACTTGGCACTGTTGCAGGTAGCCATAGGCTTGGTGGAAGGAATCTGGTGCCACAAACTGGAAAAATGACTGGCCCACCATGGCGGCAGCATCGTAGCCCAACATCTCCGCCGCTTGCCGGTTCACAAAACTGGTTTGGTGCCACTGATCTAACACCCAAATTCCCTCGGTGGCCGTTTCCACAATCTGGCGATAGCGGTGCTCACTGTGGCGCAGGGCCATTTCCATCTGCCGGCGGGCGGTCAGATCAATACTGCTACTGATCACCCGATCGATGCGCTGGTACTGGTCATAGATGGGCGTTAAGCTGGTGAGCCACCACTGGGATTGTCCGCCCCACTGGACATGTTCTTCATAGGTCAGGCGTTCTCCTCGCTGGAGGCAGTCCCGATACTGGCTGCTCAAGCTGGCAGCGTGATCGCTAGTGAGTACCTGATCAAGAGTGCTACCCTGTATGACCTCGGTTTTGAGGCTAGTAACCTTTTCATAGGCAGAATTAAGACTTAAATAGCGGAATTCCGGACCTTCCCTGCCCTGGGTAACGGCAAAGACCGCAATATACTCTTCCAGGTTATGAAATAAACTACGCAGAAACTGTTCACTGGCTTGGAGTGCCGCCTCCGTTTCCCGTCGATCGCTAATATCCACAAACTGGCAAATCAATTGCAGGGGGTTCCCCTCCGGATCCCGGAGTAGCGTCACCTGCATCAAGGTATAGACCGTCTGTCCTGAAGCTGCTACAAACTGTTGCTCCAAGCAAGGTGGAGAACTCTCCTGATCCCACAGCAATTGAGCCTGGAGCGATTGCCAGTGCCCTAGGGTTTGGGGGTGCATGAAGTCTCCCAAGGCGTGATGCAGCACGTCCTGGGCTGGGTAGCCCAACATATCCTGAAAGGCCTGGTTCACATGGAGGAGTTGACCCTGGGGTGTGGCGATCGCCATGCCGGTGGGAGCCATCTCGAAAATGAGGCGAAATTCCTCTTCTTTCTTACGTAATGCCTCCTCCGCTTCATTTCGATCGGTTACATCCCGTAAAGATACCAGAAATGCCTCTTGGTCCCGCCAGACCACCTGGGTTGCTGTCATTTCCGTCATCAGGAACCGCTCTGGGTTGCGAATACCCACGGGAATGCGCTGATCGCTGACGAAGGGCAGCCCAAAGTCCTGGGTCAGGAGTGCGGTTTCGGATTGGCCAAAGATTCGTTCTGCGGCTGGATTGACAAAGAGGATCTTTCCGTCCACATCCACGACCAATAATCCATCGGAGATGGTGTTGATGAGGGTTCGCAGATGGAACTCATTGTTTAGGAGTTCTGCTTCTGCTCGCTTTTGGACGGTGATGTCATTCTGGATGCCAATAAAGTGAGTTAACTGCTTTTTATCGTCGTAAACCGGCGCAATATGTAGCTCATTCCAGAACATGGAACCATCCTGTCGGTAGTTCCGTAGAACAGCCTCGCAGCTATGGCCCTGGTGAACGGCTTGGCGCACATGGACCAAATCAGGCTGGTGGTGATCGCTGCCCTGGAAAATGCGACAGTTTTGGCCCACTAGGGTTGTGAGGGCATAGCCTGTGATCCGCTCCACCGACTGATTAGCATAAATGACGGGGTTATTGGGTTGGGTTGCGTCGGTGATGATAATGCCGTTACGGGCATGATTCATGGCCCGTTCCATCAAACACAGGCGTTCTTCCTGTTGCTTGCGATCGGTTACATCCCGCGCTACCCCATAAATAACGCCCTCTTCCTGGACGGGGATGGAAACCCAAGATAACCAGCAATAATGACCGTCTTGGCAGCGATAGCGGTTCTCAAAGGCTCGACAGGGCTGATTATCCTGGAGTTGTTTTAAGGCCTGTTGTGTTGCCTCTCGATCGTCTGGGTGAACGAGATCCATAAAGGGTGTTGCGAGCAAGAAGTCCATGTCAAAGCCTAGAAGCTTCTGGCCAGCGGGGTTGAGGTAGAGAAAGTAGCCGTCGAAGTTGGCTTTACAGAGTAAATCGAGGGATAGGTCAAAGAAACGCGACCGATCCTGCTGAGACCACTGTGTTAACTGGGGCATTATCGATGTCGTGACAGGTATTACAGCCGATGGAAGAGGGGTTGATTGCGAGGGTGCCAGTGGTTGTGGCTCTGAGGCTGATGATTCTGGCTGTAGTAGCTTGGGTTGAGGTGGGTTTGGGTGTGATAGTTCTGGGTGTGATAGTTCTAGTCGCAGCAGCTCTGATTGCAGTGGTTCTGATTGCAGCAGCTTTGGTGGCGATAATTCCAGTGGCAGCGGTTCTAGGGGGGATAGCTCTAGCTGTAGTGGCTGGAGTAGCGGTAATGCTAGCTGTAGTGGTGCGGGCGTTCGATGTTCCAGGGGTAGGACGGTTAGGGGGATCGGTTCCACCGGGGGGAGCCGTAGGAATGGGGCAGTCGATCGGCTCCGCATCGATCGCCAAGCGTTGCCTGCTCCTCCCGACTCCAGGCTGCTCTGTCCGGGTGGATTGGATCTTGCCCAGAGTCCCGCCACGGTCCAGGGTCCCCATTCCTCCGACACACTCCACTCCCTGGGAATCTGGATCCCCACTTCCCTGGAGTGCGCACAGTCGTGACAACATTTTGCTGGGGGAGTCGCTAAGGTGCCCACGATAAGGCTGGGGAGTGGGTCGTCTGGGTCGTGAAGAGCCTCCGCCGCGATCTGCTTCAAGATCTCTGGCCGTTGCCATGACATCAGGGTTGTTGCGGTGGACGAAGGGGGATCGATCGGGCTGCTATGCAACATATGTCGACCTCCAGTGCAGCTTTTCCAGCAGTCTTCTCGGCAATTGCCCCAGCAAACCTCTCGCTGGCTGCTGGATCCCTCTCCCTGCTCGATCCAATCAACGTTCAAGCAGGAAGTCGGTGTGGAAAGACCAGCGGATGAAACAAATAAACGCATCGGTAACCAACAGAATCAGGAAGGGACCAGACAGTCCGAGAGTTTCCCACGCAGTGTTCAGGATTGGTCACCTGAAGAGAGCACACCTCGGGCTTGTGTTCAAACCTTGAGGAGTCTTGACTTTTTGTGGATACCTTGACTCATGGTCATAAAAGGTCTTGTGACGTGCCTAGGGCGGCTAACGTTGGGGTGAGGCTGGATGTACCTGCCTTTGGCGGGGTACATCGGGATCCCCTATCCCTTAGAGAATGTTTGGAAACTGCGGCCAAGGGCCCTAGGCCCTTGCCGAATCCCCCTCAGTTCCCCTTTTGAAGGGAGAAGAAGAGGTTGTCCCTTCAAAAGGGGGGGGAGGGGGGATTCTCTTAGGTTTCCAAACATTCCCTTAGGCAATTCATAACCGCTCTATACCTTTAATACCTGTGTAGATGGCGGGTACCTCGATTAATCCAAATCTTGAGGGGATAGCCCACGCAAGAATCAGGGTTTGGGTTAGACGGCTTCGCCGTCCAACCCCATTAATCGAGGTGCCCTGACCCAAATAAACCGTGGAGAACCTCGAAAGAACCAGATTTTGATGCTGCGATCCACATAAAAACCAGGGGTGTGGCGGGTGGTTGCGCCGGGAGCATCCCACTTTCGAGAAAACAGGCTGAGAGTGAATCTGAAGGCTTGAAGCCTATCAAGCCAGTGGTGGATCGGCGAATACCTCAGTAGACCAATGATCTGGCTATTTTCTCCCACTGG
>JAYKIB010000073.1:0-48567 GCA_035285005.1 Prochlorothrix sp.
TGGGACAGACTCGCGATCCGAGACTTGAACATATCGTGTCTTTTCTTGTGCGTCTCATAATGGGGGTAGTGATGAGTACACATGAAATGCTCTTCTGTCTCAAAGTGGATCGCCGTATAGTCCTGCACTCTGTACCGGACAAAACTTTGGAAACGCCTACCATACAAGGGTTTCAGACGATCAGACTCAATTGCCTACCCTGTCAGGGTTTAGGGCCAGTCTGATCACTTTTTTGTCCGGTACTGAGAGTCCTGCAATCCATCCAGGGTTTTAGCTAACAGCTGTTCTCCTTGCCCCTCCAACATGGCCCGGTGCAGGCCGTTAATCATACTGAAAAGGTTTTGATGTTGGCTATCCACAACCGGATCCCCAGTTTCATACTGGGGGCGCCATTGGGCGATTTTATCGATCTTCATGGCAACACCTCATCTTGGCTTTAGCTTTAGTAGAGCAGGTCACGAAAAGTCGGGGGCTTCTCTACAATCGTTATGGATCAGATGGATCAGACTAGGGTGGCAGGGCACATCCAGCGCGCGGGTCGGTGATACAGCCATCGCACGACTTCAATCAGTAGTGATGTCAGTGGCTATGCTTGACAAGAGAGCACCTCGATATCCTTGAGGTCGGTTGCGACTCCGCTCAGCCCACCCTCAACCCCCATTCTAACCTGGGCTATCTCCCAACAACTGAGATCAATCGAGGTGTCCCTAGGCCCTTAAATTGACTATACCCCGATTCCCTGGACTTGACCCCGTGACCCGATCGCCCCTCTGGATCCAAGGCATTGCCCGCACCGGCAAAACCCAGCATCTGATCGAACAAATTCGGCTCTACACCGCAAAATCTAAGCTTAATCATCCTCCGGTTCCCCTAACCGGCTCCTCCCTCAGCAATCCACCACCCCTGATTTTTGCTGCCACTGGAGACAATCGCCTTAGTCTCACCACTGTCCTCACCACTGCCCTCGGTCCTGGTATCCTCCTCGACACCAAAACACCCCTTGGCTTTCTCCGGCAGGAAATAAAGCTCTATTGGCCAGTCCTTGTCGAAATGGGACAATTCAGCGCCCAGTTTCCCCTTTTTCTTCGCTCAGAGACCGAACAGGAACTCGCCACCCAACTCTGGCGCGATCGACTGCCCGAACTCATGGCCCTCAGCAGTCCCACCCAAGCCCCGGCCCCCGATCGATCGTCCTCGGCCCCGGCCACCAGTCCCCAAAGCCAAACCCGCACCGTCCGCCAACTCCTTGACCTCTTCACCCTCTCCAGTTCCGGTGGTTTTCCCTGGGGAAAAAGCCCAGATTATGCAAATAACCCCAATCCTGAATCATTTGGACACTCCAGCCTTGCACCCACCGCCTGGTGGCATTTAGCACGGGACTTAGTGGAAGAGTGGCGGCAGTGGTGCTGCGATCGGGGCCTACTCACCTATGGCCTCATCTGCAATCTCTATGGCCAGCACCTCCTAACCCATCCTCCCTATCGCCAAGCCCTACCCCAGCGCTTCCCCCTGATCTTTGGGGATGATCTCGATGAGTATCCCGGCATTATGGCGACTTTCTTCCAGATCCTGCTCACAGGAGGGAGCCAGGGAGCTTTTAGCTTCAATCCCCAGGGATCAGTGCGGCTTGGCTTTGGCGCCGACCCCCTCGCCTTCATCCCCATTCAGCACCATTGCCAGGAACAGGGCCAGGTCCAATACCTAGAACCACCCACCTCTAGCCTTGCCCAACAGTTGGGCGGCAGCCTCATTGAACTGGTCCAGTCGGGCATGGTCAGCCTACCCCTTCCTGGCATCGACCCGGCCCAGACCCCCCTGCAAGTGATCCAAACCACCACCCGATCGCAACTGCTTCGGGACACTGCGGACTGTATTAACCAGCTAATTCAATCAAACCACTACCAACCCCAGGATATTGCCATTATTACCCCCGGCACCGACGCGATCGCCCGCTATGCCCTCCTAGAAATTCTCCACGGCCAGAATATCCCCATCCAACCCCTGACCGAACAGCGTCCCTTGGTGAGCGTTCCCCTGATCCGAGCCTTGCTCACGGTTCTAGCCTTCATCTACCCTGGCCTAGGCCGGTGGGTGGAACGGGAACAGGTGGCGGAAATGCTGGGGGTACTCAGCGGGGACTACACCGGCGTCAGTCATCTGGATCCGGTCCGATCGGGCTTAATTGCGGATCATTGCTACTGTCCTGACCTCGATCGGCCCCAATTGCTGGAAATCACTGCTTTTCCCCGCTGGGATCGGATCGGTTACCGGGGAACCCGAGCCTACGATCGACTCCGGATCTGGATTGATCAGCAACGTCAACAGCTCAGCCAAGGTCACCTCGAAACCTTTATCCAAGTCCTCGATCGCGCCATCCAAACCTTCCTCTGGCAGGGAGACCCTCTCCCCTACGATCACCTGGCCGCACTGCGAGAACTCCTGGAAACCGCCCACCATTACCAGGATGTCGCCCACCGCCTCAATCCCACACCTCCGAACCCCAGTCTGGTCGTCCAGCGCTTCATCGTCCTCCTGCGCCAGGGCACCCTCACCGCCAACCCCTACCCCACGGAACACCTCGGCCCCCAACCCAATCCCATCACCCTGGCCACCCTCTTCCAATATCGTCTCAACCGCTGCCAACACCGCTGTCAGTTCTGGCTCGATGTGGGGTCACCCCACTGGCTCACCCGAGGGCGAGGGCTCTGGGGTGCCTCCCTTTTTCTGCACCATGCCCCAAGCCAAACCAATCCCGCTGCCAATCCCCTCCAGGAGGGGGGGGGAATCGCGCCCGATCGATCCGATCGATCGCTCCTCACCGAGGATTTACGTCTTGAAGCGGTCCGTCTGGAACAAACCGTGGTGGACCTGCTCGGACGGGCCAGCGATCGCATTTACCTCTGCCACAGTGAACTTTCCCTCGGAGGCCAGGACCAATTTGGTCCCCTCCTACCCCTGGTCTATGTGGGCGCCACCGTTTCCTGAGTCCAACCGAGGCGCAAGAACCAATGCAGCCAACTGCATCCCCCCAAGGACATCTCGATTAATCCGGTAATCCTGGCCTGCGGCAAATGATCTTGGCCTGCAGCGAATAGTGACTCCCGCGCAGTGCAGCCGGACCCAGGCCGATCGACTGCCATACGAACCCAGAGACACGGTATGGTGAGGGAGTTTAGCCAATGCAGCGCGGTGGCAACGGAATCCAGCCGATCGCGCTCCCCGCTCCTCGCCACGCCTTTATTCCCAATCGCACCATCAGCACACCATCATGGATCTAAAAAGCCTCATTCGTGATATTCCAGACTTCCCCAAGCCCGGGATCCTCTTTCGGGACATCACCACCCTGCTCAGCAATGCCGAAGGTTGGCACTCCCTTGTGGACCAACTCACCGATCGCTGCCGCGACTACAACCCGGAATACATCATCGGTATTGAGTCCCGAGGCTTTATCCTAGGCGCACCCCTGGCCTACCAATTGGGGATTGGCTTCATTCCCGTGCGCAAACCGGGCAAACTCCCCGCCGCCATCTACAGCCAGGAATACGAGCTGGAATATGGCAGCGATCGAATCGAAATGCACCAGGATGCGTTCCCCGCAGGGAGTCGAGTTCTGATTGTGGATGACCTCATCGCGACGGGGGGCACCGCAGCCGCAGCGGCCCAGTTAGTCAGCCAAGCCCAGGGCAACCTGGTGGCCTATGCCTTTGTGGTGGAGTTGCTGGCGTTGAAGGGACGGGCCAACCTACCGGAGGCTCCCATTATTTCTCTGGTGGAGTACTAACCCCGTGCAGTACTCACCCTGCACCCCAGTGGAGAACTAATCCCCGCAGCCCATAGCCGCCCAGGCTCGCCCTCAAAAACCAGTCCTGAGCAACCGGGCGGTTGCCAAGGGACGGGCTTCACACAAGATTCGGAAATTCAAAAAAATGCCCGATTTCCACCGAAGAAGCGGGAAACCGGGGTCGAAAACAGGGTGAGATTTCAGCCGCCAAAAAAATTATTGGCCAAAATACCATTGTTTGGTTACTATCCTACGAGATCTGTTCGGAAATGTGGTTGGGGGAGCCGTTGGTTCCCTCAGCCCTTTACTCTCATCCGGTCCCTATTGGAACGCCGGACCTAGAGTTATCCCCTTTCCATTATCCCGGTTTCAGGAATTCTGGAAAGCCATCCGTATGGATTTCTCAGAAAAGTTTTCCATTAGGGCACCTCGATCAATGGGGGTATGCGGCGAAGCCGCGCACCCCAAACCCTGACTCTTGTGTGGGTTATCTCCCAAACATTGTGAATTAATCGAAGTGTCCCTTAGAGGATGTTTGGAAACCTAAGAAAATCCCCCCTAACCCCCCTTTACAAGGGGGGACGGCCTCTTCTTCCCCCTTCAAAAGGGGGACTGAGGGGGATTCGGCAAGGGCCTACGGCCCTTGGCCGCAATTTCCAAACATCCTCTTAGGTTTCCCGAGGGCATCTCACACATCCAAACTGTCGTGGTCATCCCCGCTGGAACACGGATGATGGATGGGCAGCCAAACACCCCATCCCCCTGAGTCGAAGTCCCCCATCGATCACGAATCGACCTCAACGCAAGCGACCTCAACACAAGCGACCTCAACACAAGGGAGTAAATGCGTATGGGACGCATCTTTATCTCGGCAGGCCATGGCGGACTGGAAGATGGACGGCGCGATTCCGGTTCCATTGCAGGTGGGACCACCGAAGCCCAGGAAATGATTCAACTGCGGGATTTGATCGTGCAGGAACTGCGATCCCGCAACTTTGAAGTCCTCTCTGTACCCGACGACCTCGGCGCAGCCCAGTCCTTGAGTTGGATTAATTTGCGCTATCGATCGGGGGATGTGGCCCTAGAAATTCATGCTGACTCCTCGGCGAATCTCTCGGTGCGGGGGGCCTCGGTGTACTACATCGCCAACAACGAGGACCGCCGCGCCCATGCCGAGCTGATGCTCATTGCCCTGTTGCGACGGGTGCCCCAACTGCCGAACCGAGGAGCCAAACCCGACACCACCGCCGGCGTGGGACGACTGGGATTCTGCCGCGACACCACGGCCCCCTCTTTACATTTTGAAGTGGGCTTCCTCAGTAACCCTGACGATCGGCAACTGCTCCAAACCCGTCGCCGTGACTTTGCCCTTGGGCTAGCCGATGGCCTAGCGGCCTGGAGTCGCCAGTTATCCGGCGGAGAGCCCCAAGCGGGCAGTCTCGCCTATCCCGAAATCAATGTGCGCATCAATGGCCGCAACTACCCAGAGCAGGGGATTTTGGTCAACGGTAACGCCTATGTGACCATTGACCTGGCCGACAGTTTGGGGGTTGATGCCGCTGCCCAACCCACGATCGCCCGCATTGGCTACCACGGCGTGGTTTATATGAAGGCGGTGGACTTACGGGAATTTAACGTGTCGGTATCTTGGGATCACGACACACGAAGCGTAGTTCTCAAGACGATTTTCCAAATTTGTCCCGGTCAGTTGGACCGGATTATGGGCCATGGCCACACCTCCGAGGTGCAACTCATGATGTTCCTCAAGTCCAACAATGAGCAAGCCCTGGGCCTATTCCCCGATATTCCCAAGCTCTACCGAGAAGAGGGATCCCTAGAAGGGATCAACTACGATATTGCATTTTGCCAGATGTGTTTGGAAACGAACTTCCTGCGCTTCGGCGGTGATGTGAAGGCGAGTCAAAATAATTTTGCGGGGCTTGGCGCGACGGGGGGCGGTGTCCAGGGAGCGGGATTCTCCAGTGCGCGGCTAGGGGTCCGGGCCCAAATTCAGCACCTCAAGGCCTACGCCAGCACAGAGCCTATTTTGCAGGAGATCGTTGATCCTCGCTTTCGCTTTGTCACCCGAGGGGTTGCCCCCCTGGTGGGCCAGTTGAGTGGACGCTGGGCCGCTGATTTGCAGTACGGGACCAAGATTATGGCGATTCTGCGACGACTGTACGAGGCCGCAGGACTCATCTAGGGTCTGGCCGCTGCCCTACTTCCGTTCGCGGCTCCTCCTGAAAGTGATGCACTCATTTCGTAATAATGAGAAAGGATAAGGCACCTCGATTCATTGAGTTGAGCCGTGAAACCACCCAAGCTAACCCTGATGCTGCCCTGAGCACTGCGGTAGGGATTTGAGTTTTGCACGGTGTCCTTGGGTATCTGATTGGTCGGCGATCGGTTGCTGCTTGGTCCCTAATTGGTTGCTGCTTGATCCCTGCTGAGTCACTGACCGGTTGCTGCTTGGTCACTGCTTGGTCACTGCTTGGTCCCTAATTGGTTACTGACCGGTTGCTGATTGGTCCCTAATTGGTTACTGACCGGTTGCTGATTGGTCCCTAATTGGTTGCTGATTGGTCACTGCTGAGTCACTGATTGGTTGCTGATTGGTCACTGCTGAGTCACTGACCGGTTGCTGCTTAGTCACTGATTGCAGCCGTCCAATTACGTCGGACCAGTTAGGGGAGAGCCCCCCCGCTGCGCGGGAGACTCTCTGCTTTACCCGATCTCAAAAACCTCGTCTCAAAAACCCGGCCCGGTACCCTCCCTACCCTATCGCTCACCTGCCTCGGCCAAGCCTCTGGCTTCACCCACCCTGGCCCACTCATCAGGATCTCGTCTCCATGCCTAGCCCAAACTCTTCTGCTGAAGCCTATTCTGCGGCATTCGATCCCCTTGCCCCTCAAGCCCCAGAAGTGTTGAACGGTGCCACTCCGATCGACCCAATACGCGCAGCAAGCCCCTGCGATCGAGGTTTGAATCCAAACCATCCCGCAGCACCCGATCCCAAAGTACCGGCTCTCAAAGCATCGGCTCCCGAGGCCCTAGAGGACCAGACCCAGCAAAACACCCTGCTCAGGATTCTCGATCGGGTCCGTCGGTACCTGGAGCTAGAGCCGATCCTGGACACGGTGGTCACGGAGTTTAAGGCGTTGCTCCGGGCCGATCGGGTGGTCATTTATCGCTTCAATGCCGACTGGAGCGGAGAATTTATCGCCGAAGCCGTGGACGATCCCTGGCAGTCCCTCCGCGCCTTACAGCACCAGGAGCCCAGCATTCGAGCCAACATCAGTCACTGTAGCGCCCAGGATCTAGGCACTCCCCGACCATCCGCCACCGATCCTACCCCAGAGCATCTTCCCCCCCAGCCTCTGCCCACGGACACCCTCATCCAATCAACCCAGGGGGAGTTTTTAGCCCAGGTCAAGGTGTATCGGGTATGTGAGGATATCTACGCCGCCAACTTTTCCCCCTGTTATCTCCAGGTCTTGGAGCGTTACCAAGCTCGGGCCTACATTATTGTGGCGGTGTACCATGGCCAGGATTTGTGGGGCCTTTTAGCGGCATACCAAAACCAAGGGCCCCGACAATGGACCCAGCGGGAAGTGCAGTGGATGGTTCACGGGGCAACCCAGCTAGGGGTTGCGGTACAACAGGCGGAATTGGTGACCCAACTGAGCCAACAAACCCAATTGCTCCAGAACACCCTCAAAAAATTACAGTGGACCCAAGCGCAGATGGTCCAGGGGGAGAAAATGGCCAGTCTAGGCCAGTTGGTGGCGGGAATTGCCCATGAGCTCAATAATCCCGCCAATTTCATCGCGGGCAATCTGCGCTATGTGGAGCAATATATGGATGATGCGCTCGCACTGCTCCAAACCTACCAGCGGGCCTATCCGGAACCGGTGGCCGCTGTGCAGGACCATCTCGCCGAGGTGGAGTTTGACTTTTTACAGGAGGATTTCCCAAAAACGGTGCAGTCCATGCGAGTGGGGACCGATCGCATCCATCGCCTGGTAAAGTCCCTGAAAAACTTCTCTCGACTGGATGAGTCGCCCCAAAAGCAGGTTGATCTCCATGAGGGGCTGGACAATACCCTGCTGCTCCTGCACCATCGCCTCAAGGCCCAGGTCCTCAATCCCCCGATCGCGCTCCAAAAGGTCTACGGGGAGTTACCCTTGGTGGATTGCTATCCATCCCCCCTCAACCAGGTCTTTTTGAATTTGATCACCAATAGTCTGGATGCCCTGGAGGAGTGGTACGGCGAAGCCCAACGGGATCGATCGCCCCAGATTCAAATTCGCACCCAGGTGCAGGAGCAAACGGGACAAACTTGGGTGGCGATCGCCATTGAGGATAATGGTCCTGGGATTCCCAGTTCGCTGCAAACGCGCATCTTTGATCCCTTCTTTACGACGAAACCCCCAGGCAAGGGCACCGGCTTGGGCTTGCCCATCAGCTACCAAATCATTACGGAAATGCACCACGGTCAGTTGCGTTGTGTCTCGACGGCAGGGGTTGGCACCACGTTTTGGGTGGAGATTCCGGTCCGACTCTCGCCCCCGGAAAAATAGGGCCGATCGGAAGGGTGCATCCCGATTTTGGAAGCCCTCACCCTAAATCCCTCTCCCAAAGCGGGAGAGGGACTTTACTCCTATTCCCCTTCTCCCGACTTGGGAGAAGCAGTGTCCTGAGCGCAGTCGAACGGGCGGTGCTCTGAGCGCAGTCGAACGGGCGGTGCCCTGAACGCAGTCGTTGGCTTCGCCTGACCGGAGGGGAAATGATCAATCTCACGACATAACCTGCGGAATGTAAGCTAGACCAGGGCAATTGCCATAACATGACGATTGCCCGCATTCCCCAACCTCCTCCCCCCGTCCCCTTGCACCGCATTTTTCCCCTATGGCCCGCGATCGAGAACCTTGGCAATCCTTTGCCCTCTACCACCTCCTGAAATGGAGTCTTGTGGCCCCCATGCTCAAGCTGTACTTCCGAGGGCGCATCCATGGGGCCCACCATGTGCCGCACACGGGGCCGATCGTCGTGGTCAGCAACCACGCCAGCGACTTCGACCCCCCCCTGCTGTCCTGTGCCGTGGGGCGACCCGTGGCCTTTATGGCCAAGGAAGAACTCTTCCGCGTACCCGTGCTCAAGCGCTTTATTTCCCTCTATGGGGCCTATCCGGTGAAGCGGGGTACCTCCGATCGCCATGCAATCCGATCGGCCCTCGACTCCCTCGATCGGGGCTGGGGTACCGGGGTTTTCCTCCAGGGAACCCGCACCCCCGATGCTCGCATTACCCAGCCAAAACTCGGCGCAGCTCTAATCGCGGCCAAGGCCCAAGCGCCCCTGGTCCCCGTCTCCCTGTGGGGTACCCAGGCGATCGTTAAAAAAGGGCACTACCTCCCCCGCCCCGTCCCCATTACCATTCGCATCGGCCCCCCCATTCCGCCTCCCCCCGACGGCGATCGGGCTGCCCTAGAGGCCATTACCCAGGAATGCGCCCTCATGATCAACCATCTCCACGACCAAGGACGCTAGGGAAACCGGAGTCCTTGCGGGGTCATAAGGCACCTCGATCAAAGGCACCTCAATCAATTGTGGCGCGCGGCGAAGCCGCCCAACCCAACCCTGATTTCGCTGTCGGCACTCCGGTGAAAATTTGAATTAATCGAGGTGTCCATTACAGGGTCATTGCGGGGGCATTACAGGGGCATGGCGGGGGCATTACAGAGTCCCTCGATTCATTGGGGTGCGTGGCTCCGCTGTTCCCCCTGCCCACGGCAATGCAACGAAGTTTCCAGATGTTGTCCAATAAATTCCCCCAGAATCTGGCGATCTTCTCCCCGGGGGCTGGCCGTAATGTCGTGATCCACCTCGGGAATCAGGGCCAGGGACTTCGGCTCCGGTGCAGCATGGTAGAGACGTTCGCTCATCTCCGCCGGAACAGTGCGATCGGCGGTGCCATGGACAAATAGGACCGGGATCCGCAGTTGGGGCACCTTAGCCAGGGTATCAAAGCGCTGCCAGAGCACCCAGGACAGGGGCAAGTAGGTGAATTTCTGGGCGAAATGGGCCATCGCCAACATGGAGGTGAAGGATCCCTCCACCACAAGGCCCGCAAAACAGTAGGGCGATCGGGCCGCCATATCCACGGCGATCGCGCCGCCCAGGGAGTGGCCGTACACTAGCATTTGACGCGGATCCACCTGTCGCTGCTGGACCAGGTACTCCACCACCGCATCCGCATCCGCATAAACCCGATCTTCCCGAGGCGGGGTGGGGGTGCTGTGGCCATAGCCACGATAGTCGAACAGCACCACATCCAGCCCCAGCTGGTGGAATCCCGCAACCCGATGGAGGTTGTCCGCCAAGGTGCCCGTGTTGCCATGGAAGAAGAGCACCACGGGTCCCGGGGCAGTCTGGGGCTGACCCGATCGACTGGGGTGGGGTACCCACCAACCATGGAGGTTCGCAGACTTATCGCGTTCTGTGGTCCTAGGGACTGGAATTTTCAAGGTTTCATAAGCATAGCCGCGATCTTCGGGTTTTTCCTTCCACTCCCGCTCTGGAAAGAAGATATGCTGGCCTTGGGTTAATCCAATCCAGAGGGCGAGGGCACCATAGGCACCCGCTACCACTGCCCCTAGGATGAGAAACCAGCCTAGAACAGGGCTGCGCATCCCCAGACGGCTCAGGAAGCTGAGGGTGAAGTCAATTCGATCGGTCATGCTGTGTTGCTACTGTGTCTCTTGTCTCTACTGTAGGGGGGCTGGATGTAGTCGGGATCGCACCGATCGATCGCACCCTAGAGTCGCCCTAAAATTTTTAAGACGCCTCAACAGGCCAGAACACCGCGACCCCTGAGCCACCCATAACCATGATTTCCCTGCCGCCTACCCTACAACACCATCTCCAGACTCCCCTGACGATCGGCCCACTGACCCTTTCCAGTCGGGTTTTTCAGTCCCCCCTCGCCGGAGTCACCGATCGGGTCTTTCGGCGCTTAGTCCGGCGCTATGCCCCCGAGTCCATGGTGTTCACAGAGATGGTCCAGGCCGCCGGGGTTCACCAGGGCCAACGGGCAACCCACCTGATTATGGATATTCGTCCCGAAGAAGTGCCGATCGGTGTCCAGTTATTCGACTGTTGCCCCGATTTTATGGCCACCGCCGCCCAGGCCGCGATCGACGCAGGGGCCTGGATCATCGACCTGAATATGGGCTGTCCCGTCAATAAAGTTACCCGCAAAGGGGGCGGATCCTCCCTCCTGCGACAGCCGGAGGTGGCCGAGGCGATCGTGGCCCAAGTTGCCCAGGTGACCCAAGCTGCATCGATCCCGGTCAGTGTCAAAACCCGCATTGGCTGGTCCGATGAAGACATCACCATTCTCGACTTTGCGCGCCGTATGGAGGCCGCCGGCGCCCAGATGCTCACCATCCACGGTCGCACCCGAAGCCAAGGCTACAACGGACCGGCCCGATGGGAGTGGATCCGCCGCGTCAAAGAAGTTGTCCAGATTCCTGTCATCGCCAACGGTGATATTACGTCCCTCGACGCCGCACTCCAGTGCTTGGCCGCCACGGGTGCCGATGGGGTTATGTGCGCCCGTGGCACCCTGGGCTATCCCTTTCTCGTGGGCGAAATTGAGCATTTCCTCAAAACCGGCACTCGCCTCCCGGCCCCCACCTGGACCGATCGCCTACGCTGCGCCCAGGACCACCTACAGGATCTGGTGGCCTACAAGGGACAACGGGGGCTGTACCAATCCCGTAAACATTTAGCGTGGTATGTGAAGGGATTTGAAGGGGCAGCGGAGTGGCGACAACAACTCTCCCGCATCGAATCCGTGGAGGAGGGACTCGCACTATTGGAGGCGGCGATCGCCCAAAATCCCGATCGCCAAGATTCTCCCCGCTCCCCAGACCCCATCCCCTGCACCTCCCTGTAAGTCCCAGCCCAAGGGATCCCGCGAACCCGAGCGATTGTCCCGTCCCGTTTCCGATCGTCGTCGGATCCCCAGGTCAAGAAATTGTCCGAAAATCCTGAAGTATAGGGTGATACAACGTTTTAGATCGCCTTAGATAAAGCTGTATGAATCTCTATGTATCGACTTATTGCTACACCCCCCACAGCCGTTGAGATCCGGTATGGTAGTAGCTGACTCCCTGGAATCTTAAGAGAATCTAAACCCTTAGTGCCATGACACCCTCACTTCTGCGCCAAGTTTGGTCTCAGGTTGAGGAAACCCAGACCAACATGCTTCTGCAATTGGACGATCCCAGTTTGGCTTGTCTCATTTTGAACCAGATGCAGCGCCACCAAATTTTAAACTCTGCGGAAGCGGACCAAGTGATGAAATACATCACCTCCAAGCTCTCGCTCATTCGCGATTTAGCCCTATCGCGCTCCGTTAGTTACTAAGACGCAGGTCAGCGGTTCATCCGCAGTTGACCTAACGTGCGGCTAATACACAGTACGGTTGATATGCGGTCATCTGAAGGCGCTGTGAATACACCCTCAAGGGGCCGTGGCTGGGCCGTTAGCATGCGGGCGAGTTTCTGAAGGCACCACTAGAATGTCCTGAGCGGGCCGTGAGTGCACGTTTAGAGTGCCGTTAGAGCACTATTCATCAATCCCGATCGGCAAAAGCCCGTTCCCCCCCTGAACCCCAATCCCCTACAGGGCACCTCGATTTATTCAAATTTCGACCGTAGTGCTCACGGCAGAATCAGGGTTGTGGCAGGCGGCTTCGCCGCCTGCCACAATTAATCGAGGTGCCCTACACAGCTTCGATCGCCCTGCTCTCCCGGACCAGGTGCGCTTCCCCCAGATCCTGGCCCATCCCAAGTCCCCGTTACAAGCTAGGACACCTCGAAAAATCCCGATTTTTGGGAGTTGGCCCACATCAGAATCCAGGGGTGGGCGGCTATGCCGCCCACCCCAATTCATTGGGTGACCCACTTCCGTTCTAGAAGAGTTGTGTATCCTAGAATTCAAGCCTGAGCAGAAGTCCTACAAATGCTGCGGGCGTTGTCGGTAGGAGGTCAGGACTCGTGCTACTCCAGTATTTACGCAAGAAACGGCAGCACTCCTACTGGCTGGGCCTTCTCCTGCTCCTTTTTACCGCAGGCACAGGCTTGATTGTGGACTGGTTTGGGGCATATGGATCGCGCCAGACCCAAGCGAGTAAAAAACACGACTCACTCTGGAATGCCATCCAGCTAGAGGTCACAGCCCTGGAAATGCAGCGCAAGTTAGGGGCGGCCCAAGCAGCTTTGGCCCAGCAACTCCTGGCGGAGAATCCGGCCCTGGCCGATCAGCTCCTGTCCTTTGACCTAAATCGGCTGGAGGATGGAGCCCCTCCCACGCCCCAGGACATTCAACAGCACTACGCAGACCTATGGATTCAGGTGGGTCGGTTTGAGCGCAATGTGTTGGCAGAGGAACCCCCACGGAGCCGAGACACCGCAACCGGCGGAACACCAGCGCTAGAACCGAGCCAGTGGGCACAGGAGGCACAGGAGCAAACGAGACCCACAGACGAAACCCTTAGACAACAGAGACAGGAAAAAGAAGCGGAGGAACAGCAGGCGATCGCCCGGACCCAACAAATGCAGTTGCAGGTGACGATCGATCAGGTTAAAGATACCCTGCGACAAATTGAACCCCTGATTGATTCCCTCGATCGCCCCACCACCACCGTTCAGATCTTCGCCATCTACAACACGGTCTCCACCCTGCTCAGCACTCGCATGGCGGACATTAAGTTGCTCAGTAACGCACTGAAAGAGCAATATGAGGCCGAGCAACTGATCCAGGACCGGAACGAGGCCCAATCCTGGCGTATTTTTGTGGTGATGACCCTGCTGACCATGGGTCTGCTCTCCCTTTATGTTTACGTGTTGCTGGTTTTGCTCGATCGGGCCGAGCGCGTCGCCGCCGAGAAGACCAGTTTTGTCCACCTGGTCAGCCACGAAGTACGGACCCCCATGAACTCCATGATTGGGGCCGCAGAGCTGTTGATGGAGACTCCCCTCACGGCCCAGCAGCAGGATCTGTCGCGCATGATTCGGGCCAGTGGCAATGCTCTCCTCGCCATTATCAACGACCTGCTCGATCTCTCTAAATTAGAAAGCCAAAAGCTGGAGCTAGAGGCCCAGGCCATTAATCTCGGCCACTGTCTGGATGCGGCCTTCGATGTGATCGCCGCCAACATGGGTCACAAATCCCTAGAGCTGACCTACACGATCGATCCAGCAGTGCCCTCGGAATTGCTAGGGGACTTCTCCCGGTTGCGTCAAGTCCTGCTGAACCTGTTGAACAACGCCATCAAGTTCACGGACACGGGACAGGTCATCGTCGCGGTGCGGATCCGTCGCTGTATGCCGCCGTCAGTGACCTCCTCCCTGGCCCACTGCCCCTCCTCCCTCACCCAGACCCTCGGCAGTGCCAACACCACCCACACCGCCCCCCTCGCCAGGACGGTGTATGAGGTGGAATTTATGATCCGCGATACGGGAATTGGCATTGAGCCGGACAAAATACACCGGCTCTTCCAACCCTTTAGCCAAGCCGATGCCTCCACCAGTCGGCGTTTTGGCGGCACGGGGCTAGGGCTAGCCATTACCAAGCGGTTATGCGAACTCATGGGGGGGACCATCTGGGTCGAAAGTCGGGGAAAAGTGGCCGGATGGCCACCCAAGGATTGGGAACCCACACCGTTCCCCGTCGCAGATTCCACTGCCCCGGCTCCGACCTCCGATCGCCCACCAACGCCCGCCGATGCTTCCCCTTCTACCCAGGATGCAATGCCCCAGGGCGGCACCGGGGCCACCTTCTACTTCACCGTCACCCTGCCGGTCGCCGTCCAGTCTGCGCAGCCGTCCGCTCCCCCCTTAGACCTCACCGCCGAAGCGGTGCCCTTTGGCTCAGCACTCCGGGCGAGTCTCACCAGTACCCTGACCCCTGAACTCCGTCACGGTCCCCAGCGGGGCCTCCTCCTCAGCCAGAGCTCCACCCTGGCTCCTTTCCTGGCTACCCAGCTCCATTTCCACCCCGCCGATCCCCAACCCCAAATCCACACAGTCACCACCCTGGACGAGTTGGCACAACAGCTCCAGCGACCCTACCGTTTCAGCGGTGTGTTTGTTGATGGTCGTGTTCTTGATTTGGCTCCCCATGGACCCGACTGCCAGGCCCTTAAGGCCCTGTGGGACAGGATCGAACCACCCTCGATCGGTCCGCTGTTGCCCCTGATTTGGTTAAAGTTTGGGGCCCAACGCTTTCCCGATCCCCAGGATTGGCCCATGCCCACTGCCGTTCTGTCGCAGCCCCTTCGGCAGTCACAACTGTGGGCGACGTTTGAGCATCTGTATACGATGAAACCCCTGGGACCAACCTCACCCCTCCCTAGTCCCAATATCCCCAGATCCGCTCCCGATGCCCCAGATCCCAGCCCTACGACTCCTAACACCACGGCCTCAGCGTTCCAGGAACGAGTCCCAGGAGACATAGGATCTACCCCAGCCCCCTACGACCCCACGGCCACAGCTCCCGGTCCCCTCACGCCTCCAGCCACGGCGCTCCCATCCGATGTTCTCCCGAATCCTGCCCCCCAGACACCGGAGACCCCACCGCCGCCCACCGATCGATCGGTGAGCCCTGCCTTGCGCATTCTGCTGGTGGAGGATGTCCCCACCAACCAAAAAATTGCATTACGTTTTCTGTCAACCCTGGGCTATGAGGCGGATGTGGCTAACAATGGCAAAGAGGCGCTCACGGCCCTCGAGGCGCAAGTCTATGACGTGATCTTCATGGATTTACAAATGCCTGAAATGGATGGTTTGGAGGCAACCGACGCTATTCGCCAGCGCTGTGGCAATCCCGATCGGCCCTGGATTATAGCCATGACCGCCCATGCCTCCAACGAGGCCCGCCAGGAGTGCGACAAGGCGGGCATGAATGAATTTCTGACGAAGCCCCTCCGTAAGCCCCTCTTGCGCCAGACGATCGATCGCTATCTGACCCAATTTCGGCCGGATTTGCTGCCCCAGGAGCTGCCCCAGGATGTGACCCAGTCGGGGGCAGCCCAAGCCACCCCCCCAGCCGCCCACGGATCGGCCCAGGGCACAGCCGCGACGGGAGGAGTTAATACGTCCAGCGTGGCTCTCCCGCCATCCCCGGATCGGTCCTATTCCCCCACGGGTCGATGAAGTGAGGCCAATGCAGTCAAGCCCGGACAGGGCAACGCAATCAACCGTGACAGGCGTGAGTTGATGACACGCCCTAACCGCCATGAACCACACCTCCGTGCCCTCCCCCCTAGGTCGCCTTGATCACCCCGATCGCGCTAATCGCCCCAGGCGCACGCATCACCGCAATCGTACCGATCGCCCTGGTCCCGATCGCGCCACCCCCCACACCGCCGAGCCGATTTTAGTCAAACTGGCAAAACGCGGCAATTCCAACGCGATCGCCAGCCTCATTCGCCAAGCCCTGCCCCATCTCACCCACGTCACGGTTTCCCAACGGCGGGACCACCTCCACATTCACCTTGAGGGCATCCACCTCCCCGATCGCGATCGGGTCATTCCGGTCATTCAGCACGGGTTGAGCCAACTTCGCCTCACCGCCATCCGCCGCCTCACCATCCAAGCCCAACAAAGCCTCAATACTGCGGCAGCATGGGAAGAATCCGTACCGCTCCGCCCGGATCATACCGGTCTGGGGCCGTCTAATTTTGGCGCGTTTTCTGCCCCCAGCCCTCCCGCCGCTGTCTCTTCCCCCTTCAGGCTGCCCGAGCTTCCCCTGGGCCCCACCGCCCAAACTCCACCCGATCGTCCCGGGACTCACGCCCCGCGCCAGGATTTCCGCCCATTCCCCAAGCCGGAGGACTTCAACCTTGAGGCTGTCCTCGATTGGGCCGATCTAGACGCTACCGCACCATCCGACTTCGATCTGTCCGATCTCACCCTACCCCTCCCCGACCAACCCGCTCCCCAGCCCCAAGCCCCCCCACCATCCTCCTTCGACCCCGCAGCGATCGATCCACTTCCCCCGGACCTGCCCCCCCCGGAGCGGCTCACCCACCCTGTTCCCCCAGATCCCCAGTCCCCTGCCCGATCGGGATCTCCACATCCGGCCCCCCTGGACCCGCCCCCCCCTGGACCCCAACCCAAGGATCTGCCGGAGGAGCCACCCGAGGACCCATGGGAGACCGACCGGATCTCCCCAGAACCTCCGCCCCTCTCCGCCGAATATCTTCTCGATCGCAACCCCCATGGCCATGTCCAGATGGCCCCCAACGCCAGCACTTCCCAGCAATCGCGACGGTTTTCTCAATCCAGTGGAAGCGATCGATCGAGCGCCCGTCCGACCGTGGCAACAATGGTGGAAGAGGGCGTTGATGTGGATGAGTTTGTCCGTAACCTCTTCTCGTACTACGGCAAGGAGATCTTTGTCATTTTCTGCCTTCTCTTTATTCCCTTTCTAGGCATCCTGCTGATGTGGTCCATGACAGATTGGCCCAAGCCAGTGAAGTGGTGGATTACGGGGATTCGGGGCGTGATCTGGCTGGGAAGTTGAGAGATCTAGGCGGTCGCGTCGGGACTGAGGGCTTGGGACAGATAGGCGGCGGTGGCTTCCACCACTGCGATCGCCTGCTCGTAGGCCATCCGGGTTGGCCCCAACACCCCCACACTGCCCGCCACATGACTATCCCGGTAGTACAGGGCCGACACTAGACTACAGGCCCGCAGCGGTTCCAGGGGATTCTCGGCCCCGATATAAACCCGCAAACTGGGAGACGTTTTGCGAGATGCAGCCGCTCCTGGTTCGGATACATGGGCCGCCGCCGGACACAGAGCACCCCCTTGAAGCGGTAAGGAGGGCGCTGAAGCCTCCCTCGATGGGCGACTCGAACGATCGATCGGGGTCCGATCGCCTTCCGGGGACGCTCGATCGTCCCCCTGCCAGTCTCCCACCAAGGGGCCCACCAAAATTGGCCAGAGCTGTTCCTGGCCCTCTTCCAACAGTTGGAACAGGGCCTGCACCTGCTGGAGTTCTGTGAACTCTGGTTGATGCAGGAGTTCGGCAATGCCGCTCATCACAATCTGGGTGGTGCTGGAGTGGTGCATCAGTTGCTGGCTCACACTCCCCAGGCGCTGTTGCAGCACATCCGCATAGCCCTGCAACTCTTGTTCCAAATCCTGCCAGTCCAGCCGCGTAATATCCTGGAGCAACTGCCCCCGCAGCCGGCTATTGAGAAAGTTGCTGAGAATCTGAAGCTCCCGATCGCGCTCCTCAACCCATTCCGTTTCCGATCGGGCCTCCTCCGATCGCCCCCCCCCGAACTCTGGCAAGGTAAACAGGGTCGATCGGGTTTCATAGGCAGTGGTCACCACAATCAGCATCACCTGATCCCCATCCACCGGCACCAACTGCAAATGCCGCAACCGTGCCGTCGCGGTGTAGGGCAACGTAATCAGCGTGATATAACCGCTCAAGTTGGATAGAATCTGGGCCGCTCGACGCAGTACCGCTTCCAGACTCCAACTGTCCCAATCCAAACCACCAAACTGCTGTAAGAGGGGGGTCGATCCGGCCCAGGTGGGCACTAACAATTGATCCACATAGATGCGATAGCCCGAGTCCGAGGGAATGCGGCCTGCCGAGGTGTGGGGCTGGTAGAGAAAACCTGCTTTTTCTAGGGCGCCCATGGTGTTCCGGATCGTCGCCGAACTCACACTGAAGTCATATTCCTGGGTGAGGGCTTTGGATCCCACAGGTTCAGCCGTTGAGATATAGTGGCGCACCGTGGCTTGGAGCACCTGCGCCTGTCGCTGGGTCAACAGGCCAGAGGGGGGAAAAGAGCTTATATCCGGCATAGAAATGGGGGTATGCGGCGTATTTATGCGATTTTATGTTATCTGGTACCTCGATTAATTGGGGCAGGCGGCTTCGCCGCGCAACCCAATTAATCGAGGTACCCTGTAAAAGGAATTTATTAAAGGACACCTCGAAGAATCCAGGTGTTTAGGACGTAACCCAGGCAAGAATCAGGGTTAGAGGATGTTGGGAAACCGAGTTAGACGACGTAAAATCGCTAGCAGAAGCCCCTCCACAGGCTCGCGATGAACACTTTTTGGGTGCATTTCCCTCACTGCGCAGGGGTTCACCTGAGTTTCCAAACATCCTCAGGGTACCTCAATTAATTGAGGGGCACCTCGATCAATTGTGGCCGGCGGCTGCGCCGCCGGCCACAACCCTGATTATGCCGTGGACAGCGTGGTAGACAGTTGAATTTTTCGAGGTGCCCTGAGGTGTCTCCAATTCAGGTGTCTCTAACTCGCCCGTCGGTGCAGATGATCCGGTGGGAGGTTCCCTTGCTGGCGATGGAAAGCTTGCAAGACCAGCACCGCAAAGGCTTCATCTCCGAGGCGCTTGAGGGCATCCTCTAGCACGGCTTGCACAATGATCTCATTCTCCGCCGTACTTTCGGCACTGGGCACCAATAGGGTCAAATGCTGCAAAAACTGGACCAAATCATCCTCAATCCGACGCTGTTTAATGGCCAGAAGATGCTGGGCACGGCGTACCGATCGCTCATGGCGAAATGCCGTTGCAACACAGGATTCAGGGTCAGCCATCAGGGAGGAGCCTCCACACTTGAAACGCCGTAGGGTTGCTATAGGTTTTGCCTGATATGCCTATAAATTTCGGTAATGTCGGTTACGAAGGCCCGGTCTCCTACCTTAAAACCGTCTTAAAATTAGGGGCACCTCGAAAAATCTAGGGTTGGGGGACGGTGTCCCCGCCAGTTTCAGGATTGTGGTGGGCGGCCCAGCCGCGCGACCCAGTTGACCGAGGTACCTTTTTGCTGTTCATCCCCAAATATCATGATCCACTACGGCCTGCTAGGTACCGGGTTGATGGGTACCCCCCTGGGCGATCGCCTACTGGGGTCTGGTGCGCCCCTCACAGTCTATAACCGCACCGAAGCCAAAACCGAGGCCCTAGCCATTCAAGGGGCAACCGTCGCCCCGACCCCGGAAGATGTGCTGGCGGTGACCGATGTCATTGTGATGATGGTGACGGATGCGGCGGCGGTGGCCGAGTTGGTCTTGAGCGATGCCGGTCGATCGCAACTTCCGGGCAAAACCTTGGTCCAAATGGGGACGATCGGCCCCGAGGAAAGCCGGAACCTCGCAGCCCAAGTGGAGGAAGCCGGCGGGAGCTATTGGGAAGCGCCGGTCCTAGGTAGTATTCCCGAAGCTCGGGAGGGCAATCTGATTGTGATGGTGGGCTCAACCCCAGAGCAGTTTGAAGCCCATGGGCATCTTCTTCAGTGCTTTAGTCCCAATCCCCGTCACATCGGCAGTGTGGGCCAAGCCATGGCCCTGAAGCTGGCGCTAAACCAGTTAATTGCGGGGTTAACCAGCACCTTTGCCCTCAGTTTGGCCTTTGTCCAGGGCCAGGGGGTCGATGTGGATCAGTTTATGGAGATTGTGCGGGATAGTGCGGTCTATACGCCAACATTTGATAAAAAGCTGCAACGGATGCTGGATCACAACTTCAGTAATCCCAACTTTCCCACCCAACACCTGCTCAAAGATACCCGTCTCTTTTTAGAGGCAGCCCAAACCCTAGGGCTGGATACCACGGGCCTTGCAGGCATCGCGCCCATTCTGGAGCGGGCGATCGCCCTCGGCCTGGGCCAAAGCGACTATTCCGCCCTCTTTGCGGCACTCACGGATCCCATCACGGATCCCCAGCCCTAATCTAGTCATACGGTGCAGGCGGTCATGCTGGAAGTCTGAGCAACAAATTTGAATAGAACACTGCGATTAGAGGATATTTATAAACCTAAGGGCACCTCGAAAAATTAAAATTTTTGCCCAGTGACCTACGCAAGAATCAGGGTTGTGGGGGGCGGCGAAGCCGCCCCCCACAATTAGCCGCCCCCCACAATTAATCGAGGGACCCCTAAGAGAATCCCCCTCAGTCCCCCTTTATAAGGGGGGAACGACCTCTTCTTCCCCCTTATAAAGGGGGACTGAGGGGGATGCTGCAAGGGCCTACAGCCCTTGGCCGAAGTTTCCAAATATCCTCTCAAACATCCTCTTAATTCAAGGTTGCATTCTGTCATTCACGTAAGAATCGGGGCTGGGGCGATCGGCTGCGCCGCCTGCCCTCATTAATCGAGGGACCCCCATGGCTTATAGTGACTTCAAAACATTTGATCAGATTAACCAGGATTTGGGAATTGCCATTGAAGCAAGCAATGAGCTGTACTAGGGTTGGGTTGGGCGGCAAGCCGCCTAACCCAATGAATCGAGGTGCCCGAGCCAGCTCGGGCACCTCAAACAAACTCAGCACATCAAGGTACCCCCCAGACATAACGGCCACACTCCTATTCCCCGGGATAGCGCTGGGCAACTCGCAGTTTAGCCGATCGCGATCGAGGATTACGCCTCACCTCCTCCGCATCCGCCACCAGCGGTTTTTTGGTTAGCACTTGTAGCCCAGCAGCCTCGCGGAACGCATATTTCACCCGCCGATCCTCCAGACTATGGAAACTAATAATCGCCAACTTTCCCTTGGGCTTCAGCCACTGGGGAGCCGTAGTCAGGAGCGTCTCCAAAACCTCCAATTCTTGGTTCACCGCAATGCGCAGGGCTTGAAACACTCGAGTTGCGGGATGAATACGCCCCTGCCGATACTTCCCAGGCACCGATCGAGCGATAACAGCGGCTAAATCCGTGGTGGTTTGCAGCGGACGTTGGGCCACAATTTGCCGCGCAATGCGACGAGACAGGCGCTCTTCCCCGTAATGATAGAAGAGGTCCGCCAGTTGCTTCTCATCCCAGTGATTAATGATCGTAGCCGCCGTCAGCTCCTGACTCGGGTCCATCCGCATATCCAGCGGAGCCGTGTGGCGAAAACTAAACCCCCGTTCCGGGGTATCCAGTTGGGCAGAACTGACCCCTAAATCCGCCACGATCGCATCAAAACGCTGGATGCCGGGGTCGAATCGGGCAAAGTTCCCCGCCCAAAACGTGACCCGATCGCCATAGGGAGCCAAGCGCGATCGGGCAGCGGTCAGTGCCTGGGGGTCTTGATCGATCGCCCACAACTGACCCTGGGGATCCGCTTCCAGCAGGGCAGCACTATGGCCCCCGCCGCCCACTGTGGCATCTAAATAGTCTCCCCCCGTGAAGGGAGCGAATTGTGCCAACAACGCAGTCATCAAAACCGGCACATGGTAGGTTGCACCCTCCGTTTCCTGCTGCTGATCTGGGGTTGACAAGGTTGGAGGGGGTGCAGATTGCTGGGCTACGGGCTGCTCGGCTACGGGCTGCTCGGCTGGGAACTGCCCATCTCCATGGCGCGCGGCGGCAGCATTGGGTGCTTCATCCTCGGGATTACCCGCATTGTTGACCGAATTTGTGTTTACCACCTTGCTCTCCACCGCATTGCTATCTGGGCACCTCGATTCATCCCAATTGTTGGGAGACAGCCCACGCAAGAATCAGGGTTTAGGTTGGGCGGCTTCGCCGCCCAACCCAATTAATCGAAATGCCCGTGAAATGTAGCCTCAAACTGGATCGATCGAAAAAAGGGTAGAACCGATCTACCCTTTATAGCGGCTAGCGCTTCAGTGAGGCTGGCTACACTCCACCAGAGGCACGTTACCTCTTCATTTCTGGACCTCGTGCAATCGATAGCCGCCTTCGCATTAGATCACATCAGACTCGCAACGAACAGATTGACAGCCTCTTGCCGAGGAGAACTGCGACTGATCATCAGGAGACCGTCGAAGTCCTATGCTGTCCCCCAGGAGCTCTCATCATTTAACCCTAGACTGCCCTCAGACTCAGGGACACGGCCCCGAGCTTCCACAACTAGGGCGGGCGTGTCACTCTGATATCACCAGGTTTCCATCGTTAATTAATGACACGCCCCAGGTCCGCTAAATCACCTGATGGCCGATCGCCAAGGCCGCCACTAACATCCCCAACACCAGAAACGGCTGGGCACTGGCCTGGTACTTCACATCATTTTCCAGGGGATCCCGGAGGAAGTACATATCCTGGAAGGTGATCTGGGGAATCACCAGCAGCGCAAGAAGCAGCGCATAGACCTTTTGGCCAATGCTGACCAAATAGAGGGCAATGCCCAACTGGAAGGTGTCAATCATCAACACACAAATCCAGGCCGCCGCATCAATGCCAAACATCACAGGCAAAGAATTGAGACCCAGTTTGCTGTCCCCTTCCACGCTCTTAAAGTCGTTGACCACAGCAATGCCCAGCCCCGCCATGCTATAGACCAGGGTGACAATCACAATGGTGAAATCCAGGTGACCGAACAGGGCTTGGCCAGCCCACCAGGGCAAAGCAATATAGCTGGCTCCCAGGGCATAGTTGCCAGCCCAGCCGTTTTGTTTCAGCTTCAGCGGGGGGGCAGAGTAGATATAGGCGATGAAGCCGCCAAAAATCGTCAGGAGCGTCACCGTGGGCACCTCATGGCCGACCCAGGTGTCTAAACCGTAGGCCAGGGCAAGACCCGCCACCAGCAGCACCACAATCTGCGTGACCACCTGGGGCACGGAAATAGCACCGGAGGGGATGGGCCGATAGGGTTCATTGATGGCATCAATTTCCCGATCGTAGAAGTCATTAAGGGTTTGGGTATACCCGGCCATTAGTGGCCCCGACAGGAGCATACAGGATAGGGCCTGGAGGAAATTTTCCAGGTTCCACACATAGTTGCCCGAAGCGGCTGCGCCACAAACCACCCCCCAAATTAGGGGGATCCAGGTGACAGGCTTCATCAACTGAAGGCGAATCTTCCAAATTGAAGTTTCTCCGGGCTGCGCCCCTTTCATGCCCAACAACTGCCGCGCCTTGGCTCCCTTGGCTGCGTCGGTCGTGGGGGTTGCGGTCTCGGTAGAGCTAGCTTCAACCTCGCGGGTTTTTGGATCCGGCACTGAGTCAGACATAGGATGAAACGATAGACTTAAGCAAAACTAATCGTCAGATAAGCGTCCGCAAACTTGGCTCCCGTCACCCCTTTGCCCTCCAAGCTGGGGGGCAGGAAAATGTTGCGTCGTTGGTCCCCGGCCTCGATCGTGATTTCTGGGCCATACTGGGTCAGCTTCACCTGCTTTTTGTCAAAGCTGGGCAAAAATAGCCGGATTTGGCCTGCGGCCTCGTCCACTTGCAGGGCACGGGGGGCTTGGGTGGCTTGGTGTAAGTCAGGAATGGCGGACGTGAGTTGATCCCACTGGAGCGTTGAACCCGATCGATCGGCGGCGGACACCTCCCGCACCGGCAGGGGGGCAAACTGCTGGGCCTCGCAGGGGAGATCCTCACCGGTAACAACTCCTCGGTTCCATAACACCCCTCCTACGGTTAACCCCACCTGTTGGGCACTTCCCCAGAGATAGCGGGCAGTGGCCTGGGCGAGGGGGTCACTGGCCGTGACGAGATAGGACACCACCTGTTGAGGGTCAGTGACCGCAGCCCGTCCCTGGTCCAGCAGGTTGGTGGCCTTTTGGGTCGGTTCCTGGAGCACATCGTCGGACCAATTGACCGACAGCACTGCCGTGGCCACGGGTTGTACAAAGGGGAGTAACGTCTTCCCCAAGTCGGAGTTGCTGAACACCTGACGGAAACGCCGTGCATACCAGCCGAGGATGTCGGGCATAGCCAGCATTCGTAGGGTCTCCGGGGCACTGTTACCGTCATAGATGATGACCGATTCGCGCCCTTCCTGGCTCAGCTCCCGCAGATAGTTAAGGGCAAGGGCACTGTCCATGCCCGGTAGCACACCCAGTTCTTGGCCATAGACTGACCCGAAAAAGGGCGATCGTAAATACTGTTGTTCCATCTCCCGCAGCTGTTCCCAGCTTTGTTCGAGTAGATGGGTGGTTTTGAGGGATTGCACCCGCAAATTAGGTGAAATCTCCACGGGATCTACGCCTAGATCACGCCCAATGGCCAGACCCAAGGCAGGGCTGGAGTCCTGGGAGAGCAGTAGCACCCTATGTCCCTGCTGGGCATAGGCGTGGGCGGCGGCGATCGCTAAGGTCGTGCGCCCTGTGCCTCCTTTCCCGAGGAAGGTTACAATCACACTCATCGACGGAATCGACCCCCAGAGGCAGGTTCAACTTCGTCCTCAAAAAACCAGGTGCTGAAGTCGTTGTTAAATTGGACAATCACGCCAACATTGGCTCCATCAAGCACGCGATAGCCTTTGACTTGGCCCACCGTACCGTCCGCCACTAACTTCTTAATCCCACCGGAGAGACCATCACGGATGCTGGTCACCCGGACTTTTTGCCCAATCCCAATAGCCATTGCAGATCCTTAAAAGAAAATAAACAATACAAATCTTAGCAATTAGTCCATAAGTGTATCAGAAAGCGGCCAGGGACAAGGGTCAGACAGGACCGGGTTAGGACAGGACCGGGTTAGGACAGGTCCAGATTAAAGCCAATCCAGATTGGAGCGGGGGCACCTCAATTAATTCCAATTTTCACCGGAATGCCTACAGCAGGATCAGAGTCGTGGCGCGCGGCGAAGCCGCGCAACCCAATTAATCGAGGTGCCCGCAGGTCCGAATTAGAGCCGGTCCAGATTAAAGCCGGCCCAGATTAGGACGGATCCAAAAAGCCAAGCCGTTGGCAGCCCCCCAGGAGTAAGAGCCACACCACCACAACCAGCCAATGGATCAGCACCGGCGGCCAAAGAGAGCCGCTTTGGAGATAGGCGAGCGTACAGATCAAGCCAAGAAAACCCGCCAAGGTGAGAAAGGTGGGGTTGTAGAAGGTGGTACGGCGATCGGGGAAGATGAGCCACGCGTTGAGGGGATGGGCGAGGATGAAGACCAGCAAGCTAAGGCCCGTCCAGATCCACAGATCTGGTGTTGTGTCCCAGGCAATGCCTGCACCGGACCGATCGCTGAGGGGCAAGGGCAGAACGCGAAATAGGATTTCTTCAAAGAGGGCGGGAAAAATGAGGGCGATCGAGGCGTTGCTGAGGATCGCTCCCGGCGATCGCACAGGTTCCCAGCGCAAGAGCCGTCCCCATGCCCAGGGCACCGCAAAGGCTGCATATAACCCCAGCCAGCCCACGGTGAGGAGCCAAATGGATCGATCGGGCCACCGCTGCGCGGCTTCTCCCACCCGCTGTCCCAGACTATAGAGCCAGACCATTTCACCTATCCCAGCCATAGGGTAGCCACCACCTTACTCACAACAAGTCAATAAGGGGACTCCGGAAGACTGGCAATTTTGGGTTTGCGACCCAATTGGCCCGTCATCAAGTCCAACGCTAAACGCCGCACCACAGGGACCGAGTGCAAAAGATGAAGACCAATGCGACGGGCAATCACCACCGGCCACACTTGGTTGGAGAAGGCGCGATCGAGCAAGTCCGTAAACCCTAAAATCGTCCAGTTCTCCCAGCGGCGCCAGCGATCGTAACGCTTCAGCACCCCCTCACTGCCCCAGTCTTCTGCCTGGGTACGGGCTTGGGTTAACACCTCCGCCAGGGCCACCGCATCTCGGATGCCCAAATTCATGCCCTGGCCGCCCACCGGATGGCAACAATGGGCCGCATCTCCCACCAATGCTAGACCCGCCTGCACATATCGATCGCTCTGCATCAGCCGCACCGGAAAAATCACCCGAGGTGTTTCCAACTGGAGCGCACCAAAAGCAGGTCCAAAGCGTTCCTGTAACAGGGCCATAAAGTCCGCCTCAGGGAGGTCCACAAGGCGTTGTGCTTCCCCATGGGGAGCCGTCCAAACCACCTGACAGCGCCGATCGGGCAGGGGCAAAATGGCGAAGGGACCGCTGGGCCAAAAATGCTCGTGGGCCGTGTGCTGGTGGGGGTGTTCCGTGCGCACCGTGAAGCCGATACAGGATTGCCAGTAGGTCCAACCTCGGGTGGAAATACCGGCCCCTTGGCGCAGCGGAGACTGGGCGCCATCAGCGGCGATGACCAGGGGGGTGTGGAGTGTCTGCTGGTGACCGTCGGGGGCCGTGAGGGTGAGGCTAGACCGAGGCGGAGCGAGGAGAGTCTGGGTCGTTCCAGCCGCGGTAAAGGGTCCAGCCGCTTCGGGCACGATCAGGTGAACTGCGGTCACCTGCATCGGCGCTAGGCAGGTGACCCGCTCCAGACCTTGAACCCGCTGCCAGAGGGATTGCAACAGAACTCGGTGTTCTGCCACATAGCCCAGGTCCGATCGACCCACATGCTGCGATCGAAACTGCACCACACCTTTATAGTTGGCATCCGCGAGGCGAATTTGGTCAAATGCTGTAATCTGGGGCCGAATTTGGTCCCACAGACCCAAGTCCTGGAAAATCTCACTGGTGAGGAGGGTAAGCGCATAAGCGCGGCGATTTTGGAGCCCCTGGGTCAAGGGTTGGGCTTCCACAAGCGTGACACTCAGGCCCGATCGTTCGAGGGCACAGGCTAAGGTGAGGCCGACGATCCCCCCTCCCACAATCACCACATCTTGATAACAGGGTGGTTCTGCACTCCGATCGGGCAGGGTTTGAGTCGAGTTCTGGAGGCGGGACGAAGACAGCACAGGGGACATAGCGTAGGGAATATCCGAGGGAATATCACAGGAAAAGGGACACGGGCGTTTCGGCAGATTCTGTAACGTATTGTGACGCAAAGGCCCCTTGGGATGCAAAGGCCCCAAAGGTCAGGCACACCCTCCGGACCTTCCTAGAGTTGATGGGAAGAGGGATGGCATTACCTAGCAGTAAACCACCAGCTAATTTACTTTTTGGGTACCTGGCCCGAGGGAGTACTCCTTCGCCATTCGAGAGGTCCGGTACTCAAAAGGTAATTTTTTTAGGACACCTCCATTAATCCGAATTTTTGGGAGACAGCCCACGCAAGGATCAGGGTTTGGGTTGGGCGGCGAAGCCGCCCAACCCAATTAATCGAGGTGCCCACGGCAGAACCAGGGTTGTGGCAGGCGGCTTCGCCGCCGGCCACAATTAATCAAGGGGTCCTAATCCAAATTGTTGGGAGACAGCCCACGCAAAAGCCAGGGTTTGAGGTCTAACAGCAACACCGCTCAAGCCAATGAACCGCGCACTCTAGGGCATCTCAATTCCCTGGGGGGGAGCGGCTTCACCGCCCCCCACAACTCTGATTTTTTTGGGGGTCACGGAACGAGAATCTAAATGAATCGAGGTGCCCCCAAACAGTAATCTTTTTCAATAGATTCAGTGATCCTGCCGTTGTGCCTTGTAGAACCGGATGTCCCTTCCCTGGGAACGCTACCTCTGGTGTTGGGGTCATCGGTTACCGTAGGTCCTGTCTCCTCCACCTCTAAGGTTTGCGCTTTCCGGGTAGTCCCGCAGTCCACAACCCCCGCTATGAATCCAGTTGTTTTTGCTGCCGCTACCTTAGCCCCGTCTTCTCTGCGTCGAACCAATCAAGTGAGTCGGGTAAACCGTCAAGGGAGCCATCGCGCCAATCACCCAACGCAACATCCGCCCCACCTATCCCCCCAGTCCCTCGCTTCAGGATCCCCATCCACGTCCCTACCCACATCCCAAGCCGCATCCCAAGCCACATCCCCATCTAGACAGACCGGGCAGAATCGATGGCCCTGGCTGGGCTTGTGTGCATTCTTGTTGGGTTGGAGCGCAGGCATCGCACCCGCCCAAGCCGATAGCTTTACCGCACCCGATCGCGGCTATCCCGACGACGGTATGACCCAGGGCGGAGGCACCCGCAGCCCCCGTACCGTCTGTGTTGAGCCGGATGAGTTAGCGCTAACCCCCCTAGTGCCCCACTCCAGCATGGCCCTGACCCAGGCCGCCTACCCCCGCTTTTTTTGGTATACCCCCAAAACCCAAGCCCGCTGGGCAGAATTTCGCCTCTTCTCAGTGGTTGAGGAGGGAAATCAGCTGTGGGATGACACATTAATTTACCAAACGGAATTTAAAATTGCTGGCGATGCGGGGATCGCCAGCCTACAGCTGCCCGCTAGCCTCAATTTACCCCCCTTGGAAGTGGGACAGCCCTATCGCTGGTCTGTGAGCTTGCTGTGTGATCCCAACGACCCAATTCACAACATTACGGCCCAAAGCTGGATCGAACGCACCGCCCTTGCCTCGGAACAAAGCCAAACCCTCGGCACTTTGGATCTGGGCGATCGGGCCGCTCTTTTTGCCCGCGAGGGACTGTGGTTTGACACCTTGGAAACCGTGGCAAGGCTGCAGTGTGATCCCGCCCTTGGATCGTCCACCGCCGTATCCCCCAGTTCGTGGCAAGACTTGTTAGCGGATGAGGATATTGCCCTGGAAAACTTTAGTCAGGTGCCGTTTCTAGGGACGTGCCCTCCCACACTGAGCGTCATTGCTACCCCCCTCACCGGTCAGTGATTCTAATCTCAGTGATCCTTACCATCGGGGCACTCCGGGGCACTCCGAATCATCAGGGCACGACCCAGTAATTGCGGCGTGCAGCGAAGCCGCACGCCACAACCCTGACCCTTGCGTGGGTCATCTCCCCAAAATTTGGATTAATCGAGGTGTCCATTGGTCATTCGGGGATAATTTCAGAATGGGGCACCTCTCTTAATTGTGGGGGGCGGCTTCGCCGCCCCCCACAACCCCGAGTCTTGCCGGGGCTATCTCCCCAAAATTTGGATTAATCGAGGTATCCAATGGCAACAGTCTGCTGAAGGGAGATCATGGAACTAGGAATTAACGGAACTAGGGCGTGTCATCAAGGGGAAAATTCCCTCTCCCTCTTTGGGAGAGGGATTTAGGGTGGGGGCTTCCAAAACGGAATTCACCCACTAGAGAACTTAATTCGGTTAGATTCAGCCAATTATGGGCAGATTCAAGTGGTCTTGGGGGGTCGCTGGGCAGTAGTGCAGTTGAAAGTGGCTCGCAAACTCCTGGGCGACGATCGATCGAACTTGAGCCAGGTCGATCGTAGGCACAAACTGGGCCAGACTACCCACCGGTCGATCGCCAATGCCACAGGGCACAATTTCCCGAAATCCAGCCAAATCCGGGCACACATTCAGGGCAAAGCCATGCATCGTAATCCAGCGGCTCACCTTAATCCCGATCGCCGCCACCTTATGACCCTCAACCCACACCCCCGTTAGTCCCGGAATTCGCTCCCCCGCCAAACCATAGTGGGCCAGCACCCGAATGAGTATCTCTTCCAACTGCCGCAAATACCAGTGCAAATCCGGCTGATGGCGCTGCAAGTTGAGAATGGGATACCCCACCAATTGACCGGGACAATGGTAGGTGACTTCGCCCCCCCGCTCGATGCGATGCAGCTCGGGCGGGGGATTCTTTTGGGAAAATCGCACAAAATCCAAGCTCGCTCCGCGCCCCAGGGTGTAGACCGGGGGATGTTCCAGTAGCAACAGCGCATCGGCCAGCTCCGGGTTTTCCCTGCGGCGGGCGACCTGCTGTTGTTGCCAAGTCCAAGCTTGACGATAGGGGACCTGGGGACTTTGGATCAGGATGCAAGGCTGGGTCCGGGAGGCATCGGGCTGGGAGATTTGGGCTGGGGTTTGGGTGTGGGAAACGTGGGGCTGGGGCATGAGAGGGGTTGACGGGAGGAAGGGTGCCGATATTCAAATCAATCTAAGCTGAATCTAGGACACCACAAAAAACTCAAAGTTCGACCGCAGTGCCCACGGCAGAATCAGGGTTGTGGCAGGCGGCTTCGCCGCCTGCCACCCTTAATTCAGGTGCTCTCTAGGCTGTGGGAAGATAGTTCCCACAGGAATCATATTTTTGAGGTTAGAGCCGCCCATTACCCGTAAAGCCAGTTATTGTTAAGCCCCCGGGCCAGTTTTAACCAAGTAAGGCGGACGCTGAGCTTGGGTCTGTTCAAGAAAAGCCATCAGTGCCTCCCAGTTTTCCTGCTCGATCCACCGTTGAACCTGGGCGATCGTCTCCTGATACTGGGCCAAGCCCGCGAGGAGCGCTGCCCGGTTATAGCGGGCCATCAGCACCCCCAAATCCGGACTGCCTCCCCCCACTCGGCTGGTATCCCGGAACCCAGAACTCGCCAACTGCTGGGCCAGGGTTTTTACCGTGGGATCCATCTCCCGATCGCAGGCCGCAATCAAGCTGGCACTGACCATGACCGGTAAGTGGGAAATCCAGGCCACAGACCGATCGTGGGCCTCAGCGGAGCAGGTGTAGAGATCGGCCTGTAGGGATTGAACCAGACGGGTGACGACGGTAATCGCCTCGGGAGGCGTGTGGCACGTGGGGGTGAGAACATAGGGATTACCTTGAAAGAGACCCAGTTGAGCCACAGCAAGACCACTTTCCGCTTTGCCTGCCATGGGGTGCCCGCCGATGAAGTTCGGCCATAGGGGTTCCAGGGTTTGGACGATCGCCGCCTTTGCGGACCCCACATCCGTCAGGATGGTATGGGAGCTGAGGTGCGGAATGAGCTCCTGGGCAACGGGAATGAGATGATCGAGGGGAGTACAGAGAAAGACAATCTCAGCGGCGGTTAGACTGTCCAGATGGGGACTGGCGCGGTGAACGACACCCCGATCGATCGCCTGCTGGCAGGTGGCAGGGCGACGGCTCACACCCATCACCTCATGCCCCTGGCTCTGGAGATCTAGCCCCAGGGAGCCACCAATCAATCCCAAGCCCACAATGCCAATTTTCATCGGTCCGATCGTTCCCGTCGTGTGTTTTGTTACGGTGCTGCCCCTGCTCTGGTGGGCTAAGGCGACAAGTCTGGGGCGTATCACCCTCTCCGCTGTGCAGGGAGAGCAGGCTTCAGCTCAACGCCATCAAACATCCCGCAGGAGACCAACCTAGTGCCACGCCCCGTCTGGGCAAACGCCATGAACCCGTATCGCCAGATCATTGCATGGATGCCGATCGAAGCGCAGGATAACTGTAGCGTGCCCCGTTGACCCTAACAATTCACTGTCCCCCTTACTTGTCCTACCCCCGTGTTTGAAGTCGAAGTCCACCAGCAACTCCGGGCCTTTTTGCGCGAGCAAGCGGGATCCGCTTGGCCCCATCACCTCACCATGGCGCGGCTGGTGGCGCGAGCTCTGCGTTTGGGCCGCAGTTCCCTGATCCATCTGGGCACTGCCGGAGGACACACAGCCCACCGCGTCAGCTACCTAATGGCCATGCTGCTGTGGCCCAAGGGGGGCATTGTCGTTGCCCCGGAGGCAACCCTCCGGGACATCATGGCCGTGGACTTGCCCCCCATTCAGGCTTGGTTAGAACAACGGTGGAGTCTGGCGCAAATCGATCGATCGGCAAAATCTGTGCATCGGGGCGATCGGTGGCCCTATCCCCATTTCACCGGGCTTCTGCTCACCACCCCCGGCCCCTGGCTTGCCGCCGATCCCACCCAAGCCCATCCCCCCTTCCCCGCACAGGTACCAACCCTAATCGAAGGCAGCGACGATCTCGAACAATGGTTCATTAACCATCACACCCTGCGGATTACCCCCCAGGATTGGCAAACCCTAGCTCTGGCCTATCCCCAGGGGCTAGAAACCCTCCGCAATGTGCGGGTGCGCCTCACCCATACCCTCTTTCAACGCCCGACTAAAACCCAGGACTGCTGCCTCTTGGATCCCTACGAGCGGGTTGTGCTCCAGGAGCTGCTGTATTATCTGGCCGATCGACCCACCGAGTCAGCCTCTGGCCAAAACACGCCCTCAAATTCCCACGCCCCCTGCGCTCCCACCTCGGCACCAGTCCCAGAAACCGATCACACTTTGGGAGCCCAGGCAGTCCCACGGGATCGGCCCGATGGCGATCGGCCCCCAGCAGCCAACACAGCCTCCCAGTCCCGGCCCCTCCCCGAGCCCTGGGCCAGCTTCCAGCAGGCCCTCGCCACCCAAGAGGGCATGACCCTAGCCTCGCTCCAGCGGGATCAGGGCACCTTTAGCCTCGAATGGTCGCCCCTCAATGTGGCCGAACATCTTCGCCAACGCTGGTCCCAACAACCCGTGGTCCTGCTGCGAGACACCCTAGCGGAACCGACCCAGGGGGCGATCGATCGCGGACGAATTGGCCTAGACAACATCACCGTGGTGCAGTTCAACCGCGATCGTCACACAGAACAAGTACAGCTATATCTCCCCGACCATCTCCCCCTCCCCAACACCGCCCGCTTTTACCCAGCCCTGCTGGTGGAACTGCGCCGTTTGCTCACCCTCAGCGCCACCGTGTCGGGATTTACCGTGATTTTAGTCAACGATCGCCCCCTCCAAAGCCAAGTGGGAGCCACCCTTGCCGCCGAGTTTGGCTCGCGCGTCCAGTTGGAACACCTTCCCCAGCCAGACCACCTCGCCCCAATTTTGGTCAGTGGCTGGGAATTTTGGCGACAGCACCAAGGACAATTACCCGATCCCCAACTTCTCGTCATGGCCACCCTGCCCTTACCCTCCCTCGAAGACCCCCGGGTAGCGGGACGGGTAGCCCACTATAAACAACGCCGCCAAGATTGGTTCCGCTGCTACCTCCTGCCCCAGGCCCTGATGGAAATACAACGGGCGATCGCCCCCGTGCGTCGCTCCCAAGGTGTCGTAGCCCTCTTGGATTTGCGGGTACTGCACCGCAGCTATGGTCAACAAATCTTAACCAGTCTCAGCCCCATGGCACGCCTGGGCTATCTCGATCCCAGTCTCTTTAGTCCCCAAAGTTGTCTAGTTGAAGCCCCCTAAACGCTGATCCCTATCCAGTGCCCCCCGGAGGCACCCATGAAACGCCCGCATCCCTTGCGTAAAGAAGGACAAAGTGTCCGGATTATTCCCCGTTAAGCTCAGTACTATGGCAACGGATAGATTTGTTGCAGTGTGGCCCCTCCTACCGTCAAGCCGCCGCGCCCCAGTCCGATTCCCTTTATGATCTTGAGCATCCCCCCCAACCCTCAATCATTCCTCAACTCCCTTGAGGGTCTCTGGATTCAGGGCGACCAGTCTAAGCTGCCCACCGCAATCCTGCCTCTGGAGTGGGTATGGTAGCGAAACTAGAACAGTTTCAGGCTGTCCTCATCATCAATAAAAAAGGAGAATATATGGGCGAAGCAAAGCGGAAAAAGGAAGCATTAGGGCAAGACTACGGCAAGGAAGCCTACATCTTGCCCTGGGTTCCCATTACCAAGTCCCAATCGGAGCAGTTCATTAAAATTACAACCCGTGGGGCTTGGGTCGGCATTGGTCTGCTGGTGGCCGCGTGGATCACCATTCGGTTCATTGGCCCCAACTTAGGTTGGTGGGAATTGGTGGGCTAGCCCCCAACCCGATCGCCCCGAATTCGATTGGGGGCAACCGATAGCACAACGGACTGTCGGGTTCCGGGTGTTGCGCCCCCTGTCTATATACACCGGGTGACCAGGCCATCCTCCGCCACCAAGCTGTCTTGCGGTGAACCCGGGCACACCTTTCCTGAAGACCGCACTGCCTTGGGGCGATCGACCCACTCCCTCGAAATCTAAAAATGAGTATAGTTACCTATTAAGTGAGCTGTGATGGCAACCTGTCGAGAGTTGCCCGTGGCATCGTTAACCTTTGAGTTCTGGCCGATTGTCTTGGCCAATCATCATGGAGCACCTGGACTGATCGGTTTGAGTGCTGGGGTGAGGCTGGATTGACCCCACCTCCAGCACGATCCATCTTGACCCCCATCTCCCGTGCAACGGATCACCGCTATATCACCGGGACAACACCAAGGGGAGCGGGGGAGCGATTGAGGGTAACCAATCCAGCGTGAAAAGATTCGTCTTTGATGCAGAACATGGCAGCAAAAATCTTAAGAGAATGTAAAATACTAAGGTCACTGGAGAATTATTGTGTTTGTTCGACTCGCAGATCAGCATCGTCGGTTCGTCCAAGACTTGGTGATGAACCTTCAAGCCCTCGCCATTAGCCTAGAAAACCAAGGTTACATGGCCTCCTGCTACACCTGTGGCGGGCAAATGAATAGTGCCTCGTTTATGGTCAGTCTAGGCCAGGACCATTTGATCCGGTTTTTGGTGTCGGACTACGGTGTCACCTGGACGGAGATGCGCGACGATCGCGAACTCATGAAGTTGGAGGGGGCCGAAGCCATTAGCCAGCTTCAAGAATTAGCCAATCTAGTGAAGTATCGGGTCAGTCCCCGCGACTGCACCCTGGTCCCGCTCCAGTAAATACAGCCAGCCTCACGCAATATCCTGCGAAATGTAAGCTCACGCAACGAATAGCCGTTATATTCGCACGGGTGAATGGCTCGCACGGGTTAATGGTTTACATGGCATGGCATGGCATCACGTGGTCATGGCATGGTATGGCCCGGTTTAGGCGCAAGTCCCGCATCTTTTAGGTCAGTTCCCCCCATCGTTTTTCATGGCACCCAGTAAACTGAGTTAGGAGGGGTTCCACTGCACGGGGGCCGCTCCCCAGACTTGCCGCTGGTATCGCAACGGACCAAAGTCCCCTAAGTTGCATGTCCTCCTATCCAGGTTCATGTCCTTGAGTGATCTGACCCCGACTCCTTCTCTTGCAGCCGCCCCGGCCCTGACTCCCTGGCAACACCAATACATTGCCACCAATGACATCCAGCTGCACTGCGTCGTCCAGGGAGATGGCCCCCTCGTGATTTTGCTCCATGATTTTCTGGAGTTTTGGTATTCATGGCGCTATCAAATCCCCACACTTGCGCCCTTTTTTAAGGTCGTTGTCCCGGACCTACGGGGCTACAACGACTCCGAGAAGCCCGCCCAGGGCTACGATCTAGAAACCCTCAGCCAGGATATCAAAGGCTTAATTGAAGCCCTCGGCTATGAAACTGCGATCGTCATTGGCCATGGTTGGGGAGGGACGATCGCATGGCACTTGGCCCAACGCTTTCCCCAACGACTCCGATCGTTAGTACTCCTCGCCTCCCCCCATCCCCAACGCTTTTTACAGGACCTCACGGTCAACCTGGATCAACTGCGGCGGAGTTGGTATCTGGTCGCCGCCCAACTGCCCGCCCTACCGGAGTGGCTCCTCAAGCAAAATCTAGCCCCCCTCGTGCAGTCTCTCTTTCAAAACCAAGCGGTGCGCAAGGGTGCCTTTTCCCGCGAGGAAACCCAAATTTATGAAGCCGCCCTTGCCAAACCCGGTGTATTAACCGCCGCTCTCCAGTACTACCGCTACTTCTTCTCCCTGCCCAGCCTCTGGCGCAACATCAGCACTCCCCTGGAACCAATCCAATTGCCCACACTGGTGTTATGGGGCGATGGGGATACGGTGTTTAGTCCGGTTCTATCCCAGGGCTTAGAAAAATTTGTCCAGGCCCCGCTCCAGCGCGTCTCCATTCGCCAATGTGGCCACTGGCTCCAGCAGGAAGCCCCCCAAACCGTGAATCGGGAACTTTTGCGGTTCCTGCGATCGATCCAGTCTTCCTCGCCCCAGTCCTCTCTGGTGCCCACCTTGAAGCCGGTACTGGCGCAAGATTTATACCCCACCCAGCCCTCCTGACACCAGTGACCTGTCCCCATGGCTGCTCCCGTCCATCCCCTGCTGATTAACTTGGCTATCTTGCACGCCAAACCCACCGGCATCGGCGTGTACGCCCAGCAGGTCGTGCCCCACTTCCGATCGCTTCAGCCCCTGCTGCTCAGTGCCCAGCCCTTCCCGTCAACCCACCCCCTACCCCACCATCCCATTCCGGCATCCATGACCCCTGCCCAGGGCAGCCTCGGCCATGCCCGTCGCCTGCTCTGGACCCAGTTCCGTCTCCCCTGGCTCTATCACCGCTACCGCAGCTCCCTCATTTTTTCACCCCTCCCAGAAATCCCGGTGGGCATGGGGTGCCGTAGTGTTGCCGTGGTGATGGATCTCATTCCCCTGCGGTTCCCCAATTCTAAACCAGCCCTCACCCAATACTTTCGCCATGTATTGCCCTGGGTATTGCAGCGATCGGTCCACTTGGTTTGTATTTCCCAGGCCACGGCCCAGGATGTCGTCACCCGCTTCCACATCCCAGAGCGCAAGGTCACAACCATTCCCTTGGCCTACGATGCGGAACACTTCCGTCCCCTTGATCTGCCGCGTCAGAACTATGTGCTGTATGTCGGTCGCCCGGATCCCCACAAAAATCTTCGGCGGGTGATCCAAGCCATGGCCCAGGTACCAGGGGATCTGCAACTGTGGATTGTCGGGGGGTACGATCGACGCTATACGCCGGAATTGCAAGCACTGGGGGAATCCCTTGGCCTAGCCCAACGACTGCGGTTTTTGGACTATGTACCCTACGGAGACTTACCCCGACTCTATAGCCAAGCGATGGCGCTGGTATTCCCCAGTCTCTGGGAGGGGTTTGGGTTGCCCGTGCTAGAAGCCATGGCCTGCGGTACTCCCGTCATTACCTCCAACTGTTCGTCGCTGCCCGAAGTAGCCGGAGACGCAGCTATTTTGGTCGATCCCTATCAAGTGGGAGAAATTGCGGCGGCGATCGAGTCCATTGCCAGAGACACAGGCTTAGCCCAGCGGCTCGTCAGTGCAGGGTTAGCCCAAGCGCAACAGTTTAGTTGGGCCAAAACTGGACAGGCCACCGCCCAGGTGCTCGCTGGATTGTTATAGTGAGCTGGATTGATAGCGAACTGGTGGGATTAGGATCGCGAAACCGTGGGACAGCCCGAAGCCTCCCAGCCCTCTGGCACGGGATCGAGTCGCTCACAATTCAGTCAATTTAGAGGATGTTTGGAAACTTCGGCCAAGGGCCGCAGGCCCCTGCTGAGTCCCCCCCAGTCCCCTTTTTAGAGAGAATTCTCCCTAACCCCCTTTTCCAAGGGGGTTAGGGAGAATTCTCTCAGGTTTCCCAACATCCTCCTAGGGTCGGCAGAGGGCCCGTGTAGAGTCAGAGCACCTCGCAAAATTCAAGTTTCCGTCTATTGGTCTACGCACAACTCAGAATTGGGATTAGGCGGCTTTGCCGCCCAGTCCCATTAGGGCACCTCGATTAATTCAAATTTTTGGGAGACAGCCCACGCAAGAATCAGGGTTTGGGTTGGGCGGCTTCGCCGCCCAACCCAATTAATCGAGGTGCCCATTAGTCGAGGTGCTCGTCAGTTTGGGGTCAGTTTAGTTGGGGTCAGTTTAGGGTCCAGTTTGGGCGATCGGTCCCAGAGTCGCCCCCGTCGCCTGCATATAATCCGCCGGAGCCAACCACAACATCAGGCCCCGTTTTCCGGCGGAAACGGCGATTTTCTCAAACTGAAGCAGAGATTCATCCCCAAAAACAGGAAAGTCTTTTTTAGCACCGAGGGCCGTGACTCCGCCCCGAATATATCCCGTCAGTGGCTGCAGGTCTTTGAGCGGGACAGGTTCCACCTTGCGATCCCCCGTCAGCTGTGCCAGGGCTTTGAGGTTGAGGTGGCCATTGCCCGGAACGACAGCGAAATAAAATTGACCCAGCGACTGGTGCCTATTACCACTGCCACGAATGACCAGGGTTTTAAAGACCTGCTCCGGGGGCAGTCCAAGCTTGGTGGCCGTACTCGTAGCCACCAAATCTTCGGGATCCACAGAGTACTCCAGCACGGTATAGGCGAGCTGGAGACGATCGAGGATCCGAGCAGCGTTGGTTTTCTTCATGGGACAGGACGCGGATCATCGCGATGGGCGCAGCATCAGGACTCCGGATTCACAGGACCGGATTCACGTCGCCAGATTCACGCAGCCAGCAGCAGCTTAGCCAAAGACATTCTCGGACTGGCGGGAGTTAGGACCGGGACCGGGATTCCCCTGCTGGGCCTGTTGTTGGGCCTGGGCTTTTGCCTTTGCACGGGCTGCACTGCGGCGCAGGGCTTGGAGACGGGCTTCATATTTCGTTCGCTGCCGCTTTTTGGGCGTTTGCTCCACCAAGGTTTTCAGGGCACTGCCCAGGCTCTTATAGGCATTGGGGAGGGTATAGCCAAATCGAGTCGCCAGGGCGATCGCCCGTTCGTCAGCTTCGATCGACTCTTGGAGCCGCTTCTCGTTGTTATTTTTCTGGTAAAGGCGGTAGCCCGCAAATCCCGATAGTCCCAGAGCTAGGAGCAGTAGTACCCCATCTTGGACCCAAAGTTCGCCCACAGCCCCCCCTAGACCGATCGCAAGAGCCGCCATTTCCCATCCATCCCGAGGGATGGTGTCATTCTGAATTCGCCCCACTTCATGCCAAAACAGTAGGTTGCGCTGGTCCAGGGCAAATTGCTCCCAACGCACCAGGTCAATTTGGACCTCCACTTCATCCCGGCCAATTTCCTCACAGGTAATCAGAGGAGGATCGACGGCGGTGGAAGACTCCACAAAAACCCAGCTCTGCAGCTCAGGGGGTAACAAGCCCTTGAGACGCTGAAGTTCGCTCATGTCCGTTCTGACGCTTGTGCGGGAAAATGTTGTCATGGCTCACCTAATGAGGGTGTGGAATGTTGAGGCTGGAGGATGGCTTAACGTTAGATTTTCCTAGCATACAACATCCCTTTAAAAGTCATGGCATGGGACGGCCCGATACAAGTTGATCAGTTGACATTTCGGACCAGGTCAGCGTTTCAGGCCCAGGTACAATTTCAGGCTTGGAACTGTCTACACGGCTGCCATCGATCGAAGCCAAGGTCGAGACCGCATTGCCCGGTCCCGCAGATGGATGTGCCAGTCTCAAAAAGTGGCACAGGCTCCACCTCGGTGGGGGGGGAGTTCAGTACTGTATTAAGCGTGTGAGGAGTGAAAGTTCGAGCGAAAAAGCCTCTGGGGTCGAAACACGGAAAGACTCCCAGGGGCTTTTCTTCTTTTTCTTGATTTTTAGGCACCTGAAACATACCGACGGATGCCTTAATCGATAGGGGTGGACGGCAAAGCCGTCCACCCCTTGGTCTTTTTCCTGCATCGATCGTCCTGAAACACCGATCGATCTAGACCCTCAACGCCTAGGGGGCACCTCGATTAATTGGGTTGGGCGGCGAAGCCGCCCAACCCAAACTCTTATTCTTGTGTGGGCTATCTCCCAAAAAGTTGGATTAATCGAGGTGCCCTAGGGCATATCATCAATGGCATCTAACGCTTCAATGAGGCTGGACCTACCCTGCCAGAGACGGGTTATATTTCGATCTCCGTCCCCCATGCAACTACCCCATGCAACTCATACTCGTGATCGCCGTGGGCGACCTTATCCCTCGCAATCTCACGGTTGCCCTGAGCTGATCCGGACGGAACCCGAGATCATCTTGCAGCTTACCCCGCTACCCAATTAAGGCGCGTACAATAGGAACACGACTCGGCAATTAAGTTTGGCATGTAAGATAGCCCATGACTGAATCCTTCCCCTCTGTTCCTTCCCCTTCCTCCACGGCGGTGGAGTCTACGGTAGAGCCTGCGGTTCTAACTGAAGTGCCCGCAGATGCTGCGCTGGCTTTGGCAGCGGCTGAAGCAGCGGACGATCGCAAGGGGGCCGATATTACCATTTTGCGCGTGACGGAAGTTTCGTATCTTGCGGATTACTTTGTCCTTGTGACGGGCTTCTCCCCGGTGCAGGTCAAGGCGATCGCCCGATCGATCGCAGCCAAACTGTCCACAGAATGGGATCGCAGTCCACGTCGGGTGGAAGGACAGCAGGAAGGTCACTGGATTTTGCAGGACTTTGGCGATTTAATTGTCCATATTTTTATGCCCCAGGAGCGGGAGTTTTACAACCTGGAAGCATTCTGGGGCCATGGGGAAATGGTGCCCTTTACCCCTGCGGCCCTGTCTAGCAGCCAAGAGGTGCGCTAGGGTAAGGTGCAGATCCGTGTCGGTTGCAGATCCGTATTATGACCCAGCCTTCGACTTCTTCCAGCTTTTGTCCCGTTCCTGAGGAACAACAACCCCTCAACGAGTACCAGGAACTGCGACAGTCTTGGTTTTTTCGTTTAGCCCTAGCCCCATTTCCCTGTTTGTTGAAGCCGCTATTTTGGGTCTGGCTCACCAGCTGGGTTATCGCAGGACCGGTGGCAGCCGCAAGTTTTGTCCCCAGTGAAGATTGGGCCAAGTTTTTGTTGACCAGTGGCATGGGGGCCTACTTACCGGTGCTGCTGGTCTTGATCCAGTTGTACTTGGGCTGGCGCTATGTGGGCGATCGGTTGGCTAAGCCTTGGGTTTGCTATGAGGAGTCCGGTTGGTTTGATGGTCAAGTGTGGCAGAAACCAGCGGAAATCTCGACGCGCGATCGCCTTATCTTCACCTACGAGATCCGCCCCCTTTTGCTTCGTTTAGAGCAATTGTTAGCCCTCGGGGGGGTCTTCATTATGGGCAGTGCCCTCAGTTGGCCCTTTTTGCCCTAGGGGCTGTCATCATTTAACCCTAGACTGTCCTCAGAGTCAGGGGTACAGCCCCTTGCCCATACAACTGGGACGGGCGTGTCACGCTGATATCGGGGGAGACGAGCAGCTTCACCGCTCGCTGTCATAACTTGCTCCCTCAGACAATTCCCATCTTCATCCTGCGACCCAGACAACAATACAAGTTGGGGTGGGCGGTTGCGCCGCCCACCCCAGTCAACCGAGGTACTTCCCTAGACCCAACAATGCCCCCGCTGCGCGGGGGGCAGGCTCCCAACCTATTGTTTAGAAATGGCAATGGAGGCCCAGCGACCCGTTAGGGCGTCTTAAAACGATCGACCTTAAAGATCAGCAATTGCAACAGCAGCACCGCCGGGAGACTAGACAGACCCAGACTCAGGTTCCCGGCTCGCTCCCAACCCGCCGTCAAGAACTCGACTCCCCCCAGGAACAGAACCCCAAAAATTAAGGCATAGAGAAGACCCTGGGCGAGGGTATTGAGCTTGCGCAGTTCCCGATTCCCCTCCGTGGAGTTAACCCGGAGGCGGAAGTCGCCCGCTTCCAGCTTATCGAGACTGGCGTGAATCCGCTCGGGTAGACCAAGGCTAGTGTTGGTGAACTGGGCCGCTTGACGACTGAGCTGATTGAGAATCATCTCCGGTTCACTCAGATTTTCCTGACCCAAAATTTCCGCCGCAAAGGGCTGGGTCACATCCATAAAACTAAAATCGGGATCCAGCGATTTCCCCATCGCCTCCAGGGTGGACAAGGCCCGCAACACAAAGGTGAAGGTGGCCGGGAAGCGGAAAGGCTGGTCATAGCTCAGCTCATACAGATCATCGCTGATGTCGGCCATGGAAATGGAGTCATGGGTGCTGAGGGCCTGCTCAAAGTAAGTGTCCAGCATGTACTGCACCGATCGCCGCACCGGTCCCAGATCGCTGCTGCTCGTTAACGCCCCCAGCTCCACCATGGCCTTAACCACCAAATTGGCATCCTTTTGCATAATGCCCGCAAAGGTGAGGAGAAGGCGGGACTTCGTGCTGGGGTGAATTTGGCCCATCATGCCAAAATCGTAGAAAATCAGTCGCCCTTTGGCATCCACGGCGATGTTACCGGGATGGGGATCGGCATGGAAAAAACCGTGGTGCAGGACCTGGCGCAGATACGCTTCAACGCCAAGCTGGGCGATCGCCTTGCGATCGAGACCCGCAGCCTCTAGGGCCGCCACCTCGCTCACCTTAATTCCCGGCACATATTCCATGGTCAGCAGGGCAGAAGAGGTGTAGCGCCAGTGAATCCGAGGCACAACGATGCCGGGTAAATCCCGGAAATTACGGCGGAAGGTGTCAGCGTTGCGTCCCTCGCCAATGTAGTCGGTTTCTTCCCAGAGAGTGCGGCGACACTCTTCATAAATGCCCACCCAATCCCGTCCCCCTTGGCCCCAGGGGGTGTGGTGTTGGACAAATTCGGCCATGGATTGCAGAATCCCCAGGTCGATGGCAAAGAGGCGATGCAATCCTGGACGCTGCACCTTAACGGCAACCTCTTCGCCGGACTTGAGGACAGCGCGGTGGACCTGCCCCAAACTAGCCGAGGCGATCGGTTCCGGGTCAAAGCGCTCAAAGGCAGCCTCGATCGGTTTGCCCAACTCCCGCCGCACGATCGACTGCACCTGGGTATAGCTAAAGGCGGGTACCTGATCCTGAAGCTTGGACAGCTCCTCCACATACACCGGGGGGAACAGGTCAGCACGGGTGGAAAAAAACTGGCCAATCTTGATAAAAGTGGGCCCCAAGTGGAGAAGACTTTCGCGGATCCAGATGGCCCGCCGTCGCTGTCGTGCGGCCTTTTGCTCGGCCAGGGGCAAGCTACTGTCTCGGTAGCTCCAGGGCTGCTGATCCATCCAGAGATACATCAGGAGCTGGGTGGAAAACTGCCCAATATCCCGCAGGCGACCAATGGCTTTATAGTCATCCCGGGCCCAGCGATAGTCCACGGGAGCAGTGGCAGGGAGCATAATGGCGGGGGCAGAAGAGTCGAGATGGGTGACCACGGCGTTTTTTATAGGGGGGAAATAGGGGTTTGTTAAGGGACGGGAACCGCGATGGGTTGGGAAAAAGCGCACTGCGCTGCTCCCCAGCCGCCCCCCTGACGTGGGCAAGAATTTGGGCAAGAATAAAGACCGGCCCGGTGAACTAGCCACGGTGCAAAGGGGGCGAGGCACCCGAAAGAAAATTTTTGAACAGTCTCAGGAGATCACCCACAGATGCAGCCCTAGCACTAGAACAGGAGCAGGAACGGGACACCCCGCACACACCTGTGATCTGCTGTGATCTGATTTGCCGAAATCTAATCTGCTGAACACCTCGAAAAATCCAAATTTTCGCCTGGTGATCCACGCAAGAATCAGGGGTGAGGCAGGCGGCGAAGCCGCCTGCCTCAATTCTTCGAGGTGTCCTGCTGTGATCCTTGCAGATCCAGCATGTCCCAGACCCGTCTGGCCTAGGGAGCTGCTCCGTCCTCGGCGGAGCAATTCCCGCCTTTGACGCTACTGTTACGCACAGTGCTGTAATCTCCAGAAACTCAAGAGATTTGGGGCAACCTCGATTCATTTTGGCGAGCGGCGCGAAGCTGCCCCCCAAAACCCTTCTTCTGTTTTGCCGTGGGAAAGGCGGTAGACATTAGAACTTTTCGAGGTGCCCCGTGGAAACAAATTTTGGAAACAGATGCGGCGGATGGGGCAGAGATTCGGTTCTCACGATAACGCCAGCCTGCTCTAGATCACTTATAACAAGTTTTCCGGGTCAATCCTAGGGTGGTAAGACGGTACGTTTCCCCCTGTATTTCCGTGTAATTCCAAGACAAGACCGACATCGTGGCCGACAATGGATAGGGCTGGAGATTGCCCCAATTCCGCACCGTGACAGGATCGGTTTTCTGCCCTCACCAGGGGACTAGCTCCCCGCAGCGAGATGGACTCATTGGTAGATCCCATGACTTCCATAAAGCAATTGAAACACTTGTTTACAATTGTTAATGTAATAATAGGGCATCAAGGGTAGCTTGGACCTTCCCCGATCCCGATGTGGGACTCTGGCGATGCGTCGCACCCTTTGCCCAGGATGGGGCAGTCCGCCGGTTGAAAGTCAATATCAGACTCCCTCGGCCATGGATTGCAACCCTCGCCACGATGCAAATCTGCAAAAGGACAATGATATCCACAGTGTTTGGTAGTTTGCCATTTCCCAATCAAGGCGGAGATCGCGTCGTTAGCAAGGTTGTGACGGCGGCCATTTCGGCTCTCTTTAAGCGATCGGAAAAGCTCGAAGTCAATGTTCGGGCCGAGCCGGTTGCCAAGCTGCTCCAGGGTAGTGTGGATGGCTTTGACTTTATTGGAAAAGGATTATTGATGCACAGCGGCCTCCGGGTCGATGCCATGGAACTGTATGTACAGGCGGTGGCCATCGACTTTGGGGCGATTTTTAGCGGCAAGGTGAAGCTGAAACAGGCGATTCAGGCCAGTCTGCGGGTCGTGCTGAGCGAGACAGATCTGACGGATTCGTTTAATACACCTTTCCTCACGGAAAAGCTCAAACAAATTCGCCATGAGGGGCAGCCCCTTCAGTTCAGCGAGACGGTGTTTAAGATTAACCCCGATCGATCGATTCGACTGGCTAGCAACATTCAAATTGGGAATCAAGCCACGGCAATTCCCATTGATGTCACCGCCCAGATGGAAGTGCAGGACCGCAAGCGCATCTTTTTTACGGAGGTAACCTGCGAGGGAGATGGGGCCAGCGTGGCCCTGGGTGAGGCCGTGATTGGCCACATTAACGGGCTGCTGGATTTGGATCAGTTTGCCCTGGATGGGATGCAAATTCGGGTGGATCAGCTCCGCCTACGCAACCAAACGATGATGCTGTACGGGGTGGCCCATATTGAGCGCTTCCCCGATCGCAAGGCGTAAAGTCAGGCAGCACGGGACGATCGGTTGGGGGAATTGGCCTGCACTGGCTTGCACTGATCTCGGAACTAGCTCGAAACTAGCCTGAGTGTGAGATGCACCCGATCAGTCCCCGCCAGCGCAGTTAACGCCTAGGTGCCGCAAAATATCCCTCGCCGGAGGCGAGGGATATTTTGCTACTTTCCATAGGTCAGGGGTTTGCATCCCGATGGCACGCCCTAGGCGATCGGCGGGAGTTCCCAGGACTGTTCAAAGAGCGTCTGGGCCGTGAGGTTGTATTGCAGCGGCGTAAGGGTAATGTAGTTGAGCTGGATCGCCTGCACATCGGTCATCACTTCCGGGGGTGCTTCGGGATCCACCACTTCCTCAATCACCTCACCCGCCAACCAAAAATAGGAATTACCTCGGGGATCCACCCGTTTTTCAAAACTGTCAATATAACGCCGCACCCCCTGACGGGTGAGCTTGACCCCAGCAATATCCGCGATCGGCACTGCGGGAATATTGACACTCAGCAGCACAGACTCGGGGAGGGGATGGGCTTGGAGATGGGGAATGAGGCTCCGCGCAAAGTCGGCCCCACTTTGAAAAATACGCTGGGTGAAATCAGCCAAACTAAAGGCAACACTGGGAATCCCCTCGATCGTGCCCTCCATCGCAGCCGACACCGTACCGGAATAGAGCACATCGGTGCCCAGATTAGGACCGTGATTAATACCCGAAAACACGAAATCCGGAGCCTCGTCCAGCAGCGCACCCAGGGCTAACTTGACGCAATCGGACGGGGTGCCAGAGCAGGCCCAGGCTTGGACATTGGGGGCAAAAATATGATCGATCGCCTCGGCGCGAATCGGCTTATGTAGGGTGAGGCCGTGGCCCGTGGCCGATCGCTCCCGATCGGGGCACACCACCGTCACTCGGTAGCCCGCCGCCGCCAGGGTATTGGCCAAGGTCTGGATACCCGCCGCAAAAATGCCATCATCGTTGCTGACTAGAATATGGGGAGTTGGAGGAGCCATGGGCACTAAACGGATGAAGTTTGCAGATCGAACAATCCAAGTGGTAGGGACACCGGGCACCCGCGCCGGTCGCCGCCAAGGGTCTGATGACACGGCCGCTATAGGGCACCTCGATGAATTTGTTGGGGACGGCTCTTCGCCGCCCCCAGGCACCTTGCTTGTGCCGTGGGCACAGCGGTGAAAATCTGCCCTGTTCGAGATGCCCTGCAGCCGTTGAACCCTTGTGATGTACCAGCGCCGAGAACCACCAGAACATGTTCCCAGGGCGGAAGTCCTGACGGGAATCCGTCTCGACACACCTTGTCCCCCTAACGGCTCTTCACAGCTTGATAGCCCTCAATCAACAGACGATTCAATACCATCCGGTTGCCCGCGTTACACCGCAGAGCCCTAAAGCAACCCAGCAAAGTGTAGGGGACCATGGCCGCTGATCATCTCCACCAGCAGGGCAATAAACCCCAGCATCGCCAAGCGCCCGTTCCACACTTCCGCCACACTGGTGATGCCCCACTCCCACCGTTCCTGGGGATACATCTTGGCCCGTCGGGGGGGATGGATCACTTCTTCGAGGGTAAGGCTGGGATGTTCAAGGGATTCCTGCACTAACTGGGCCAGGTCTTCGATAAAAGCAGGATGACTATTGAGGGCCGGAACCCGCTGAAAACTTTCAATCCCAAGTTCTTCAGCCTGCTCCCGCAGTTCAATGTCCAGTTCCTGGAGGGTTTCAATATGCTCCGACACAAAGCTAATAGGCACCACTAGAATATCCTTGATGCCCCGCGCCGTTAGATCCTGGAGAGCAGCTTCCGTGTAGGGCTTGAGCCACTCCACCGGGCCCACTCGACTTTGGTAGGCCAGGGTGTAGGCATTGGGCCGATCGAGGGTTTGCATAATCCGTTGGGTGCAGTCCTCAATCTCCCGCTGATAGGGATCGCCCGCCTCCTCCACGTAGCTAACCGGCACCCCATGGGCACTAAAAAAGACATGGACCCGATCGGGATCGGGATGTTGATCCAACTCCTGGGCAATCAGCTCCGCCATGGTCTTGAGATAGCCAGGACGACGGTACCAGGACGGCACCACCGTGTAATCAATCTGGCGAAAGGTTTGATCTTCGTAGCGAAGGCGTTCCAAGAGCCGGAAGCTGGACCCACTGGTGCTGATGGAAAACTGGGGGTAGAGGGGTAGAATCACCAAACGATCGATCCGATCGCGTTTAATCCGGGCCACCGCTTCTTCCGTAAAGGGGTGCCAATAGCGCATCCCGATGTAAATCTTGGCCTCTAGATCCTGCTGTTGGAGGGTCTTTTGGAGGGCCGTGGCCTGCTCCTGGGTGATGCGACGCAGGGGAGACCCGCCTCCGATCAGTTGATAATTGGCCTGGGAGTTGCGACTGCGGCTGAGGGAGATGAGCCAAGCCAGCGGCTTCTGGAGCCAAGGAAACGGAATACGGATAATTTCGGGATCGGAAAATAAATTAAACAAAAAAGGACGGACATCCTCGATCCGCTCCGGTCCACCTAGGTTTAAGAGTAAGACCCCTACACGACCCATAAATCTTTATACCGCTTTGTTCAGCGTGTTCCTGTGTGTGGTTGACATCGAGCAGTCCCGGAACGGTGGCAACGCTCTCGCAGGAGAAGTGACACGAGCCGTTCGGACCAGGGAGGAAGAGCCTGCCCACAATGGGCCAAGGCATCATTGGCATTCAGAGAGCGCAATCGCAACGGGACGAGCAAATTAGGGTTGGGCTGTCGCCGGCCAGTTGTTTCAATTGCCGAAGGGATAAACGCCTCGGGAGGGCATCTCAAAACAAGCAAGGTTTGCAAAATGCAAGTTTTCGCCCAGTAACCCACGCAAAAGCCAGAATCCACACAAAAGCCCGGTTTGATTTGGGCGGCTGCGCCACCTAGACCCAGTCATCGAGGTGCCCGTTACGTATTTTAACAATTTAAATGCATTTGGTCATAGTAAAGCGTTTCCCCGGAAATGTTTACGGTGAGCAATGTTACCGAATGGACTTTGCGGGGGCGGGGCCGTCGATCGATATAATGAAAGATTGCAAGCGGCCTTCCTCACATCGCGGTCCTGGGTAATCATCCGGGGAGAGCGTGGGGAGCGGGTCGCTTGGGCCTGATCTATTTTCTATCTATCTGAGACGCATCGAAAACGACGATCGCAGTGGGTCCGGGTTGATGGGTTGCTGTTAGATTCTCTGAATTCTCTGAATTCCGTGCGGTCCGCCCAGTCCGAATCACACCCCTTACCCCAAGCTGGACCTCTGCCGCCTTGCCGTTGAGAGCTGCCCTTAGAATCTGCTGTTTTAAATCAAGACTGGAGAGAACGCATGACCGGGACAACCCAGGTTCCCTATCTTTTACGTGCAGCGCGGGGTGAGGTGCTAGAGCGCCCCCCGGTGTGGATGATGCGCCAAGCCGGACGTTATATGAAAGTGTATCG
>JAYKIB010000074.1:0-9361 GCA_035285005.1 Prochlorothrix sp.
GAAGGGTTAGTTAGCTGATATTGTAATAACAACCCCCATAGTGCTATGGAAAGGTTATTTCTGTCTCACTATGGGGGTTTTTAAGACTCAGATTTTTCAAATACTCGATTAATCGAGGTGCCCCTTAATAAATAGGGGGTAGGAGGGATGGGCGCATCTTTGCCGCCCACCCCAATTAATCGGAATGCCCCAAGGTGCCTTCTGGTGTGGCGGTTATCAGCGCTTATCCATTGGATGAGGTCCAGGGGATCACAATATACCCGCCTCCAGCGAGGGGAACCCAGCCTTACCGCAGCATTAGCCGCCCTATGGGTCGCGGGTATAGCCCCCTGGATAAACGAGGAACTGTAACGAGGAACTGTTTCGAGGTGCCCTCAATACAAAACTTTTCAATCCAACACATTCCACAAGGGTGCCAGCAAGGGGAATCACGATCGACCAATCACGATCGACCAATCGCCCAGGACAGACCGGAGGAGAGGCTGCCCTCAATCCGGCTGTATCGACAACAGCACGCCCATAGCTTGGGTTCAGACTACGGAACTCAACCTCGGACAGAGCACCTCTATTCGGTGGACTGAGCCCTTTGCCCCCCTGCCATAACCCTGATTCTGGCGTGAAGCATCTCCTAAAACGTGAAGCATCTCCTAAAAATTTAGATTTTTCGAGGTGCCCCACAGCAGTTTTTCAAGACTCCTGATACTCTCAATATAAGGAAGGGCACCTCGATTAATTCAAATTTCGACCGCAGTGCCCACGGCAGAATCAGGGTTGTGGCAGGCGGCTTCGCCGCCTGCCACAATTAATCGAGGTGCCCGGAAGTCAGTAAATGCCACAGGTCTGTTTAGCAATTGCCAAGACGCACAGAACGCGCAAATCATTCTCAGTTCTACCCGCTTCGCCACTTCTGTTGGGGCACTATAACCCAAAGCTCACGACCCCTACCCACTCCCAGAGATGGCAGGTTGCCCCCCCGCGCCAGCACTGTAACAATCCCGGGCTCAACCGGTCCTCGTGGTCTCTCCTTCGCACTTCAAGCAACACGTGGATCATGGCGATAGCAAGTGATCATCCTAATTCAGATTTTCCCCGTGTCGGAAGTTCGGAACCCGTGCAGGCCGAAACACCCATGGGCGCGATCGCAGTGGAAGCACCCGTTCAGTGGATTCCGATCGCGCCCGAGGCCTCTGTTGCCGAGGCGATCCATGCCCTACTGGAATCGTCCCGATCCTGCTCCTTGCTATCCCATGCCCCCCAGACCCAAGATGAACAAGCCACAGCGATCGATCCCCCCAGTCGCACCTTACCCAACCGATCGAATCCAGCTCAGACCGCACCCCCGCAGCCCCTACCACCACGCCATCCAACACCGTACCCCCAGGCCGTACTGCTGGTGGTCGAGAACACTCCGAGGCTAGCGTCGTCCCAAAATCCAAGAGCTAGATCGACCCTAGAAACGGACACGGGATCCAGGACCCGCACCAACGACGCGATCGGCGTGGTCACCGCTACAGATTTGCTGCGGGCGCAGTTCTTGGGGTTTAACCTCACCCGACTGACGATCGCGGAGATCATGACACCTTGGCAGCCTGGAGACCTGCCTGAAAGCCTAGCTGAGACTCTGCCTGAGACTCTGCCTGAGACTCTGGAACCCCCAGCAATCCCAGCCTCCCCCGCCGCCCCCCTCCAGTCCCCGGATGCAGTTTCACCTGGGCCTCTGGAGCATGCTGGACTGGAGCATTCTGGACTGGAGTATTCCGAACAAGCTGCCCAGGCCCAGCCCTCCCCACACCCGGAACAAGCCGAACAGTCTGAAAATCTTGAGCAATCCGAGCCACCCGAACTATCACTCATCCATCGAAGCTTAGACTCCAACCGTTCCATCAGCCTAGAGTCGGAACAGCAATTAATGGCTCTGCTGGATGCCAGTCCCTGTGGGTTTATTACCGTCGATGCCCAAGGACAAGTCCTGTTCAGCAATCCCATCGCACGACACATGCTCGGTCTCTCTGCCGAAGCCCTCTCCGACTGGCAACTGGGCATTCCCCTCGTGCAGGACAAAGACGGTTATTGCAAACCCGAAGGACAAGAACTCCAGGTCCGCAACGTTCAAGGGGGCTGGTCGATCGTAACCATGACCGCAACCCCGATCCGCTGGGACCACCAGCCCGCATGGCTCCTGTCCTGGGTAGATATTACAAAGCTCAAAGAGAAAGAGGCCGCCCTCGCACGCGAGGAAGCCTACCAACGTCTCCTCATCGAGAACATGCCCCTGGGCGTTGTAATTTTCGATACCGAAGCTCGGATCCTCCACACCAACAGTCACGCCTGCCAGTTATTCCAACGCCCCCTCGAAGAGCTAATTGGTCTGACCCTAGAGGAATGCGCCCCAATTTGGGTCGATGGTTCAAACCAGCCCCTCACCCCCTCCCAATGTCCAGCCCATCAAGTCATCGCCACAGAAGACCTGATCCGTAGCGTTGAAGTGGGCATGGGATTTAGCCCCAAGGTCATCAACTGGATGCTCGTGACAGCGTTTCCAATTCTGGATGAGATGGGAATGCTCACCCAGGTGGTAATGACCTTGATGGACATCAACCCCCTCAAAGCAGTCCAGCAGCGACTCCAGGCCAGTCAGAAACGCTTTGCATCCCTGGCCCAGATGGCCCCAGTCGGCATTTTTCGCACCGATCGCGACGGAAATTACATCTACGTCAACGAAGGCTGGTGTCAGATTACAGGGATGAAGCCCTACCAAGCCATGGGGGGCTTTGGCTAGCCCATCTCTCCACGGAGGACGTTATCAAGGTCGGGCAGGAATGGGAAGCCACAAAGCAGCAAAACCGACCATTTTTTCTGGAACATCGGTTTCAAAAAAGCTCGGAGGAGACGGTGTGGGTCGTAAACCGAGCGGTGGCTGAATACGACGCGACGGGTGCCGTGGTCGGCTATGTGGGCACCCTGACCGACATCACCACCCGCAAACAAGCCGAGCAACAGCTCCAGGACTTTAACCGCATCTTGGAACAGCGCGTCCACGACCGGACCGCAGCTCTCCAGGACAGTCGCCACCTCATCCAACGCATCACCGAGACCAGCCCGGACATTCTCTACATCTACGATGTGGAAGAGGAGCAAATGGTTTACGTTAACCGCGAGATCACGGTTCTATTGGGCTACCCAGCCTCCGAAGCGGCGGCATTGGGGCCAACCTGGTTCCAGTCTCTATTGCATCCCGACGATCGCGATCGGGTGGCCCAACACTACCAGGAGATCCGGGGCATCCCCGCCACCGAACTGACAAAAGCGGTGCGCGAAATTGAGTATCGGATGCGCAATCGTGACGGTCAGTGGCATTGGTTCTCCAGCCGCGAAAGTTTTTTCTTTGTCAATGCCCAGGGCTTTGTCCAGCAAGTCATTGGGGCCGCATCAGAAATCACAGCCCAGAAAAATATTGAAGCCCAGTTGCGCCAAAGTCACACCGACTTGGCCCAGGCAACCCGATTAAAGAACCAGTTCCTCTCCGCCATGAGCCATGAGCTGCGCACTCCCCTCAATGCGGTGTTGGGCATGACCGAAGCACTCCTCAGTCAGGCTTACGGCGCCCTCAACCATCGTCAGGAATCCGCACTCCAAACCATGGCACGTAGCGGAAACGAACTATTACGGCTCATTAGCGACATTTTGACCCTGGTCCAAATTGAGGCCCAATCCCTCAATCTTCAGAAAACCCTGGTGAATCCGGCCCAGCTGTGTACCCAGACGGCTGCCCTTGTCCAGACCCAGGCCCGTCGCAAAAATATCAATCTCAAACTCCAACTCCAACTGCCATCCACGCCGATCGAACTGGATACCCAGCAGATCCAAAAGATGCTTCTGAACCTGCTCAGCAATGGTATCAAGTTCACCCCATCCGGCGGCACCGTGACCCTCCACGGCACTTACCTAATTTGGTCCGACTCCCTCCACTCCACTCCCCCCCTCCTCACGCTCCACACCCCAGCCCCAGCGGGCACCCCCACCTGCTGTCTAAGCATCGAGGACACCGGCATCGGCATGGCCGCCCACGACATCGACCAACTGTTCCAGCCCTTTGTCCAGGGCGATGGCCGCCTCACCCGCCAACAGGGAGGCACGGGGTTGGGCCTTGCCTTGGTCAAACAAATTTTGGAGCTGCATCAGGGCTGGCTCCAGGTGTGGAGTAGCGCCAACCAGGGAAGTCGGTTCGTGATCTATCTCCCCTGGCATCCCATCCCCCAGGAAATCACCGCGAGCTTCTCCCCAGCGGCTGATCTGACCAGCGCCCCCGAACCCGTCACACCCGAACCCGTCACACCCGAACCCGTCGCTCCGTCTCCTGCCCCCCTTCCCAAGCCAGACGCCAACCCAGATTCACCCAACCCAGACGTAACCTCCCTAGCTCCCGCTGTAGCCCCCACCGTAGCGACTCCGCCCCCCACGGGCACCGATCGATCCGCACCGCCCGCATCCCCACCGCGCATGATCTCTCCTGCCCCCAGCGTAGCCGTCCAGCCCACCCAACAAGCCCACCGACGGCTTCTCTTGGCCGATGCCAACGAAGCCAATATTGCCAGCTTCTCCGACTATTTAAGCCAACGCGGTTACGAAGTCATCGTAGCCACCACAGCTCCGGAAGTGCTCATACGGGTCCAGGCAGATCAGCCTGACTTGCTCTTGATGGATCTCCAGTCCCCTAAAATGGGTGGCCCCCAGATCATCAGTCAACTCCGTGCCCGATCGGATTACACCCACCTGCCCATCCTAGTTCTGTGCCCAGCCGATCGCCCCGAGGCCAATACTCCAGCGATCGAAGCTGGGGCGACCCTCCTGATTCCTAAGCCCATTCGCCTCAAGGACTTATCAGCCATCATTCGCCAACACATTACCCCACCCCATCCCACCTAAGCCTCCCCGCTTCTGGTTACCCTCGTCCGCTCCGATCACCCTTTGCTCCGTTCACCCCTTGGCCCACGCACACCGACGCATTGCAACCTTTCTGCTACTGCCCCCTACCCATGTCTCAATCGCCCAATAATCGACCTGCCACCATTCTTGTCATTGACGACGAACCCGATAACTTTGATGTTCTTGAGGCGCTACTGCATGGGGAGAACTATTCACTGCACTATGCATCCAGCGGCCAGAATGTCTTCTCACGCCTTGCCCGGATTACCCCAGATGTGTTGTTGCTCGATGTGATGATGCCGGACGTGGATGGTCTCACCATTTGTCGGCAGATCCGTGCGGATGCGAACTGGCACACCTTGCCCATCATTATGGTTACGGCCCTGACGGACAAAGAAGACCTCGCGGACTGTCTGGCGGCTGGGGCCAATGACTTTATTAGCAAGCCGGTGAATCGACTGGAGATGCAGGCAAGAATTCGATCCATGCTCCGCATTAAGCAACAGTATGACGACCTCCAGGCACTGTTGCACCTCCAGGAAGACATGATGAATATGGTGGTTCATGATCTGAGGAACCCGCTCACTGTGGTGGCTCTGGGAGCTGGGATGTTGCAGATGCCAAACCTCAAACCGGAGGTGCAGCAACAAAAGGTGGAGCAAATTAATGTTTCGGTCCAACGGCTCCAATCTTTGATTGACAGCATCCTCCTCATGGCCAAATTGCAGACCGGAAAGTTAAGCCTAGACTATAGCCCCGTGGATCTCCAGGACTATTGCACGGCGGCAATTCAGGACTTCCAGACGATCGCCAAGGAATATAGCGTTCACCTCAGTATCGACTTTGACGAGTCCTCTGCTCCCCTTACCCTGCACCTGGACCAAACCCTATTCCGCCGCATCCTCGATAACCTCATCTCCAACGCGTTGAAGTTTTCTTCCCCGGACAACGCAGTGACCCTACGGGTTTATGGGGACGATCGCGGCAATACTTTTCTGGCTCTCCAGGATGAAGGCCCAGGAGTCGATCCCAAGCTCCAGAACCAGATTTTTGAGCGCTACGAGGTGGGGCAGTCGGTGCAACATGTGTCTCAGTTGGGTCTGGGGCTGGCCTTCTGCAAAATGGCAACAGAGGCCCATGGCGGCACCATTTCTGTGACTAACAATGCGACGAGGGGATCCACCTTTACGGTGTGTATCCCCAGTCAAATGAACCAGGTACTTGCACGGGATGAGGTCTTATTTGTGTAGGGCACCTCGACTCAGACCGAAGGGTTGAGGGTTTTCCAGTGGGCCTGGACCTCCGCGAGCGAAAAGAGCGACCAAAACTGAAGTCCCTCCGCTTGATAAAGCTCTGCCCCCCCCTGGTTTCGATCGACCAGGGCCAAAATCTGTGTCACCACATACCCCGCATCCCGCAACCGCTGCACGGCCTTCAAAGCTGACTGCCCCGTCGTCACCACATCCTCCAGCACCGCCACCTCACTACCGGGGGCCAGCACCGGCCCTTCCAGATAGGCTTGCGTTCCATGGCCCTTCGCCTCCTTGCGAATCAGCAGACCCGTTAAGTCACGCCCTTCATAGGCCGCCACCACACTGGTGGCCGAAATCATTGGATCCGCCCCCAAGGTAAGTCCAGACACCGCCACCGCCTCCTGACGCACCTGGGGCAAGAGGAGCCGCCCCACCGCCACCGCACCTTGGGGGTGTAGGGTCACTAACTTGCCGTTGATGTAGTAAGAACTAGACTGACCCGAGGACAGGGTAAAGTTGCCTTCCTGATAAGCACCCTGGCAGAACAAATCGAGCAGTTTTTGGCGCAGGGTAGTCAGATCAAGGTGGGTCCAGGCAGATGCGGCAGATTGAGGGGACATAGTTAGAAATGACAAATGCTAAGGGTGAAAAGAGGTCGATCGGGCCGAGGCAACCCAGGGGGGAGACCTCAACCCGAATTTCGGGTTGGGAGGATGTTTGGAAACCTCGGCTAAGGACCATAGGCTCTGACAGAATCCCCCTCGGTCCCCCTTTTGAAGGGGGGAAGCAAAGACTGTCCCCTGCTTGCAAAGAGGGGTTAGGGGGGATCCCCTTAGGTTCCCAAATATTCGTTTAGGGCACCTCGATTAATCCAAATTTTTGGGAGACAGCCCACGCAAGAATAAGGGTTTGGGTTGGGCGGCGAAGCCGCCCAACCCAATTAATCGAGGTGCCCTTTAGGCACATCGCAAAATTTAACTTTCGATCGCAGTACCCACGGCAGAGTCAGGGTTGAGGCAGGCGGCGAAGCCGCCTGCCTCAATTAATCGAGATGCCCTAGGGAGTGTCATCCTTTAAGCCTGGAATATCCTCAAAAATCAGGAACCCAGAACCCAGCCCCTAGATCCCACAACTGGGGCGGGCGTGTAACCCTGAGATCCTAAGAGCCCTACGGTGAATTGATGGCACGCCCTAGGTATTTTTAGCCTTGAGCTTTGCTTTAGCCTTTTTCGCTTTGGGCGGCTTCGCCTTAGCAGTCGATCGAAAGCGATCGATCGCGCTACTTGCCGCCTTCACCACCGCCACATCACTATCTCGTAGGCCCTGACGCAGAAAAGGCAAAACCTTCGGAGACTGGAGCTTACCCAAACCGACGATCGCGGCATAGCGCACCCCGGGATTCAGATCGCGACTCAACTGACCCAACCACGGTAAATGCTGCAACGCCACCGCTGGCGGTTGGTCCGCCACCGCTGCCGCTAACGTCTCAGCGAGGGCCAAACGGACCCCGTCTTCCGGATCCCGAACCTGGCTTGCGGGATCTAAAATCGCTGCCCCAGGAGCAGACGGGCGCACAGCCGCAGCCGCCATAACCAGATCCAAAGCCGCAGCAGGCGCAGCAACCGGTGCAGGCTCAGGCTCAGCAACAGGCACAGCAGGCGCAGACTCAGTAGACGCAGACTCAGCAGGCGCAGACTCAGCAGGCGCAGGGGACTGTTCTAAAGATGAGGGAGCAGGAGGCGCAACAGCAGGAGTAGCAGGCGCAGCGGCTGAGGCCACCTGGTCCTCTAGTTGCTGGATGCGGGTTTCATACTGGGCCTTAATCTCCTCCGTGCTGGCTAGCAGCCGTTCTTTGTAATCCTGCTCCAGCTTAGCTTGCTCCTGATTCAGACGAGTTTGATTACTACGTTCCTGCTGGTTTAAGCGTTTTTCCAAGAGGGCGTAGCTTCCCCCCACACCAGCGCCAAAGCCCAAAAGCCCCACAATAATGGCAAAAGCAAATTCCACAGAGCATTCTCCTTTGGCCCGTTTAGCCAGTCGTTGAAACAAGGGATTGTCGGCCAGATCGTCCCGGCTATGACACCACAGACCCGTCGGGAAGACACGCCCCAGACCGATCGATCGCAACTCGATCGCGATTTATCGTTGCCATAGACGATCGATCGCCCGATCGCTTGCCAGGTATTTTGCCATGTTCACCCGCAAGTTGACGATCACCCTATACAGCTAACGCTGAGGTGAGCCTGGATATCCCCCACCTCCGACGAGGTACATCTTGATCCCTGTAGCACCTATTAATCCTCTTCGCGCCTGTAACTGCTAAGCGCTAGGGAGTGGCAGGGTGCCAGGACCCATTAGGGCACCTCGATTAATTGGGTTACGCGGCGAAGCCGCGCAACCTAACCCTGATACTGCCGTGGGCATTGCGGTGAAAATCTGTATTAATCGAGGTGCCCATTAGCGGATATAACAGGTCTGACGGAGTTGGGCCGACTGAATTAACAACAACAAAACCGCAGGACTAATGGGATGGACTAAAAAACCGTCAAAGCCTGGATTTGCCTCATGATTGCCCCAGGTCGGGTTGTCGTGGCGACTGAGACCCACAATGGTCACGGGATTGTGGCCCTGCTCTTGCCGACATTCCTCGACCAGTTGCGCCATTCGAGGCTCCTGCTGTTCTACCACAATCATCAAATAGGGAGGCGCGTTGCGAATCCAAGTTACAGCCTCATCAACCGAATGAGCGACTGCGATCGCCTCTGGATTTTCCATTTGCAATAACAGAGGCTCCAATTCAATTAATTCTTCATGATTTTCGGTGACGATTAACAGATAACTGGGGCGCATAGGTCAGGAGGGGAGAAGGTAGTCAGGAGGATGAAGAAGGCACCATATAACAACAGCCTTATTCCGTCGAAAAGTAGGCTTATACCCATTGGGGATCAAGGATTATAGAAGCTATAAACGGAAGAGTCTCCCCTTGATTGTGCGCTAGTTTTTAAACTTCTCAGAGAGTTTCTGTTTTTCTTCGCTTTTATCCAAAATCACGATCGATTTCTTGAGTCTAAGTTAAGAAGATTAACGAAACCCTAACTTACATCAAGACAAAATCAGCCAATACACTGTAGGACACCTCGATTAATGGGGTTGGGCGGCTTCGCCGCCTGCCACAACCCTGA
>JAYKIB010000075.1:0-13609 GCA_035285005.1 Prochlorothrix sp.
GCCGCGCAACCTAATTAATTGAGGTGCCCTAAAGCAAGTGAAGTAACCCCGCCTGAGCCGGCAACGGCAACCGAACCGCACAGGAGTGAACTGTTGCAATACTGTATTGGACACCTCGAAAAATTCAAATTTCGATCGCAATGCCCACGGCAGAATCAGGGTTGTGGTAGGCGGCGAAGCCGCCTACCACAATTAATCGAGGTGTCCTATTCATAAAATAACCTCCAACATCAAAAAGCATCTCACACCCCAGAACTAAACAGCGGCTTCAGGTCCAACGTAAAACCCAGTAACAGCGGGTCACCCCGAACACTGTCGGGATTCTCCAACACCAGCCGATCGGCCCCCAACCCATACACCTCAACCCGCCGCCCCTGGGGATCAATCAACCAAGCCAACTGAACCCCCGCATCCAAATAATCCAACATCTTCTCCTGCAACGGAGCCAACGCATCCGACGGCGATCGTAACTCCACCACAAAATCAGGCGCAATCGCCACAAAACCGCGCTGCTGCTCCAGAGTTAACAGCATCAGTCGATCGCGCCGAATCCAAGCCAAATCCGGCATATACTTCGCCCCATTCGGCAACTCAAACAATGTCTGGGAACTAAACGCCACCCCCGTCCCATCTGTCTCAACCCAGCGACCAAACTGCACAGCCAAATTAAACTCCCGACGACCCCCTTCAAACCCCACCGGAGGAGACATAATCAGAACCCCCTGAGAGCTCAACTCAAAATTAGCATCCGGATTTTGGTAGCACAGATGCTCAAACTGCCAACTGCTCAACGTAATCGCGGGTGAAAGCGTTAATTGGGTCATAATTCCACAGAATGTCGCGCTTGAAACAACCGATAAAAAGCCGCAAAATCCAAAACTACCGATTTTAAGCCCGATTTTAAGCACAGAAAGTCCCTGCACTCGTCTGGAAACTTACAACCGGGCACAAAACCACCGCCCAGTAGACCAGACCAGCAAAGCGACGCTGAGATTAAGCAACCGTCGAAGCGCAAACCTTCTCAAAACAGAATCTTTAATTTGAGGACTACTTTAACTGGCTTAGCCATTTTCTGTAAAGCAAGCTTTACGATTGGTTACGCCCCCGATCGACCCTCTCCCAACCGCAGCGATCGGCCCAGGGCAGGCATAACCCACCCTAGGCCCAACCCAATCAAACCCTAAGCGCTGAAATACTTAGCAGCCGGGTGATAGGCCACGATCGCCGTGGTGGACTGTTCCGGTTCCAACTGATCGCTTTCATCCATCTTCAGACCAATGCGATCGGCCTCCAGCAATGCCAACTGGGTATGCTGATCGAGGATATTGGGGCAGGCCGGATAACCGAAGCTGTAGCGGGAGCCTTGGTAACGCTGTTGTAGGACATCGCGGATAGTCCCCGGTTCCAGGTCACCGTAGCCCAATTCCCGCCGAATCCGGGCATGGGTCCACTCAGCCATAGCCTCCGCCACCTGCACCGCCATGCCATGGAAGTAGAGATAGTCGCTGTAGGCATCGCTCTTGAAGAGCTTGTTAGCGTAGTCCGTCGCGATCTGGCCCACGGTCACGGCCTGCATCGGGAAAGCATCGATTTGGCCCGAATCCTTGGCCGCAAAGAAGTCCGCAATACAGAGGCGGCGGTTCTTCTTCTGACGGGGGAACTTAAAGCGGGCCGCCACCTCACCGGTCTGCTCGGGGCTGGGGTAGATAAGGAGATCGTTCCCTTCGGACTGACAGGGGAAGTAGCCGTAGATAATCTGGGGTTTGAGCAGATTTTCCGCCAGGATCTTGGCTTTCCATTCCGCCAGGATGGGATGCACTTTCTCTTGGAGAAAAGCATCGTATTCCTCCCGGGATTGCTCCTTGGTTTTCCGGAACTGCCACTGACCCACAAAGAGGGCCTGTAGATCGAGATACTCGAACACTTCCTCCAGGGGAATGTCCTCCGGCTGGAGGATTTGGGTGCCCCAGAAGGGGGGCGTGGGTCGGGCGATCGTTGGGTCTACGGCCTCCGATCGTACCGTGTCTTCCACCTCCGGCTCGGCGGCTTTGTCGGCCCCCATCATCGAGATTTGGGTATCGGGGTTGACCTCCAGTTCCTCGGTGGCAACGGTCCCACTGCCGTTGGTGTCGGCCTTGAGGGGATTCCCGGCCTCATCGAGGAAGCCCTTGAGATCGTCCCACTGGCCTGCGGTTTTGGCAGGCATGAGCTGATCCATAAAGTTGAGATCGGCAAAGGCATCCTTACCGTAGACCACCTGACCGTTATAGACGTTTTGGCAGTCCTGATTGACAAATTTGGGCGTGAGGGCTGCTCCCCCCAGAATCACCGGCACGGTAATTCCTTCTTCGTTAAAACGCTCCAAATTATCCTTCATAAAGGCCGTGGACTTCACCAGGAGGCCGCTCATGGCGATACAGTCCACGGGATTCTCGCGGTACGCCTTAATAATGTTGTCCACGGACTGCTTAATACCCAGGTTAATGACCCGATAGCCATTGTTGGTGAGGATGATATCGACCAAATTCTTGCCAATATCGTGGACATCACCCTTCACGGTGGCGATGAGGAAGCTACCCTTCGCATTGTCGCCGCCCTCGTTCTTTTCCATGTGGGGTTCGAGGTGGGCCACCGCTGCCTTCATGGTTTCCGCAGATTGCAGCACAAAGGGTAATTGCATCTGGCCGGAGCCGAACAACTCACCCACCACTTTCATGCCATCCAGCAGGAAGGTGTTGATAATCTCCAGGGGGGGGTAGCTTTCCATGGCCACATCCAGGGCATCGGTCAAGCCAATGCGTTCCCCGTCGATAATGTGTTGTTTGAGGCGTTCTTCGATGGGTAGGCTGGCTAGGGATGCGGTCGATCGGGTGTCTTTGGTGCTGACACCCTCGAAGAGTTGGGTGAGTTTGGTGAGGGGGTCGTAGATGCAGATGTCGTTCTCAAATTCGCGCCGATCGTAGATGAGATCGCGGCACACCTTCTGGTGATCTTCGCTAATCTTGGACAGGGGCAGAATCTTGGCGGCACTGACGATCGCCGAATCCAGGCCCAGCTTCATTGCATCGTGTAAAAAGACGGAGTTGAGGGTGATGCGGGCGGCGGGACTGAGACCAAAGGAAATGTTAGAAACACCGAGGGTAATGTGAACACCCGGTAGATTTTCCCGGATCATGCGGATGGATTCCATGGTTTCCCGACCATTGACCCGATCTTCTTCGATTCCGGTGGATATGGGAAGGGCAAGGGGGTCATAGAAGAGCTCATGGGCGGGAATGCCGTATTCCAGGGCATCGCGGTAGGCCCGCTGGGCAATTTCAAATTTCTTCTGGGCTGTCCGGGCCATGCCGTCCTCGTCGATCGTGCCGACGACGACCCCAGCTCCGTAAGCCTTAGCCAGTTCTAGTACCTTAAAGAAGCGTTCGTCTCCGTCCTCGTAGTTGGTGGAGTTTAGAAGGCATTTTCCACCGGCTACCTTCAGTCCCGCTTCCATTTTCGTCCATTCGGTGGAATCTAGCATCAGGGGCAGGGTCACGTTGGTGACCACCCGTGACACCAGTTCGTGCATGTCCTTTTCCCCGTCCCGACCCACATAATCGACGTTGACATCGAGAATATGGGCACCCTCCTTGACCTGGGACTTGGCAAGGGACACTAGACCATCCCAGTCTTCCTCCACCAGCATTTCTCGGCATTTCTTGGAGCCACTGGCGTTGAGGCGTTCACCGATGATGAGGAAGGAGTTATCCTGCTCGTAGGGTTGGGCTGAGTAGATGGAGGCGGCGGCGGGGGTGTAGCTGAGGCTGGGTCGAACTTGGCCGTTTTCGGTGCCGGGAATCCGAATTTGGCGCTCCTTGGGCTTGAGCTCCTCGGCGATCTCGGCTAGGGATTGGATATGGCCGGGACGTGTCCCACAGCAGCCCCCGATGACCTGTACGCCCATGTCTTCCACAAAGCGCATTAAGGCCATTTTCAGTTCGATCGGCGTGAGCTTGTAGTGGGCTTGGCCGCCGACGTTTTCGGGTAATCCTGCGTTGGGGACACAGGAGATGACGAAGGGGGCGTTTTCGGTCAAATACTTAATGTGGTCCATCATCAGGTCTGGACCGGTGGCGCAGTTCAGGCCCAGAATATTGATGGGGTAGGGTTCTAAAATGGCGACAACGGCGCTAATATCTGACCCTACGAGCATGGTGCCGGTTTGTTCCATGGTGACGGAGACCATGAGGGGTAAACGGCGCTCTTTTTTGGCGAAGGTGGCTTCGATCGCGTTGAGTGCGGCTTTGATCTGCAACACATCTTGGCAGGTTTCCACGAGTAGGAGGTCGGCTCCCCCGTCCATCAATCCTTCAATCTGGGGCAGGAGGGCTTCGCGGAGTGTGTCGTAGTCAATGTGGCCCAGGGTGGGGAGTTTGGTGCCGGGTCCGATCGATCCGGCGACGAAGCGGGGTTTTTCTGGGGTGCTGTATTCGTCTGCGCATTCACGGGCGATCTCGGCGGCGATGCGGTTGAGTTCATAGGCGCGATCGGCAAGGTCGTACTCGGCCAACACGAAGGTGCTCCCGCCAAAGGTGTCGGTTTCAATCACGTCGGCGCCGGCGGCGAGAAAGTCCCGGTGTACTTTTTTGACAGCCTCGGGTTTGGTGACGACTAGATATTCGTTACAGCCCTCGTAGTCGGCTCCCCCAAAGTCCTCTAGGGTCAAGTCTTGGGCTTGGAGGTTGGTGCCCATGGCCCCATCAAAGACGATCACGGGACGCTTGGGGCTGTAGAGGTGTTCGAGGAAGAGGCTATCGATCGGGCTATTCATTTGATTTCAGCGAGTGACGGTATGGACTGGGGCGATCGCCTGTCTGCCTTGGGTGCGAGAGTTCCCAAGGTTTGGCCCCAGTCTGTAGCCAAGCACACCATGGCGATCGCCTGTGTACACCGTACCAAATCTTGGGATATGGGGCAGATTCGGGGGGATTAAGTGGGGTTGTTGGAGAGGGAAGTTGGGGTCATTGGGGCGCACGGAGCGGGGTCGAAGTTTACCCCAAGCTCTAATCCTTCCCAAGACGGTGCAGCACGCCGGCCTTATTCTGAGTATGGGCAATAGGGATGTGAAAAAGCTTGGGGTACTTCGCTCAATTGTCGTGGGCGATGAAGCCGCCCCCCACGACCCTAATTCTGCCGTGGGTACTTCGATTCATTGGGTTGCGCGATGAAGCCGCCCCCCACGACCCTAATTCTGCCGTGGGCACTTCGATTCATTGGGTTGCGCGATGAAGCCGCCCCCCACGACCCTAATTCTGCCGTGGGCACTTCGATTCATTGGGTTGCGCGGCTTCGCCGCGCAACCCAACCCTAATTCTGCCCTGGACACTGCGGTGAAAATTTGAATGAATCGAGGTGCCCTAGGGTTTTTGTGTTGCAGACTTAGGATCTGGGGTCTTCGGAAAAGTCAATGCCACGATAGATTTGCTCGATCGGGAAGCTCAGGGCGACCGATTGCAACTCTACACTGTCTCCATCCCGGTAATTGAGAATGTCCCAGCGGCCTTCTGAATCTTTTCGGTAGAGATCGATGGCAATTTCCTGGGAACTGACGAGAAGATAGTCTTGTAACTGTGGATTTTGGCGATACCGGAAGAATTTTTTGCCTCGATCGTAGGCTTCGGTACTGTCGGATAAAACTTCGACGATTAAGCAGGGGTAGGTGATGTATTGGGGGGTGCTGGTGTCGCGCCGATCGCAGCTTACGCTCACGTCAGGATAGGTGTAGTCCTGGGTAGTGAGGATATTAACGCGACAGTCGGAGTTAAAAACGCGGCAGGAGCTATCTGCGAGGTGATTGTCCAGTAATGCGGCCAGTTTTAGGGCAATGCGGCTATGGTTCTGGCTACCGCCGCTCATGGCGTAGACTTGGCCGTTGATGTATTCGTGACGATCGACCTGTTGTTCTTCCCAGGCGAAGTATTCGGTGGGGGTGAGGCGGGGAGGCTGATTGGGGACGGCAATCATGGGTGAGTTTGAGAATTTTGATGATTTTGGATTGTTGCCATAGCGAGACGCTACTGGAGGAAATCCAGGGCTATGGGCAGTGGGCGATCGTGACCCAAGCCTTTGGGGAGTTCAATTCCAGTTCCCGATCAGCGTAAATGCTGACCAGTAAAACGGATGACGGAAATCCTGATCCGGCAAATTTGCCAATTGCGGCGGCAAATCCAGCACCTGACCGCTTGAGAGATAAAGCCTCCCACCCCGAAGATACGTCTCACCCTCCAACAACCTGAGACGCGCCATTTGTAGCGCCTGGGACTTGAGCGGATTGACCTCCATCGCATCATAAAACTCACTCATCAGCGCCAACGTCCCCACATCACTGACCTGCCAGAGACTCGCCAACGCCGTCTTCGCCCCCGAAGCCACCGCCAGCCCCGCAAACCCCAACTCTGCGGCCTCATCCCCCAGCGCCGTACGACAAGCACTCAAAACCAGCAACTCCGGCGCATTTGCTAACACATCCCAGCCCAACTCCACCGCCAGTTGCCGAAACTCCACCAGCGAAACCCGTCGATCGTCAAACTGAATATAGGACTTATTGTAGTCCCCAGACTGGAACTCACCATGGGTCGCCAGATGGATAATCCCCAAGCTTTGCTGATTAATTTGGAACATTCGCACCGTATTGGTGAAATTATTCACCGTAAAGTTCTGACCCTCCAGGGCAATGCCCTTAAACCCACCCCCCAGAATCTGATCAATTTCCAGGGGAACCGACGGCAGGGGAAGTTGGGTCTCAAACTCCGAAGCCCCCATCGCCAACACCGAAGTCTCGCGCACATCAAAATAGCTAATGTCCGTGAGGCCAAAGGAGGGAACGATCGCGAGGGCATACTTTTCACCCAAAAACTGTTCCCCATCATGGAGCGCCGAGAGCGGGATTCCCCGTAGGCGAGAGTCCAGAGCCACCACCAGGGTATCGACCCCCGCCGCCTCCAGATCCGCTTCCATGGGACGGATCAAAATATCGTAAAGCTTCTGGTTAAGCCCCAAATCAAACGAGGACAGACTCTGGCTCCGCTCCTTAAAAATCTGGAAGAGGCGGTATAGGGCATTCTGGTTCAGGCCCGTCGTCACATAACGAGACGCAAACTGATCTTGATCCCGGCGCGTGGTTTGGGAGAGCAAGGTGGGGGCCTCGGGGCTGTTCTTGAGGAGACTATCTTTGAGGAGAGACGGCAGCAGTCGATCGCCCCAGGACAGGACTGGCCGGGATTGTAGCAGGGTTGGGAGCATTGCGGCGGAAGGAGCAGCAGGGGGAAGCGATGGACCCGATCGGGACAGACGGGTATTCGGATTTGGCCCCAGCCGGGTCGTCACCAGTTGGGCATCCTCCGTCAGGGTGGACTGGATATAATGGGCGTTATTGCCCGTAATTGCGAATAACTGCTGTAGCGCTGCGGCAATCTGGTCCGCAGAGGGTTCCTGTCCCTCTAGCGTAATGCCAATCTGTTGGAGCAGGGGGGCCGTGTTGGTGGTGATCGCTTGGCTCTGGACCGACACAACCGAGCTGGCGGGAATGGCAGAATTCACCAGAATTTGGGCCAAAAGCTTTTGATCCGGGACAAACTCACTTAAGGGCTGCTCATCGGGCTCAACCGCCTCACTGGGTGCACTGGAGTCCCTAGAGGGAGCCGGTTGAAAAACACTGGTTGCCGTTTCCACCTGGTTCTGGAGAACGCCGGTGCCCGTTTCCACCACGTCCACACCCGTGACATCGGACTGGTTCTGGAGAGCGCCGGTGCCCGTTTCCACCACGTCCACGCCCGTGATATCAGACTGGTTCTGGAGAGCGCCGGTGCCGGTCCCCACCACGTCCACGCCCGTGACATCGGACTGGTTCCCCGACTGCCCCCACGCGGCGGAGGCCGCCAGCCCCGTCAGGAGCAGGGCAGCCGTCACCTTGCTGATACGGGAACTTGGACCCAGGACTGCCCCCAGGCTTCGGGGCTGGGGTTGGCTTGGGCACAGATTGTGACGCTGATTCTGGCTCATTCCTCAACACCTGATGGATTACCTGACGGATTTTGACGGAGTAACCGGTAACGCTGCGATTCGCCCTAGGGTACCGGGTTGGAGATTTCAAACATCCTCTAGGGCACCTCGATAATTGTGGGGGGCGGCGAAGCCGCCCACACAACCCTGATTCTGCCGTAGGCACTAGGGTGAAAATTTGAATTAATCGAGGTGCCCTCTAAAAGCTCAAACCATAACCGACCCCAAGGATAAAGCGAGCCCCGTCACCGGCGGATCCCGTCACGTCCGTTACGGCTGGCGTAATGACCAAGGGAATTTGGGGGATGGGCGTAATCGAAATTCCCAGACTCATATCCTGGCCGGTCCACTCCACAATGCCACTGACCGGTTGCACCACTCGCACCGCAACGCTGCTGAATACACCCACCTCATCGCGATCGTTGTTGACCGCCTCCTCCGATCGATATTGCCCCGAACCCAGGCCCAGGGTGGTGGTGACTTGGCTAAAGGGCTGACTCGCATCTTCTCGCGTCTGAAAGCGCTTGGTTGCGACCCCATACACCGATGAGCCACCATCCGGCCCCCCCCAGGTCAGTACCCCCGTTGCCCCCACGGCAAGGGATAGATCATGGGGCATTTGTCGATGGAGCTTGAGACTGACGGTGCCATCTGCGGTGGGATCGCTCAGGTCCACAAAACCTAGGCCGACTTGGAAGCCCACCGTCTCGATCGGATCCCCAACACCGAACCCCACCCAACCCGAAGCTACCGTCGGCTGTTTCCGTAAATCGGGTGCGCGACTGCAGCCCCAAGCCAATCCCGATTTGGCGCCAGGAGGCTCCAAAGCCGCTGGGAACGCCGATCGTGATTCCAGGCGATCCGGTGACGGGGGTGGGGGGAGGTGGGGCACTGCCGGCGGGCGGTAACAGGTTCGGCTGAAAGGGGAGGCGACCCGTCTGTCTACGGTGCTGGGGATAAAAGGGGGCTAGGGGAGGCGGGTCGGATCCGGAGTCCTGGGCCAGGGTGGAACCGGGTGGAGTCACCAGGGGAGGCGGGGAACCGAGTGTGGTGGGGAGAGTGGGCTGGGCCGTGGCGGGGCTCTCGCTGAGGAGAATCAGGGGCGCGAGGAGTCCAAGCCAGATGGGGAGGGGTACACCAGAGGATCGAGAAGATGGGATCACCATAGGCTTTACGCGAGGTTTGAGGCAGGGTTTGAAGCAAGGTTTGAGCAATAGTACCAGTCCTTCGCCCCAGGGTGGAGGAACTGGAGTTCCTCGATTAATTCTTGATTAATTCGTGAGGACACCGCGATTAATCCAGATTTTCACCGCAGTACCCACGGCAGAATTAGGGTTGGGTTGCGTGGCGAAGCTGCGCGCCACACTCAGAGGTGCCCGTGATTAGTTGAGGGGGTCAGCCTTGTCGCCCACCCCACCTCCGGATCCTTGCGTGGGTTAGCTTTCAGACATTTGGATGAATGAGGGCAGGCGGCGAAGCCGCCTGCCCTCATTCATTGAGGTGCCCAAGAAGATATTGATCAACCTAAGGGAATCCCTCCTACCCCCCCCTATATAAGGGGGAAGAAGAAGCCGTCCCTTATAAACGGGGACCGAGGGGGATTCTACAAGGGCCGACGGGACCAAGCGGATGTTTGAGAACATCCGCTTGGTATCCGGTATGTTAATCTTCTGGCTCGAATCCCAATTCCCGTAAACGCTGAGCCAGTCGATCGGCCCGTTCCCGCTCCTGTTCGGCCCGTTCCCGCTCCTGTTCGGCCCGTTCCCGTTCCTGTTCGGCCCGTTCCCGCTCCTGCTCCAACTGTTGGGAAATCTCGGTGTAGCTGGTGAAGGGTGTGCCATCGGGCCGCAGAACCTGGAGGCCGTCCTCGGTGGGATTAAAGCAAATGCCCAGGCGGGGACTAACCCAATTGCCTAGGGTTTCGATCACCTCCAAATCGCCCGTCTCCGTGCGCATACAGCCACTGAGATCATTGCGATCGGGATCGTAAAGGTAATATTCCTCGACCCCATAGCGATCGTAGAAAATCAGTTTGCGCTGCATTTCCTTGAGGGTATTGCCCGGAGACAAAATCTCGAATACGACCTGGGGAGCAATGCCGTTTTCTTTCCATTGTTGATAGGAGCCCCGATCGCCCTTGGGCACGCCGAAAATGACCATCACATCGGGGGCCTGTCGAATTTTATTGTTGCCCTCTACGGGATACCACAGCAGATCCCCGGCCACAAAAACCTGGGGATCTTGGGCAAAAATCCACTCTAGGTTGTACTGGAGAACTGTAATCCAGCGAAACTGTTTGGTATTGTCTGCCATGGGTTGACCGTCGCTGTCAGGGTACTCAATCGGCTTTGCAGTGGGCTCGATCGGGGCTGGGGGGTCAGCAACGGGAGCCGCAGAAGGCATTGCCGGGTCTGAGGGGGCCAGAGGTTGGGCGGGGGGGGCAGGAGAGGCGGTGGGGAACTGAGCAACCACGGTGATATGCTCCTGGAGTGATGGGCAAGAGGTCAGCACTTGTCTGTCGCAACTTGATGGCTACCAGCGGTAAGCCTGGGTATTGCGTTGGTACTGCTGTTCGCCAGTCTAGCATTCTTGATTTGGGGAATCTGGCCTTGGGGATCGGGTTGGGCGGCGAAGCCGCACGCCATCATTAAAATTGCGGTATCAAATTGCGGTGTCCATTAATCGCGGTATCCAGGGTAGGGCACCTCGATTAATTGATTTGGGCGGCGAAGCCGCCCAAACCAAACCCTACTTCTTGCGTGGGCTGTCTCCCAAAAATTCGGATTGATCGAGGTGTCCGGTACTTTATTGGGTCTTGTTGCTCGGTCTTGTTGCTTGACCTTATTGCTTGGCCCTATTGCCCAGTCTTGCTGCTTGGCCTTATTGCCCAGTCTTGTGGGCACTTCTAGCCCTTCCTCGTCTTGAATTACGCCATTCCCGCCTATGTCTTCCCCTTCCCAATCCACCAGTGCCGCGCCCGTCAGTTCTCCGCTCTGGAGCCGCCAGCGTCCTGGTGCCCAAGCCTATCGCTTCTATACCCTGGATGTGTTTTGCGATCGTCCCTTCGGTGGCAATCCCCTTGCCGTCTTCCCCGAAGCCACGGGCCTCAGTGGGGCACAAATGCAAACCCTAACCCGTGAGTTGAACCTGTCCGAGACCGTGTTTGTGTTGCCTCCTGAAACGCCCCAGGGCACCCGGCGCGTTCGTATCTTCACTCCCGGTCAAGAGATCCCCTTTGCGGGACACCCCACGGTGGGGACTGCTTTTTTGCTGGCAGCATTGGGCCAAGTTCCCGTGCAGGGGGCAGAAGGCACAATAATTTTAGAGGAGGGGGTGGGACCGGTACCGGTGGTTATCCAAGCAGAGGCCGATCGACCAACTGCTAGTTTTCTCCAAGTCACCCAAGCACCGCAGCGGTGGCCGGTGGACCTGTCTTCAGCGGATTTCGGTCAAATTTTGGGGCTGGAGCCAGAGGCGATCGGCTGGGTAGACAATGGCGTACTCTGGGAGCCGGAGGCGCTGTCCTGCGGGTTACCCTTCTGTTTTGTTCCGGTGAAAACTCGATCGGCCCTGGGGCGGATTCAGCTGCAGATCGATCGCTGGCGGGCCCTCCTTGCCCATCGACCCTACCCCCACCTCTACTGTTTTTGCCCGGAACCGGAGCATCCGGCGGCCCAGTTTCGGGGGCGTATGTTTGCGCCGGCCCTGGGTATTCCTGAGGATCCGGCCACGGGTTCGGCGGTGACGGCATTTGCGGGGTATCTGTGCGCCCGGAGTGCTACGACGGCGGCCCACACCCAAACCTGGGGGATTGAGCAGGGGGTGGAAATGGGTCGGCCTAGTTTTCTGAGTTTGGGGGTCGATCGGGTTGAGGTCGATCCAGTTAAGGCTGATTTGGGGGTCGATCGGGTCGAGGTTACGCAGAAGCCTGCCACTGTGCCGGGGATTGGGAAAATCCAGGTGGGGGGACGATCGATCCTCATCAGCGAGGGATTGCTGTACGTGTAACCATAGGAACTGAGCATTGCGGTAGACGGTGAGGCCGTCGCCAGACCCCTGATTCCGACGTGGGGCACTGAACAAAACAACCACCTGATTTCAACCTGGACCTATGCAATACCGTCGCTTTGGGCGTACCGAACTGGCCATGCCTGTCTTCTCCTGCGGAGGAATGCGCTACCAGCACGCCTGGAAAGATCTGCCCCTAACCGATATTCCTGCCGCCAACCAGCGCAACCTTGAGGCGATCATTCACCGATCGATCGAGCTGGGCATGAACCACATTGAGACCGCTCGGGCCTACGGCACGTCGGAAATTCAACTGGGTCAAATTCTGCCCCGTCTCCCCCGCGAAAACCTGATTATCCAAACCAAGGTGGAACCCTTCGCCGATGCCCGTCGCTTTGTGCAGACCGTTGAGCGATCGTTACGGCTGCTGCAGCTCGATCATGTGGATCTGCTGGGCATCCATGGCATCAATACGTCCGAACATCTGGAGTGGTGCCTGGGATCGGGCGGGTGTGTGGAAGCGGCCCAACGCCTACGGGACCAGGGCAAAATTCGGTTTTTAGGCTTCTCAACCCATGCCCCCACGGCTGTGATTAAAGCGGCGATCGACTCTGGCCAGTTCGACTACGTGAACCTGCACTGGTACTACATTTTCCAGGACAACTGGCCCGCTATTCTAGCGGCGCAGCAGCAGGATATGGGCGTTTTTATTATTAGTCCCTCCAATAAGGGGGGAGAACTCTATAATCCACCGGAAAAACTCCAGAAGCTCTGTGCTCCTCTCAGCCCCATGGTCTTTAACGACCTGTTTTGTCTCAGCCATCCCCAGGTCCACACCCTCAGCATTGGAGCGGCCCAGCCTTCCGACTTTGACGAACACCTCAAAACCCTGGAGTGGCTCCCCCAGGCTGAAACCGTACTGGCGCCGATTTTGGACCGTCTGGAGTCCGCCGCGATCGAGGCGCTGGGTGCCCACTGGTACCACACTTGGCGGGAAGGCTTGCCCGCCCCCGAGGAAACTCCGGGTAACCTCAATATCCCGGCCATGCTTTGGCTGCGGAATCTGGCCCTGGCTTTTGACCTGACAGAGTTTGCCAAAAATCGCTATAACCTTTTTGAAAATGGGGGCCACTGGTTTCCGGGTGCCCGCGCTGACCACCTGGCGAGCTTAGATCTTTCGGCTTGTCTGGCCCGCAGTCCCCACCGCGATCGGATTCCCCAACTTTTGGCTGAGACCCACCAACTGCTCCAGGGGGCCAAGGTGAAGCGGCTGTCCCAAGGTGGCTAAGCTGTCCCAAAGCTGATTGACTGACGAAAGTGGGTCAAAGCCATACACAAAAGCCATACACAAAAGCCATACACAAAAGCCATACACAAAAGCCATAGGGCACCTCGATTAATTGAAAAAAGGGCTATCTCATCATGAGACTCAGGCTGGGAAGCACCTCGTTAAATTATTAGCTAATAGATTGCAAGAGGTCTTTAATATTTTGAATTGTAAAGGCAAGCTTGCTCAAAATCAAAAAAGGTTAGATCATAGAAGTATTATCACTCAAACCAC
>JAYKIB010000076.1:0-6874 GCA_035285005.1 Prochlorothrix sp.
GTGGGATACTCCCCTTTTCTTCCTTCAAAAGGGAGACTGAGGGGGATTCTACAAGGGTCTACGGCACCGAGTCGAAGTTTTCAAACACGTTCTAAGGAATGGGCCTGATTGACTGACAAAAGTGGGACAACCCTAGGCACAGTGGACGGATCAGCTGTCCTGATCCCTAGGACCCACAGGTCTAGCGAGGGCAAGGAAGACTGCGGGGGATTCCAAAAGGGCCTACGGCCCTTAGCCGGAGTTTTCAAACATCCTCCAAGATCCCATACCTTGAAATCCCATCATCCAGAATCCCATCCCCCAGTCATGCCCCTGGGATCGCCATTCCGATCGTCCTAAGGGATCGTGGAAGTTACGTCAACGATCGCACCGCATTGGGGGAAAACTTCTGCTTAGTGAGTTCCTGATTGAGGGCAATTTTATTCTCCACCCGATCGACAAACAGAACCCCATTGAGGTGATCAATTTCATGCTGGACCACTCGACCCAGTAAGCCATCCATCCAGCAGCTTTGGGGCCGCCCCATCTCATCCCGATAGGACACCTTCATCATTTCGGGTCGTCGCACTTCCAGAAAAACCTCCGGAATGCTCAGGCAGCCTTCCTCAAACAGGACCACCTCTTCTCCAAACTCCTGGATGGTGGGGTTAATCATCACCAGGGGGGGGGTGGTGGCATCTTCGAGGTTGATATCAACCACCAGAATTTGCTTATTGACTGCCACTTGGGGCGCTGCAAGGCCAATCCCGTCTTGGCTATACATGGTTTGCAGCATTTTTCGTACCAAGAGCCGCACCTCATCATCCACTTTGGCCACTCGCTTGGCGGACTGACGCAGTACCCGATCGCCGAGGCGATGTACGTCTAGGGGGGGATTTTTCAGTTTGGCTTTTTGGACCAAAATATCTACGGCCATGGATTCCTCGCGAGTCGCTAATGATGGTAGTTACAGGGGATCTACTTTGATGTTCCGTCCTATTCTAATGGATTCCCAGGGGCCGATCGCAAGGCAGTGATTGAAGATTGCTCGGCAGCGCGATCGATGACGCGATCGAGGGCGCGATCAAGGGCGCGATCGAGGGAAGGGCGGGGGAGCGTTTGGGAGAGCGCGGGGAGAGCATTGGGGGAGGCGGCTGGGGAGCGGCAAAAAACGCGGGGAGCACGGGCAAAGGAGACGACAAGCTTAGCCATTGCCCTCGGGCGTTTGGAGGGTGACCCCATGGGGGAGAGCGTGGGTGACCCACAGATCAAGATCGGGATCTTGGAGCCGATCGGCCACAGCTTGGCGGACCGTTTCCGCCGCCGCCGGAGAATCACAAACCGCAAAGACCGTCGGGCCAGAGCCGGACATCAACGTACCGATCACCTCGGGCTGGGCGGCGAAGGCATCCCGCAACGCCGCCACATTGGGATGCGCGGGCAAAACGACTTTTTCCAGGTCGTTGTGAAGATGCTGACAAATTTGGCTGGGTTCCCCCGTAGCGATCGCCGCCGCCAACGGACCCGATCGCACCGCCTCCTGATGAGCCATCACCTCCGCACTCCCCTGGACATAGGTGGCCGCAAACTGCTGGCGATAGCTGCCGTAGGCCCAGGGCGTAGACACGGATAAACTGCGGTATTTGGCCAAAACCAGGGCCAGGGGACCAGCCGGGGCCATGGATTCCAGCACCTCTCCCCGACCCAGGGCGAGAACTGTCCCACCTTGGACACAGAAGGGAATATCCGAGCCTAACTTGGCGCAGAGGTGCTCGATCTCACTCACCGCTAACCCCATATCCCAAAGATGGTTGAGGCCCACCAAAACCGCCGCTGCATTGGTGGATCCTCCAGCGAGTCCTGCGCCCACGGGGATATTTTTGGTGATGGTCAGGGTGACGTGGCCCTGGGGCACGGGTCGATCGCCGCAGTAGTAAGACCATTGTCCCCACAGCAATGCCGCCGCACGGTGGGCGAGGTTGGTGGCATCGGTGGGCACCTCCGGGTGATCGCAGTGGAGGGTAATGCTGCGGTGTTCTGGGTTGGGATGGTCTGGGCTGGGGGCAGTTGTGCCAGGGGGATCGCTGGGTTCAAAGGTCACGGTAATCCCATCTGCAAGGGCTACGCTTTGCATGACCATAACCAATTCATGAAAGCCATCGGGTCGATCGCCCACCACTTCTAAATAGAGGTTGATTTTAGCGGGGGCAGCTAGGGTACAGGTGGGCATGGGTTGGATAGGCGAGGAAAGATGAACAAGAAAAAATGGACAAGATAAAGGGCACCTCGATTAATTGTGGCCGGCGGCTTCGCCGCCCGACACAACCCTGATTCTGCCGTAGGGCACCTCGATTAATTGTGGCAGGCGGCTTCGCCGCCCGACACAACCCTGATTCTGCCGTGGGCACTATGGTCGAAATTTGAATTGATCGAGGTGTCCCGTAGACACTCCGGTGAAAATTTGAGCGGTGAGGGGCAAAGCCGATCGCCATCATTGATTGCGATGCCGGGTGGACAATAGGACTCACGACCATATTTTACGGGTCGATCGTGCTTTGCCCCCTGATATTGAGAGGGATTCTCCACAACGCTCCAGGGGCTTGCCGTTGCGGTTGGGGAGGAGAGTCAGCCTCGCCCAAGGGTACCTCGATTAATTGTGGGGGGCGGCTTCGCCGCCCCCCACAACCCTGATTCTTGCGTACCTGATTCCTGCATAGACCACTGGGCAAGAATTGGAATTGTTCGAGGTGCCCCCCAGAGACTCGCCAAAATGAGATACACCTTACACCTGCGATACACCCCATGGGTTACGGTGCAGGATGCGGCGGTGAGGCGGGACTCGGGGCCGCGCTTAAGGCATCACTCAGGGCAATCCACTGGGATACACCGAGGGTTTCAGCCCGGGCTGTGGGGTCAATGCCCAGGATCTCAAACATGGCATCCAGTCGATCGCGCTCCACCAGGGACTTGAGGTTGTTGCGGAGCATCTTGCGTTTTGCGCCAAACCCCACCTTGACTAGGGCTTCCAGTTGCTGGGGGTTCTGGGCAGGTTGGGGGTGGGGCCGGGGGACGAGACGCAACACCGCCGAGTCCACCTTGGGGGGGGGCTTAAAGGCTTGGGGGGGGACCGCACAGACAATCTCGCAGTCCGCCAAATACTGACAGCGCACCGAGAGCGCCCCAAAGGTCTTGCTTCCGGGAGCCGCACACACCCGATCGGCCACTTCCTTTTGTACCAACAACACAATCTCCTGCCAGCGGGGCGATCGGGGCTGGGCAATTTTCCCCAGCAACAGTTCTAGAATTGGGCCGGTGATGTTGTAGGGAATGTTGGCGACCACCTTGGTGAGATTGTGGAAGTGGGGAAAGTCCTGGAGCTGTTGGGTCAGGTCCAGCCGCAGGATATCCCCTTGCAACAAAATAAAATTGTCATGGCGGCCAAAGCGTTGGGTCAGGGACTGGCACAAATCACGGTCCAGCTCCACCGCAACGACAGCCTCTGCCTGGGCCACCAATGCCTCGGTGAGCACCCCTCGCCCCGGTCCAATTTCCAAAACCCGATCGGAGGGCTGAAGATGGGCTGCCGCCACGATGCGGTGCAAAATCTGGGGATCGCGGAGCCAATGTTGGCCAAAACGTTTACGGGGATAGCTCACGGTCGGGGACCATTAAGGGGTAATTAAGGGGCATTCGGGGGCAATAAAGGGGCTAGGCAGGGGCAGGATAGCGGCTAGAGCCTTCGGTGCATGGAGGTGACCATGGGGTTGGGCGGCGAAGCCGCCCAACCCAAACCCTGATTCTGGCGTGGGCTGTCTCCCAAAAAGTTGGATTAATCAAGGTGTCCATCACAAAACAGGTATTTGCATCCTATCGAGGTGTCAGCAACCGATGATTCACTGCCTAGGATCCAGAGTCAAGCTATACCGTGCCACTGGCGGGGTAAATCTAGCCTCACCCCGGTATGAGCCGCTATCGAAACAAACTGGGGATCAAGACGATCGACCTGGGGATCTCGATCGCAGCTAGGGAATGGGGGACTTTACCCATGGTAAATGGAGGGGGTACACCCTAGTCGAACCTCTCCTGAGCACAGATAATGAACGTAGAAACATAAAGAAAAGCCAAAGGAAAAGCCAGAGGATGAGTGGACCTCCCCATCCACCGAAATCGATCGCGGGGTCATGCTCCTCCTCCCAAGCCCACAGTCAGTCCGTTGAGTTCAGACCTGACTCGTGCTCTATCGCAGTTTTGCCTCAGTCGCCCGTTGCAACGGATGCTCCCATCTCTAGCTTCACACCAATGTTCTCGCCTCCAGGAGGTGGCACCACTTATGGATTATCTATACTATCTGGCCAACGCCAGCCTAACGCTTCGAGTGGTGGAGCATTTGCATGACCACCCCCATCTGCCCCTCAGCTTTCTGACCGTGATTCACCAAATTGATGGCTGGATCCTGCGGGTGAAGCTGGAGCATCCTCTCACGGAGCATGACGATCTAGATTTTCGGGCTTTTCTCAATGAATTAGGGATTTCCTATGATCCGGGTATGCGGCTACAAATGGCGCTCTGGAGCCTAGAAACAGGTCAGTCTCCCATTACCGTCATGCGACGTTACCAGGTGGCGGTTGTCTCCCATGGACGGCCTGATTCCGGGGAAATTGAAGAATTTCGGCAACAGTTTGTCCGGGGACTGGGCTATTGCCCCGAAACCCTGGCCTAGGGCCGATCGAGTGTTGGAGAAGACAGCTCCAATCTTGCATCCTTTGGATGTTTCACACCAGCAGCAAGACAATTATAAGCGGCATCTCTGCCGCTTATTTTTTGCTTTTTTTTGGCCTAGGAGACTGGCTCTGGCCAGCAGCGGGGCAACTCCTAGGGTGTACGGGTAGGACCTTGTACAGTTCCGTTGCGCATGGCTGGGAGACAGCTCCGGCAGAATCAGGATTGGGGAGGGGCTGAGCGGGGTCGCGGTCCACCCCAGTCCAAGTGAAGTCCCCGATCGTCTGGCTAGCATCTTGCCGCTCTCTTGCCGCTCTCTTGCCGCCGATCGACCCCCAAAGAAATTTTTGCAGCCCCTAGCTTATTGAGAATCTTTTGTATTAGAATGGGCCGCAGCGAGATTTTGAAGCGCAAGCCGCTCTCTTTTTTTCAAGTCCTAGTGAGATAAATTCTCAATAGGTTCCCAGTTCCTCCAGTTCTTACAACGAACGGGTTGACTAGAACAGCCTGAGGCTGGGATTCTTCGCTGATTCTTTCCTAGATCGGGAGAATTCTCGCCCTAGAGTAGTCCACAGCCACGTAGCGATTGCTCGCGCAGCCCCGTCGCCCCAGTGCGAGTATTGGGCGGTTGTGACGGACTCAGAGTCGTGGGCTTGCTTGCTTCCAGGTCTTCAGATCATCCTCAAACGGTTTTCGGTCAGTTTCTCCCTCTGGATTCAGACTTGGACTGATTGGGGGAGAAACTGACCTTCTTTTTTAGATTTCCTTGATTTTCATTACATCACCTCGATTAGTTGGGTTGGGCGGTGAAGCTGCCCAACCCAAACCCTAACCCTTGCGTGGGTTGTCTCTCGAACAGTTGGATTAATCGGGGTGTCCATTACACATTCTGGCGGGAACCCCTGCATCCTATTGGGTCCGTTTTCTCCAGAGAAGGACTTTTCGAGATTCTCAGTCAGATTTTTGTGGTTTCCTCCCTCGGAAGCTGGTTTATCGTTTTTTTAAGGAGCTCATCGTGCCTCACCTGTCTAAACTTACCCTTGCTGCCCTTGCAGGTTTTGGTCTCTTCCTCAGTCAAAGCTGTTCCAACGGTCCCGACGCGACAACCACCTCTCCCGACACTGGCTCGGAGTCAGAGGCTGCGGCACCCGCAGAAGATGCAGGCATCGTCAATCTCTACACGGCCCGCCATTACGATACAGATGAAACTCTTTATCAAGAATTTACCGAAGCGACCGGCATTGAAATCCAGGTCATTCAAGGGGAAGCCGATGAGCTCATTGAGCGAATTCGGAACGAGGGCGAGCAAAGTCCCGCCGATGTCTTTATGGCGGTGGATGCGGGCCGTTTATGGCGAGCGGAGGAGGCTGGGCTTTTCCAGCCGGTGACCTCCGAGGTGCTCACCAGTAGCGTTCCCGAGAGCCTGCGCCACCCTGAGGGTCTGTGGTTCGGTCTGACAAAACGGGCACGGGTACTGGTTTATAACCCTGAAACCGTAGATCCAGCGGAACTTTCCACCTATGAAGCTCTCGCCGAACCCCAGTGGCAGGGACGGGTTTGTATTCGGAGTTCCGGCAATATTTATAATCAGTCCCTCTTGGGATCAATGGTGGAAACCTTGGGAGTTGAGGCGACGGAAGCCTGGGCTAAGGGGTTAGTCGCTAACCTGGCACGGGAGCCGGAAGGGGGCGACACGGACCAAATTAAGGCGGTGGCCGCAGGTCAATGTGATGTGGCTGTTGCGAATCATTACTATTGGGCGCGACTGGCGAAGTCGGAAAAGCCCGAGGATCAGGATGTGGTTGCGAAGACAGCAGTGTTTTTCCCGAATCAGGACGATCGGGGTACCCATGTCAATATTAGTGGTGCCGGGGTTGTGGCTACGGCTCCGAATCCAGAGAATGCGGTTACCTTTTTGGAGTTTTTGGTGAGTCCTGAGGCCCAGTCCACCTTTGCCAATGGCAACAATGAGTATCCAGTGGTGGATGGGGTTGCCCTGGACCCGATCGTGGCGGAATTGGGCGAGTTTAAGGTGGATGAGGTCAATGTGACCTCCTATGGTCGCAATAATCCGGAGGTGGTGAAGCTGGTCGATCGGGCGGGCTGGCGATAGCCGTTGCGGGGATCTGCTTGCAGGTGACCCGTTTGGACTTGTAGGTGACCGGTTTGGAGCCTA
>JAYKIB010000077.1:0-4260 GCA_035285005.1 Prochlorothrix sp.
GGCCAGTGGGAGAAAATAGCCAGATCATTGGTCTACTGAGGTATTCGCCGATCCACCACTGGCTTGATAGGCTTCAAGCCTTCAGATTCACTCTCAGCCTGTTTTCTCGAAAGTGGGATGCTCCCGCTTCACCGCCCCCCACAACCCTGATACTTGCGTAGGTCACTGGGCAAAAATTGGAATTTTTCGAGGTGCCCTATTGGAAGTCACGTTTAGAATTGACGTTGTATACTTTCATGAAGAAATTAAAAGAAACTTCATGACCCGCCCCTCAGGAGAGGTTGGGAAACCTAAGAGGATGTTGGGGAACCTACTGAAGCGGGCATTTAACTCTGATGTCCCAAGGTTCCTACAGTTAATGGATGACAAGCCCTAGACAAGCCCTGAGATTCCCCCAAATTCAGTTCGCTCCAGTTTCCTGCTCCGGATCGACCTTCCATGGATTAGCCTAGAGCCGTCCAATTCATGTCCCCCGTTTTTCACACCCGTTTATTCTGTACCGTTCCCCGAGTATCCCTAGCGTGCAGCAATCCCCTCCCCCTTCCCTCCCCTCCACCACGGTGGCTCCCCCTCCGGTAGCCCAGCGCTCCCGCTCCCTGGCTTGGAAACTAACCTACACCGCCGTGGCCATCTGCATGGGAACCCTAGGGTGTGGTCTTGCCCTGCTGGCACCAGCGGATTTGCTGTCCTGGCGCGGGGACGAACCTGATCGCGAGTCCAGCAGAGCCGCGCAATCTAGTTCCCAACAATCCGGCACCCACCCGTTCAGCACCCCAGCCGATCGGGTGGCTTCTAGTTCCTCTCCCACTGCCCGCCGATCGACCCTTGCCCAGGGCCTGATCCCCTATCGCCTCACCCGTCCCGTCAATATTGTGCTGATGGGAATCGATCGCGTGCCCGATGCCGTACCCGGTTCCCCCGAAAGCTTCGGTAGCCGTAGCGACACTCTCCTGGTGGCTCGCCTTGACCCCATCACCGGGAAAATCACGCTCCTCTCCATTCCCCGCGACACCCAGGTGGAGGTTCCGGGCTACGGCCTCACCAAGATTAACCATGCCAATTGGTTTGGGGGTCCGCAACTGGTGCGGGATGTCATCGCCCATAACTTCAACGATCTGACCCTCGATCGCTATATTCGCATTGACACCAGTGCCTTTCGGGCTTTGGTGGATTTGGTGGGGGGGCTAGAGGTGACGGTGCCCGAGGATATGTACTACGTGGACCAAACCCAGGGACTGTATATCGACCTCAAGGCAGGGCGACAGATCCTGGACGGGGACAAAGCCGAGCAGTTTGCCCGCTTCCGCTACGACACCTACGGTGATATTGGCCGGGTCCAACGGCAGCAGATGCTTCTGAAAGCGCTCCAAGCGAAGCTGATCCAGCCCCAAATTGTGACCAAACTGCCCCAATTACTGGAAGTCTCCCAGAATTATGTGGATACAAACCTGACCCTGGAGGAAATGGCAGCCCTCGCCCAGTTTGGCCTGCAGAGGGATACAGCAGCGATCCAGATGGTGATGTTACCCGGTCGGGCCAGTTCCCCGGCGGAGTTTGCGGCCAGTTACTGGTTGATGGATGAGGGCGCTCGCGATCGAATTCTGGCGGATTATTTCGGACAATTGGCTCCTGTGGCCCGCAATGGGTTCTCACCCGTGGTGGAGAGCCGTCATCGTTTACCGTGGGATGCGGAGGTGGCCACGGATATGCCCCGGGGATCGGGCTACGGTGACTCTGGGCAAGACGATCGAGAGCTGGCTCGGGACTCCCAAGAAAGCTACGGGCAAGGCTACGGGCAAAGCTACGAGCAAGACTACGAGCAAAATTACGATCGATCGGACTTCTATGGCCTCCAGATTGCCGTGCAAAATGCCTCGGGGGTTTACGGCCAGGGCTACGGGATGGCGGAGTATTTGCGCGAGTTGGGGTTCTGGAATGTGTATGTGGTGGAGGACTGGCTGACGCGGGAAACGGAGACCCAGGTCATTGCTCAGCAGGGAGATTTGGAGGCGGCGGCGGGGGTACGCGGTTTGCTAGGTCTGGGAGAGATCGAACCCAGTTCGACGGGGGCGATCGATTCTGATCTCACGATCCGAGTGGGGCGCGATAGCTTGGATCTGGTCGCCCCCTAGGGGTTGTCATCCTTTAACCCTAGACTGCCTCCAGGGCACCTCGATTAATTGTGGCCGGCGGCGAAGCCGCCGGCCACAACCCTGATTCTGCCGTAGGCACTGCGGTCAAAATTTGAATTTTTCGAGGTGCCCTCCAGAGTCAGGGACATGGCCCCTAGCTTCCACAACTGGGGCGGGCGTGTAACGCTGGGATCCCAAGGTTTCTCCAGTGAATTAGTGACACGTCCGAGGGACGGTGAGTTGGCGGGCAGACCCGATCGGCTCATCTGGATTTTTCGAGAGGCCCATAGGACAATGGGAGAAATCTCTAGCCCCGTGACCGATCGATCGTGCTCCCATGCCCTCTTCTCTGAGCGTACCTGAATTTCTCAACCATCCCGGCGTTGTGGTGGATGTGCGGAGTCCGGGGGAATTTAACCAGGGCCATCTGCCCGGTGCGGTGAATCTGCCCCTGTTTAGTGATGGGGAGCGGGCCGAGGTGGGTACCTGCTATAAGCAAGTGGGGCCGGAGGCTGCGATGGATTTGGGCCTGCGGCTTGTGGGGCCGAAGTTGGGGGATTGGGTGGCCCAGGCGCGGCACCTGTCAAGCGGCACCCCCCTACGGATCCACTGCTGGCGCGGAGGAATGCGGAGCCAAAGTCTGGGGGGATTGCTGGAAACCTTGGGCTTTGCGGTGGTGGTGTTGCACGGGGGATACAAGGCGTATCGTGCCCAGGTGCGGCGGGTCTTGGCGGAACCCCGATCGATCCGCATGGTGGGGGGCATGACGGGCACGGGTAAGACCGAGGTGTTGCTGGCCCTGGCTAGTTTAGGAGAACAGGTGCTGGACCTGGAGGGGCTGGCGAACCATCGCGGCAGTAGTTACGGCAATTTAGGCTTGCCGCCCCAGCCCACGACGGAGCAGTACGAAAATGAGATTGCGGCCCAGTGGGTTCAGTTCGAGGCCCAGCGGCCCCTATGGATTGAGGCGGAAAGTCGGCAGGTGGGGACGTGTCGGATCCCGCCGGAGGTGTTTGAGCAGATGGAGGCGGCACCGGTCTGGGAGTTGCTGCGCGATCGGGCCGATCGGGTCGCCTTGCTGGCGCGGGTGTATGGGGAGGCCGATCGATCGGGACTGCTGACGGCAACGGAACGGATTCGCAAGCGCCTGGGGGGACTACGCACCCAGCAGGCACTGGACCATATTGCCGAGGATGATTTGGAACCGGCGATCGCCCTGGTCTTGGACTACTACGACCAAACCTACCGCTACGATCTCGATCGGCGATCGGTGCCCCGGTATCCGGTGGAGGTGACGGGTCGATCGGCTCTGGAAGCGGCACAGATGCTACAACAGGCGGCGTCTCAATCCTGCCCTGGTGCATGAACCGTAGGGCATCGATAGACTTGAGGGTACCTCGATTAATACAGATTCTCACTGCAGTACCTCCGACAGAATCAAGGTTGGGTTGCGCGGCTTCGCCGCGCAACCCAATGAATCGAGGTGCCCTTGATTCATGGTGGCGGCAGGTGGCGGCAGGTGGCGGCAGAAGACTTCGCCGCCCGCTACGTCCCTCATTCTTGCTTGGGTCGCAGGGCGAAATGCTGAATGCAGCGAGGTGCCCTGGAGAGCGCCAGAAACTGGAGGCAGTCACATCAGTGGATTTTGTGGGATCGATCGATCGCCACAAATCCGACATTTCCCCCTTTTCCAGCTCGCTACCATCCCAGATAATTGAATCAGAAATTGACGAGGCCCACGCGAAGCTACGAACTCTAGTGCGCATTTCCTAGGTATCCCATACGCTGATTTGGACACCTCGAAAAATTAGAGTTTCCGCCGGGTGATCTGCGCAATAATTCGGGTGGTGGTGGGCGGCGAAGCCCCCCACCACCCTTAATCGAAGGACCCATTTGGGCACCTCGAAAAATTCAAATTTCGACCGCGGTGCCCACGGCAGAATCAGGGTTGTGGCCGGCGGCGCAGCCACCGGCCACAATTAATTAAGGTGCCCAGTTATCAATTGTGTGAGATACGGAGTCCAGGCTGTACTCCGCCGGAGGTGGGAAAATCCAGTCTCACCCCAGCGTTAGCCACGGGAGTACACCCCGGAAGGCCCCTCATTTTGCCTGAATGCCCGTGGCGGCG
>JAYKIB010000078.1:0-29641 GCA_035285005.1 Prochlorothrix sp.
GAAGGGGGAAGAAAAGGCTATCCCTTGTAGAGGGGGGCAGGGGGGATGCTCTTACGTTTATAAATATTCTCTTGGGCACCTCGATTAATTGGGTTACGTGGCGAAGCCGCCCAATCCAATGAATCAAGGTGGCCTCTTAACAAATTTATCCGTTGCGATCGATTTGCGATCGAATGCGGTGCGTTATGGCTTCATCTAACGCATCTGGGCACCTCGAAAAATTCAAATTTCGACCGAAGTGCCCACGGCAGAATCAGGGTTGTGGCAGGCGGCGAAGCCGCCTGCCACAATTAATCGAGGTGCTCATCCGACTGGATCAGTTCTAAAACATGTCTTCTAGATCCAGGGACCCAAAGCCCTTCTCTTCAATTTGGGTCAGGATGCTGCCCAGTTGTTTCCAAACCAGTTGAGCTGTGAAAATCGTCAAGGCAATGGCGATGATATAGGAGATCTTGGCACTCACGCCGAAAACTTGGACCCCAGACCCCAGAAATACGCAAATACCGCCCATAATCCCCATGTAGGGCACCTGAAGCGACAAACCTAGGGTTGCCTGGGCAAGGCCGGGGGCATCTTCCGTGCCGGACCAGTTGCGAACGGTGGATTTGAGGGTGGCGGAGAAGGCGAGGCCCGAGAGAAGACCTGCCAGGAGGCCAGCCACGAGGAGGAAATAGGGGGGAGTGGGATACAGGTAATACAAGGCAGGATCCTCCAGTGCAGGGCAAAAATTACGTTACATTCCTTCACAATACACCTTCACAATATAAGGCATTCGTTGTCGTCTCAGTCGATCGTGGGGGGAGCACAGAGACGATCGCCAGGGGAGCGTGAGAGCCTGGGCAATGGATCGGTTTGTAACATCAGTCTGTAACAAGGTTTCGCGGCGGGCCTCTGTTCAGTGGGGCTTCGGTGAGGTTCAGTGGGGGGTTCATTGGGGTTCACTGGTCAGCCTGGGGGGGGATGGTACCGAATTGGCTTGTTATGAGTGCGTCAAGGCCTCTGATGCTCGCCTCTGGTTTCCCGCCCTTGGCTCCCTCTCCCTACACCGCCAGTTGGGTAATTGCAATATCTCCGCCAAAACAAACCGCCACATCCGTATTGGCGGCCTGGAGCCGATCGCCGTAGCGTCCCCTGTAGTGATATCCCGCCGGTGTAGCTTCGTAGGTCACCGGTAGCGGGTCCGTGGACGACTGGCAGAAGACCAACTCCGGTTCCCGCGTTCCAGCGGGCCAATGGGGAAAGTTCACATTCCAAAAATGTTTTGGTGGCAAGTCCTGGGCCAAGAGCACGGGTAAAACCTTGGCGGCAAGCTGGGCCGTTTGGGTCCAGTCAAAGGGAACCCGCCCCTTGCGGTACTGGGACAGGGCGATCGCTGGGATTCCCTGGGCAGCTGCCTCTCGCACCGCCCCCACCGTGCCCGATAGGTAGGTGTCGATGCCCAAATTGCCCCCGGCATTGATGCCCGCGAGCACCCAGGTCACCGTCGGACAGAATTGGGTCAGGGCAAGGCGCACACAGTCGGCGGGAGTGCCGGCGACGGCATAGTGTTGGGGCGATCGGACCTCCACCGCGATCGGTTGGCTTACGGTGACCTGATGGCCACAGCCCGACTGTTCCACCTGGGGAGCGACCATGATCCACCTGGGTTCTTCCGGGGACTGGGTGAGGCCCATGGTGCCGAGCACCTGGCGCAGGGTTGCAATGCCGGGGGCATCAATACCATCGTCGTTGGTGAGCAGGAAGCAAGGGCTGGGGGATGGGGCCATGGGGACGGGGTGGGTGAGGTGAGTGGGTCGGTGACAGGTTCTTGCTCCCCTTTTCCCAGAACGGGGGAAGGGACTGGGAGATGAGAGGTGTAGTGATCCAGGTGATCAAGGCGTATGGATTAAAATGAACCCTCGATTTCATGGTGGTGGGCTGTGGGGGGCGGCTTCGTCGTTCACCACAACTCTGATCCTGCCGTGGGCACTGCGGTAGACCTTTGAATTTTTCGAGGTGTCCCCTAGTATTTCTACTTACCAGCAGAGCACTATACTGGAGGTCATCTTAGCGTTTATCCCCGGCTTCGATTCCCCCAGCCTTGATTCTCTGGTCTGCTGAGCGCATCTGGCCGCTCTGAATCTCGCTGCTCTGAATCTCGCTGCTCTGAATCTAGCCGCTGTAATCCATCCGGTAGGCCATGGCCCCTCTGCTCCGTTTGCGAAGCTGTCCCAGGTTCTACCCCCGATTGCGCTGATTGTGCCCCTGACTGGGCCGATTGTGCCCCCGATTAGGCCGGTTGTGCCCCCGATTGCGCTCCTTTCGTCTTGGCCCTTCATTACCCCCTAACCACTGCCCATGGCTCCCCTTGTCTCCCCCAGTTTGCCCCAGTCAGACCCTGCACCCAGTTCCCCCCCCACGGCCCCCCTCCAAACCTTGGCCCTGGAAGTGTCCGGTATGAAATGTGCCGGCTGTGTGCGGGCAGTGGAAAAACGTCTGAGCCAACAGCCCGGAGTGCTTGGGGCCTCCGTCAACCTGGTGACCGCCGTGGCCACCGTGGACTATCGACCGGACCAAACCGACGGTGATGTGCTGGCCGACAGCCTCACCGCTGTGGGCTTCCCCAGCCAACGTCGCGATCGACCCCGCCACACCTCCGATCGCCTCACGAACAGCGATACCACTGCCCAGGCCCTGCGCCACCACACCCGCAACCTGGCGATCGCCGCAATTTTGCTGCTGCTCTCCAGCATTGGCCATCTGGAACATAGCCTGGGCTTTGCCCTGCCCGGTTTCGACGCGATCGGTCTCCATTGGGGACTGGCCACCCTCACCCTGGCCCTACCCGCCCGTCCGATCTGGGTCAACGGCTTCCAGGGACTGCGCCACGGCATCCCCACCATGAATACCCTGGTGGGGTTGGGAGCCTGGAGCGCTTACCTGGCCAGTTGCGTGGCCTTGGTCTTTCCGGCCCTGGGCTGGGAATGCTTTTTTGATGAACCGGTGATGTTGCTGGGCTTTATTTTGCTGGGGCGGACCCTGGAGCAGCGGGCACGGCACCGGGCTAGCGCTTCCCTGCGGAAGTTACTGGGCTTGCAGCCGACCCTGGCCCGACTGGTGGCCGAGGATGAGCTAGGAATAGGGTTACAGGCTGGGAATCTGCCCCACGCGGGTGAAGCTGCTCAGACGGGCGCTACTCCCCAGCCCAAGCCAGCCCCAACGACTGGCTTCGGGGCTGGGGGTGACTCCGAACTGTTGGGGCAGATCGATCGATCGGCAACGCCCCTGACGGAGTTGCTCCTCAATGCCAAGGTGGTGGAGGTGGCCACCGATCGGCTGCGGGTGGGGGAACGGTTGCGGGTGCTACCCGGTGAGAAGTTCCCGGTGGATGGCACGGTGATTGCCGGTCAAGGCACGATCGACGAGTCGATGCTGACGGGGGAGTCCCTGCCGGTGCTGAAATCCCCCGGAGATACGGTTAATGCGGGGAGCCTGAATTTGTCCAGTGTCCTGATTCTGGAGGCGACCCAGGTGGGGGCAGACACCACCCTGGCCCAGATTATTGAGTGGGTGGAAGCGGCCCAGAGTCGTAAGGCGCCAATCCAGCGCCTTGCGGACACGGTGGCGGGATACTTCACCTATGGGGTTATGGCCGTGGCAGCCCTGACCTTTGGCTTTTGGTGGCTGGTGGGCACGCGCCTGTGGCCGGAGGTGTTAACCCAGCCCGGGGTTTGGTTGGCGGGGATGGATCATCACGCCATGGAAATGGGGATGGAGACGGGCCTGGGCCTGGAGACCGGTCTGGAGGCGGGCCTGGAGCTGGCGGGTGCGGTCCCGGCCCTAGCGCCTGAACTGCTCACCTCCCCCCTACTGCTCAGCCTGAAACTGGCGATCGCTGTGTTGGTGATCGCCTGCCCCTGTGCCCTGGGACTGGCCACCCCCACCGCACTGCTGGTGGGATCGGGTCTCGGTGCCGAGCAAGGACTGCTGATTCGGGGCGGTGATGTGTTGGAACAGTTGGACCAACTCACGGCCCTGGTGCTGGACAAAACCGGAACCTTGACCACGGGGAAACCGGAAATTACCGATCGTCAGGTGAACCCGATGCTGGCGACTCCCCTCAGCCCCGATCGCCTGCTTCAACTGGCCGCGAGCCTGGAACAGGGCACCCGCCACCCCCTCGCCCATGCCATCCACACCGCTGCCCAAGGGGCCAACCTGCCCCTCCTTTCCGCCACGGACTTCCACACGGAGCCCGGTTTTGGCATTGCCGCCACGATCGACGGGGTGCCCACGGTCTTGGGGAATGGGGCTTGGTTGCAGCAGCAAGGGGTCACGATTCCTGAAGGTTTAGTGAACACCGCTGAAAAACTAGCTTCAGCCGGTAAAACCGTGATTTTCCTGGCCCAGGGGGACCAAACCCTCGGGTTACTGGCGGCGCAGGATCCTCTGCGGCCCGATGCAAGGACCACTGTGGACCAGTTGCGGCAGCGGGGACTTGCCCTGTGGTTGGTGACGGGCGATCGGCGGGAAACGGCCCAGGCGATCGGCCAGCAATTGGGCCTGGGTCCGGACCAAATCCGTGCCGAAGTTCTCCCCGCCCAAAAAGCAGCGGTCATTGCGGAACTCCAGACCCAGGGCCACCGGGTTGCCATGGTGGGGGATGGCATTAATGATGCCCCGGCCCTGGCCCAAGCAGAGGTGGGCATTGCCCTCCAGGGGGGGACGGAAGTGGCGGCGGAAACGGCTCAAATTGTCCTCATGGGCGATCGACTGGGGCAAGTGAACGAAGCCCTGAGCCTAGGACAGGCCACCCTAGCCAAAATTCGCCAAAATCTCTTCTGGGCCTTTGCCTATAACACCCTCGGTATCCCGATCGCCGCCGGAGCCCTACTCCCGCTCTGGGGTATTGCCCTCAGCCCCGGTGTCAGTGGTGCCTTCATGGCCTTTAGCTCCATCACAGTGGTCACCAATTCCCTGCTGTTGCGCTGGGCCTTACCCGGGGGGCGACGCTCCCATGCGCCCACAGTCTAGTAGACTGGGAACTAGACACTGACCGAACTGGCTTGATTTCACCTGAGTCTGTTGACCTCCGTATGCCGACCTCAACGCTGGATGCGCTGATCCAAGAACTGAAAACCGATGGGGGGCGGGATTCGATCCATCCGCAGATTTTTTTTAAAACCTCCCTCACGGCGCTGTCCCATGCCATGGAGGATCAGGTACTGGCCTCGGACGATCGACCTTTGGTGATTGCCACCTTCCAGCGAGAGCGCTTCTATCGCCAGGAAGCCCACCGCTATCGCCGCATTGCCCGCCAAACGGGCCAAGTCTACGTGCTTGCTGCGCCAGAAACGGATTTTTCCAGCCGATCCGGGGATTATGAAACCGTTGCCTTTGAACCGAAGGATCCCCTGAGTCAAGAATGGAATTTGATTATTGTGGGGCAACAGTCCGCTAGTTGCCTGATCTGCCACGAGCGGGAGATTCTCCACCCCCTGGCCAAGCAGGCCATGGACCAATCCCGGCAATTTGAGGGAATTTGGACCTTCGATCGCGGGGTGGTCTGTCGGGCGGCCCATTTGATGCTGGACCAGATTTTGCATTACCGGCCTGAGTTGACCGATAAGATTACGGCGGCGCGGCAGGAGTTTTTACCGGACCCGTCGGCGCCCTCGGAGGGGCGGGGACCGGAACCCTTTGCGGGGCGGCTACTCACCTATCTCCAGGCCGGTCAGTACAAGCTAATGAAAGCCTATCGCTCTCTGGAGTCAAAAGAGCAGCGAGAACGGCTGGTGAACCTGATTACGATTGCCATTCGCCAATCCCTGGACCCTGACGAGGTGTTTCAGGTGGCCACCCAGGAACTGGGACGCGCTCTGGGTACCTGTCGGTGCTTGATCTATGCCTGTCGGGAGGAGGACGATCGGGTGGTGGTGCGCCATGAGCACTTGGGTCGATCGGTGCAGTCCCTCCAGGGACAGTCCTGGCCCCTTCGGGACAATCCTCTCTTCCAGACGCTTGTCCATACCCGGCAGGCCTTGGAATTGGTGGCGACGGACGAGCGGGTGGAGCAGTCGTCCCTGTTGCTAACCCTGATCCAGGATTGGGACATTGGCCGCTGGCTCCTGGTGCCGGTGCTGCACCAAAATCAACTGATTGGTGTATTGGAACTACACCACTGCGGAGACTGTTTGGACGACTGGACTCCCCAGGAATGTGCCTTGGCCACGGCGATCGCCGATCAGGTGGGGGTGGCCTTGATCCAGGCGCGGGCCTATGCCCACCTGGAAGACCTGAACCAGCAATTGGCGGCCCTCGATCGCACGCGGGATAATTTAACCGCGATCGTGGGCCATGAACTGCGTACCCCCCTGTCCACGGTGCAGGTGTGTCTGGAAAGTATGGCGACGGAGCCGGATATGCCGGCGGAACTGCGCCAGGTGATGATCGAAACGGCCATGACCGACGCGGAGCGGCTACGGCGGCTGGTTCAGGACTTTTTGATGTTGTCGCGCTTGGAAAGTGGTCGGGTGGAGTGGAACCCGGAGCTGCTGTCTTTGCAAGAATGTTTGGACATGTCCTTGAGCAATATTCGGGCGCGGCAATTGAAGGATCAATTACCCACGGTGACGGTGGAGTTGCCGGCGGATCTGCCCCTGGTGCGGGTGGATGGGGAATGGTTGGTGGAGGTGCTGGCGAAGTTGCTGGATAATGCCTGTAAGTTCACTGATAGTGGGGGCCAGGTGACGATCACGGCCCAGTGGACGGGGCAGGATTTGCTCCATGTGACGGTGCAGGACACGGGGCGCGGCATTGAACCCAATCGTCTGGAGGCGGTGTTCGATCGGTTCCACCAGGAAGAAGGTGCCCTGCGGCGCACGGTGGGGGGAACGGGGCTGGGGCTGGCGATCGCCCGCCAAATTATCGATCGGCTCGGTGGCCAGATCTGGGCGGAGTCCGCCGGTCGTGATCAGGGGGCCACGTTTCATTTCACATTGCCCGTTGCGGCGGAATGAGTTCGACGTGTTGTGCCAGGGCCATAGCGGTTAAGGCTGAGGTGAGGCAAGGTGTACCGCGCCTTCGGTGGGATACACCTTGATTTTTGGAGGTGATTCAACGGATAACTGCCATATCCCTCCTGGGCAGCTCGATTCATAATGGCAGGCGGCGAAGCCGCCGGCCACAACCCTGATCCTGCCGTGGGCACTGCGGTCGAAATTTGAATTTTTCGAGGTGTCCTCCTGTTTGTGTTCTAGCCCTATTTGTCTTAGCCCTGTATGACCTCTTCCCCCCTGGACTCCTACGACCCCAGCGGCGTTGGCCTCGACAATGGCAACCTCTTCGGCTTTCCCTTCACCGCCGAGCAAGCCCAGGTCTGGATTCTGCCCGTGCCCTGGGATGTGACCACCTCCTATCGACCCGGCACCGCCCAAGCGCCCCAGGCCGTGCTCGAAGCCTCGCCCCAACTGGACTTTTTTGACCTGGACGATCCCGAGGGCTGGCGGCGGGGCATTTGGATGGCCCCCCTGAGCCAACCTTGGCACCAGCTGAACCAGGATCTGCGGCCCAAGGCCGATCGCCTGATTCAGTATCTGGAGCAGGGGGGGGATTTGGCCCAGGCCCCCGATCTTCAGCTCGATCTGGAGATTATTAACCAATCTTGTCGGGCTTTGAACCAGTGGGTCTATACCAAATCCTGTAACGCCCTCGATCGGGGTAAGGTCCTCGGCATCCTTGGCGGAGACCACAGTGTTCCCCTGGGATTTCTCAAAGCCCTAGCCCAGCGCCATGATCAGTTTGGGATTCTCCACATCGATGCCCATGCGGACCTGCGTCAAGCCTATGAAGGCTTCACCTACTCCCATGCCTCGATTATGGATAACGTTTTGAAATTACCCCAGGTCACCAAGCTGGTGCAGGTGGGGATTCGGGATCTCTGTCCAGCGGAAGTAGCGGTGATTGGGGCTAACCCCGATCGCATCGTCACCCACTTCGATCGCCACCTCAAGGCACAGCAGTATGCAGGACAACCATGGCAATCGGTCTGCCACCAAATCATTGCGGCATTGCCCCCCCAGGTCTACATCAGTTTTGACATTGACGGTCTTGACCCCAAGCTCTGTCCCAACACCGGTACCCCCGTGCCCGGAGGGCTAGACTGGGAACCCACCTGCTTTCTCCTGCGCCAATTAAGCCAGCAGCGGCAGATTATCGGCTTCGATCTCTGCGAGGTGGGGCCAGATGCCTGGGATGCCAATGTGGGGGCGCGGGTTCTCTATCAGTTGGCCTTAATGGCGGGTCGATCGGCCTACAGTCCCAAGTCCGAAAGTCCCGGATGATCCAGGGGACGGGGACCGAGGGGCCAGTGGTAGCGGCGATCGGCTGCGGAGATGGGCAGGTCATTAATGCTGGCAATACGGCGTTGCATCAGGCCCTGGTCGTTAAATTCCCAGTTTTCGTTGCCGTAGGACCGGAACCAGTTGCCCGCATCATCATGCCACTCATAGGCAAACCGCACGGCAATGCGATTGTCTCGAAAGGCCCAAATTTCTTTGATGAGCCGGTAATCCAGCTCCTTATTCCATTTCCGCACTAGGAATTCCACAATGGCCGATCGTCCTTGGATAAATTCCGATCGATTTCGCCACACACTATCGATGCTGTAGGCAAGGGCAACGCGCTCCGGATCCCGCCCATTCCAGGCATCCTCGGCCATGCGTACTTTCTGAATGGCGGCGGCTTCATCAAAGGGGGGAAGGGGAGGCTTGCGTTCGGGGGGGTGTTCAGGGGATTGCCCAGGGGGTTGTGCAGGCATGGTCAGTACGGAACCTCAGGTATGGAACAGTCGTGACGGTGGGAGCGCTAGGTTGGGGGCGTGTCTTCTCTGCTGTCCGGGGTTAAGGGATATGGGGTGTGGCGCGATCGGGACAGGGAATCTGTACCGTCACTGAGGTGCCCTGGTCCTCCTGGCTCACCAGGGACACACTGCCACTCAGGCGATCTAAACAGCGCTGGACCACCGCCAAACCCACCCCCGCACCCGGTGTATTGTCCACATTCGTGGCCCGGTAGAAGGGATCGAAGACCTGGGCTTGTTCTGCAATCGGGATTCCAATGCCCCGATCGATCACCGTACAACTCAAGATCTCCCGTGTCAGACTCAGGTTACAGTCCACGGTCTCCGATGCGGGGGAGAACTTCAGCGCATTACTGAGTAGGTTAAAGAGAATCTTGTGGATAAGCGACTCATCCAAGTATTGGGGCGTGGGTGGACTCTCCCAGGTGATCTTGAGTCGATCGACATTAGCATCGGTTAAGACCAACTCCTCCAACACCCGACCGATCACCTCCTCTAGGTCCACCAACCCCGCCCCGTGGACGCGGGTTTCAAAGGCTGTGGTATCCAAAAAGAGAGAGTCTTCAATGAGCCGTGTCATGTGCTGCACCGCATCCTGAATCCGTCCCAAATGCTTGTTGCGCATCTTCTCCGTCAGCTTGGCGTGATAGTGCTCTATCAACCCCGTGGAGCTGCTAATGATTCCCAGGGGGGTGCGGTATTCGTGGGAAATCGTGGTGATAATCCGGGATTTTAGATTGCCCAGCTCCCGTTCTTGGTTCAGCGAAGCCTTGAGTTGTTCCCCTAGTTCCTGCAACTGCTGGTTGGCTTCCGTGAGTTCCTGGGTGCGTTGGCTCACCCGTTCTTCTAAGGTGTGGTTGATTTCCTGGAGGGAAGTCTCGGCCCGCTGCCGTTCCTGCACCTCCTGTTGCAGTTGGTAATTCTGGGTCACCAATTGCTGTTGGAGCCGCACGAGGCGCAGTTGGTTCTCGATGCGGGCGACGACTTCTAAAATTTCAAAGGGCTTCGTGATATAGTCCTCCCCCCCCATGGAGAAGGCTCGCACTTTATCGAGGGTCTCGTCGGAGGCACTGAGGAAAATAATCGGGATTTCGCGGGTTCTGGGGTCACTTTTCAGTTGCTGGCATACTTCAAAGCCGTTCATCTTCGGCATCACAATATCCAGCAAAATCAGATCCGGGGGATTGACCTCCACCACCCCAAAGACCAATTTGCCTTGGATCACTTTCCGGACTTTATAGCCTTGCTCCGTTAGCATCGTGGACAGGAGACGGAGGTTATCCGCCATATCGTCCACTACCAGAATGTCACCCTTGATGTGGGGAGTTAAGGGAGAAGCCATGCTGTCTAGAATAAAGGGTCTACCGTCATGAGTGTGGGCAGGGTTGCCGTGCCGTAGGTCACCGCTAGGCTCCCAGACGGTGTAGGCACCTCGATGAGTCCCAAGTTTGGGTCGATCGCCCCCGTCAGCACTAGGGTTGGGGGTGGGCTGAGCGGAGTTAAAGCCTATCCCAATGAATTGAGATACCCGGGGGCACCTCGATTAATGGGGTTGGGCGGCGAAGCCGCCCAACCCCAACCCTGAGTCTTGCGTGGGCTGCCTCCCAAAAACTTGGATTAATCGAGGTGTCCTCGGTGTCTTTTTTAAATATAAGCTTACCCTGGGGCATCTCGAAAAATTCAAATTTCGACCGTAATGCCCACAGCAGAATCAGGATTGAGGCAGGCGGCGAAGCCGCCTGCCTCAATTAATCGAGGTGCCCTCTGGTTCCAGAATTGAGCGTAAAAATTCATGGTATTGTTCTCCGATCGCCTGCCAGGTGAACCGCTGCTGGACCAAATCTAACCGGGTTTGGACATCTGCATCGGTTTTTCGGGCTAGGGCCAGGGCAATACCGGCCACGATCGCCCCAGGATTCAAACTATCCACCAGGACTGCCGTATCCTCCACAATCCAGCGGGTGACCTCGCGATCGTGGGCCACCACTGGCAGCCCCGTGGCCAAGGCTTCCAAGTAAATATTGCCAAAGGGTTCATCCAAGCTCAAATGCAGCAGAAAGTCCGCTGCCCGGTAGATATTGGGCATTTGGTCATAGGGCAACTTTTTGGGATGAAATCGATCGCCCAGACAGTCCTGCCCCACCTGGCGCACCACCTCACGATCGGGGCCATCTCCACAAACCACCACCTGTAAATCCGGCACCTGGGCCGCTGCCCGCAATCCGTCCACAATGCGCTTGGAGGGAATTAAAGCACTGACCATGAGGGCCACGGGCGCATCGGGGGGGAGATCAAACTGGGCCCGAAGTTGGGGAAGCTGGGCCGGATCGGGGGGGGAAAAGCGTTGGGGATCGACCCCATTGGTAATGACGGTGCTGGGCCAGTGATCGCGGTTGCGCTCAAAATACTCCAAGTTGGTACAGACGAGACCCTCACAGTCGAACCAAGCATATTCACTTTGGTTACTGTGGGCGGGATGATCGCTGTTTTGGGTGACAAAAATATGGGCAGGTCGTTTTGCCGCCGATCGCCCCCAGCGCAAAAACCAATTCAAAAACGGATAGCTACAGGTCACTGTCACATCAAAATCCGACGATCGATAGTGTCGCAACAGATTCCAGGTGAAGGTCAACTCTTCATAGATATATTCACTGCGCAGAATCGGCAGAGAGGGCCAGCCTTTTTCAAAACGCTCCCGAGGAATCATGGGGACCGATCGAAAGTCATAGGCTTGGGAGGGCCGGGGTTGTCCCGATCCAAACAAGGTCACCGTCACATCGTGATAGGTACACAGCTCCGTGGCGATCGCCTCAAAGGCCACCTCTGCCCCCCGCACCACCCGGTGCAGTCCCGGTAAAACCATTGCCACGCGCATGGCTGCTTCTCTCCTTTGCCAGTTACTGTAAGGCGGCGTGGGCTGCGTCCTTCCCCCTGCAACCGTTGTGCCCTGGGTATGGCAACTGCGCAGTTGCGATTGCGATCGATCAGTCTGGGGGTCACTCTTTAATGTACCTGTCCGTTGCGCTGCGGGCACCTTAAAAACTTCAAAGTTTCATTCTGGATCGTGCGCTCAGGGTTTTGGGGGTCTTCGGGCAACACGGGACTGGGCCTGGGACACAGCTCTACCTTTTTTCCGCCTGTTCTACCGAACGGGCACCTCGATTCATTCAACTTTTCACCGTAGGGCACCTCGAAAAGTTCAAATTTCGACCGTAGTGCCCACGGCAGAATCAGGGTTGTGACAGGCGGCGAAGCCGCCTGTCACAATTAATCGAGGTGCCCCGTAGTGCCTAGGGCAGAATCAGGGTTGTGGGGGGCGGCGAAGCCGCCCCCCACCATTAATCGAGGTGCCCTAACGTGGGTTCGACAGATATCCTGGCGGACCCTCCCTCCAGCTCCTCTTCCCCCGGGAGAAGAGCTAAAACCCGCATTGCCGAAACATGCGCCCTCTGGGTAGCGGGGGGCAAACCCCAGACCTTGTGGGAGAAACGTGGCAACTCCCCTTTTCCGAACGGTTCTGGGCAAGCCAGGGGAAAGACCGCTGCGTGATAGGATCAATTGTTGCGAGTTTACCCCCGCTTGCCGTGTTTAACAGCCGTGCTTAACAGCCGCATTGAACTGCTGCGTCTAACGACCCGTTTACCTGCCGTTGCCAACTGCTGCGTTAACAAAGCCGTGCCACCGAAATCAAGGGGATACCCGCCCAGGGAATCGATGGATTAGATACCATGAGCTTTTCAAAACTTCTTGTGGCCAACCGGGGGGAAATCGCCCTACGGATCTTGCGAACCTGTGAAGAATTGGGCATTGCCACCGTTGCAGTCCATTCCACCGTCGATCGCCATGCCCTCCACGTCCAACTTGCCGACGAAGCCGTCTGCATTGGCGACCCTCCCAGTAACAAAAGCTATCTCAATATTCCCAATATCATCGCCGCCGCCCTGACTCGACAGGCGGGAGCCATCCATCCCGGCTATGGCTTTCTAGCGGAAAATGCCCGCTTCGCTGAAATCTGCGCCGATCACCACCTCACCTTCATCGGCCCCACCCCCGAAGCCATCCGTTCCATGGGGGATAAATCGACGGCGAAAGCTACGGTGACCCGCGTGGGGGTGCCCACTGTGCCCGGTAGTGATGGGCTGGTCCTCAGCGAAGCTGATGCCGATAAACTCGCCAAGAAAATTGGCTATCCCCTCATGATTAAGGCCACAGCGGGTGGGGGGGGCCGGGGGATGCGCCTGGTGCGACAACCGGAAGATCTGAACCGTCTCTTTTTAGCGGCCCAGGGCGAAGCGGAGGCGGCCTTTGGCAATCCCGGCCTCTATATCGAAAAATTCATCGAACAACCGCGCCACATTGAGTTTCAGATTCTGGCCGACAGTCACGGTAACGTCATTCACCTGGGCGAGCGGGATTGCTCGCTCCAACGTCGCCACCAAAAGCTGTTGGAAGAATCTCCGAGCCCGTTTTTGACCGATAAGCTGCGGGACCGCATGGGACAAGCAGCCGTGAAAGTGGCCCAGGCTATCAACTACGTGGGGGCCGGGACGATCGAGTTCCTGGTGGATAACCGGGGCAACTTTTACTTTATGGAGATGAATACCCGCATCCAGGTGGAGCATCCTGTGACGGAGATGGTGACGGGTCTAGATTTGATTGCAGAGCAAATCCGCATTGCCCAAGGGGAAAAACTGCGCTGGCGCCAGAAGGATATTAAACTGAATGGCCATGCGATCGAATGCCGCATCAATGCGGAAGATCCGGCCCATAACTTCCGGCCCCATCCTGGACGGATTAGCGGTTATCTACCTCCGGGTGGTCCCGGTGTCCGCATGGACTCCCACGTCTATACCGACTATGACATCCCGCCCTACTACGACTCTCTGATTGGCAAGATTATTGTCTGGGGGCACGATCGACCCGCCGCGATTCAACGGATGCAGCGGGCCTTGCGGGAATGCGCGATTACGGGCCTACCGACGACGATCGGGTTTCATCAAAAAATGCTGGCGGACCAAGAGTTCCAAGCAGCGAACTTGCACACGGGCTATGTGGAACAGTTCATGCAGCGGGTCTATCCCTAGGCTTGCGGGTTGGGTCCGGTTCGGGCCTAGTCCCGCAGCGATTCCGCCACTCCGCAGCGTTGAGTTCCGGTTTTGAGGGTTGGGTCGATCGGATCGTCGATCGGGATCGATCGAGGGGGATACCTGGGTCCCTGCGTGTCGAGTGTCTGTGCTGTGTCTAGCGCCTGTACTGACTTCAACAGGGAGATCGAGGGGAATGCTGCAAGCTACGGTCCTTAGCCGCAGGTTTTAAATGTCGTCTCAGACCATACCCCGTAGGGCCAGGGTAAGCAGCCCTTGCTGCCCCAGCAGGAGCTCCCGAATCAGGCTGACCAAACCCACCCAAATAATGGGGCTGATATCCACGCCTCCGATCGGCTGAATGATTTTGCGGGTGGGGGCTAGCACCGGCTCTGTGAGTAGAACAATCAGATTGAAGGGAAAACGCTGTAGTTCTAGCTGGGGATACCAGGTGAGGACGATGCGGAGGATAAAGCAGAGGGTGAGGGCCGCCAGAAACAGACCGAGGCCAAGGGAGACGAGGTTGAGTACGGGCATAGGGGTGGGGGGGTGAGGTGATTGGGGACGAGATCCTAAAGCTTTCGAGGTGTCCGAAAGAGGGAGCAGGGGCGCGGGAGCGGTTGGCGGCAGTTGGTGGTGGTTCGTGGCAGATCGGCCAGGGCATCGATTAGGGCATCGATCGAACTGGGGCAAGGGAGCACCGATCGTAACGGGGCTTATTAACAATTGTTAAGAAGATTAAATCCACTATTCACTATAGAATCTTAGGAAGCACTGCCTACACCGTTATAAAGAGGTCTAAAGAAAAATGACACCTTCATTAGCAAGTTTTCTCTGGAGCTTGGTTTGGGGAACTGTGATCGTTGTGATCCCCGTAACCGCTGGCTTGATTTTTGTTAGCCAAACCGATCGGGTGACTCGTCGCGGTCGCTAGATCCCTATATTCACCTTTTCTTGACCATCAAAAAGTTTCATGACCCTAGGGCACTTCGATCGCTGTCTGCTCGGATTCGATCGAGGGAAAACCGGGGTTTTTTTATGGCTTTTTGGCCGGGGTCCCAAATAACGGAAGGGAAGGCGTTACCATGGGGGATGATCTGAGGACAGGCGTAGGCACTCATGGTTAACTTTTCCCTCAATGCAGGCAGCTTAATGGGGATTGTCCTAGCTTTGGCCGGGGCAGGACTCTATTTTTTGCGATCGTTCCGGCCTAATCTGGCCCGGGACTATGATGTCTTCTTTGCCGCGATTGCCCTGCTCTGTGGGGGCATTCTTTTTTTCCAGTCCTGGCGACTGGACCCCATTTTACAGTTTGGCGTTTTCCTGCTGTCCGGTTCGACGGTTTTCTTCGCGGTGGATAGCATCCGCCTGCGGGACATTGCCACGGAACAGGCAAAACGCAACACGCCCCTGGTGGATGACGATCGCCCCGTGAGCCGCTCCTACCAATACCAGTCTGAAGATTATGGCCCCGGTTACGGCAGTTTTGCCGACCAGCGTTCTTCCCCTGTCCGTCGCATTCGCGGGAGCCGCGATCCTCGGGATTTTCGAGATGGGGGGTATGACGAGGGCAATGGTTGGGATGAGTATGACGATCGCCGGGGGAACCGCCGCCCACCTCGGTCCTTGGACCGGAGTCGCGATCGGGACGATCGTGGAGAGGGGGGACGGGTGCGCACCCGTCGCGCTGCCCTAGAGCGCTCGGACTCCGGTTATGACGATGCCTGGGGTGATGCGGGCTACGGCAATGCAGGATACGACAACGCGGGCTACGAGACCGGAGGCTATGGCAATCCCCGGTATGAAAATTCGGGCTACGGCGGCCCTGGTTACGAGAGCCCCGGCTACGAAACGCCGGGCCCGAGCTATGGCACGGCGGGTGCTAATCGGGAGTATGAGAACCGTGAACCTAACAATAGCCGCGAGTATGGCGATCGCTACGGTAATGCAGAGACCTACGGCGATCGGGGCTATGGTTCCGAAGGCTACGGTGCGTCTGCCTATGGGGATACCGGAAATGGCGGGACAGGGGCCAACGGGAGCTATGGGGTCAGCCCCAGCGACCCGGCCCAGAGTTACGGCACACCCCTAGACTTTGGGAGCAGTGCTGAGGCCGGTGCAGGGGCGGTGGCTGGCTATGGAGAAGAGTTCGCCGGGGGGATTGATCCCACGGAGGATCCTTCGGTCTACGGCAATGGTGGGGGAGACTCCGAGGGTCGCTACGACAGCAGTTACAGCAGCAGCTATAGCAGCGGCTCCTATGGGGGAACAGCCTATGGTACTGAAGCCGGGGCTGCGCCCGAGGGTTTCAATTCTGACGATGCGGGCAGTGCCTACGGGGAGGACTCCGATCGATCCGGGAATCCCAATCGTCGGCCCCGTCGTCGCCCCCCGTCCACCTTGCTGTCCCGATCGCCCTATGGCGACGATGCCTTCTAGGTTTTGGTCTAGGGTTTGGTCTTGGTCTAAGGGTCGCCGTTTGCAGGATTGCCCTAGTTCCCGGCTTCGGCCTTGCCCTCCGCGTTTTTCTCGACTCGTGGCGCACCTGCGTGTACCGAAGACGGGGTGCCCTTTAAAGGGTTCTGCCAAGCGTGCCCTGCTGCGTCCTACAAATTTTGTACTGCCCTGCTCTGCAAAGCTTTCTCTGCCGTGTCCCCCAATCTTGACGGCCCAGTCCGGTTTTCAACGCCCGGTCCCAGGTCGGGCCAAACTCCCGGTCCTGGCCGGTCTGCTCACGGTGAGTCTCTTGGTCTTGGCGGCCTGTGCTGCCCCCGGTCCCGGTGGACCCGGCAGTTTTTCGACTTTAAATAGTCGCTACCAAGAACGCCAGCCAGCCCTGAGTGGCGATGGTCGCTGGGTGGCCTACATCACCGATCGGGGTGGCACCTCGGAGTTGGTGCTGTTTGACCTTCAGGACAACCGTTTTGTGCCCTTACCGGGTCTGAATCGTCGTGATCAGGCTATCGAGAGCCCCAGCCTCAGTCGATCGGGACGTTACATTGTCTATCTGGCCCAGGATCGGGGTCGTTTGGAGGTGCATCTGTACGATCGGGCCACGAACCGTCCCCGTCGTCTCACCCAGGGGTATCGCGGTTGGTTTCGGAATCCCAGTATTAGTCCAGACGGTCGCTACATCACAGTTGAGACGGCTCGCCGAGGCCAATGGGATATTGAGGTGTTCGATCGGGGAATTGGAATTGAGCCAGATTTGGGTGCGAATCTAGCCCCCTAACGGCGAAGCCGCCTGCCACAATTAATCCAGGTGCCCTATCGTTACCCCCCCCTCGTATTTGGGGAGAGATGGGAGGGGTATCGAACCGAGGAGCATCGAACTGATGGGAACGGGGAGCGAAGCTGCCCCCCAAAGTTAATCGAGTTACCTTACACTATTAACGAGGTTGGCCTACGCAATCCTTGAATCCTTGGACCGTTAGCCACTACAGCTCAGAATTCCCCCGGCATGACTCGCAGTTCCAGTTTTGTCCCGCGATCGATACCTGCGCTGATTGCGTGCCGATCGCCCTACTGAGTTCTGCCCTATGACAACATTCTTCACCCGGCTTGCCTACGCCCTCGGTCTGGCTTGCCACAACCTGCAAGACTTCATGGCCTGGAATAGCTTTTTAGCCTTTATTCCATTAGTCCTGAGTTTTTGGCTGTTTCGAGGACGGGGTCGTCGGTCTCTCCTGTGGTGGGTGGGTGCAGCCATTGGCTTGGTCTTCTTGCCCAATGCTCCCTACGTGCTCACGGACGTAATTCACCTGGTTCAGGATATCCGCCAGGTTCACTCAATTTGGATCATCACCCTGGTGCTGATCCCGCAATATTTACTGTTTATGGGGTTTGGGTTCCAGGCCTATGTGGTGTCGTTGATGAACCTAGGGCACTACCTACGGCGACAGGGGGCCGGACGATGGGTGGTGCCGACGGAGATCTTGCTGCATGGATTGACGGCAATCGGCATTTATCTAGGGCGTTTTCCCCGCTTTAACAGTTGGGATATTGTGACCCGCCCTGATGCGCTGGTCTCACAAGTTATGGATGATCTGTTGGCCCAGCGTCCCTTGCTGATTATGGCGGTTACCTTTGGAGTGTTGGTAATTTTGTACGGGCTAACGAAGGTAATCAACCAAGGTTTGTGGCTCTACTACCAGACTCACCGCTCCCAAACGCGCCGCCGGCTCACTGTTTCCCATCCCTGGGAGCTGCCCTTGCGCCCCTAGGCTGTGTCATCAATCAACGGTAGGCACCTTGCGATATCAGAGGGATCACCTACCCCAGTTGAATGAACTAGGGACTATGAATGAGCTAGGCCCTGTGTCCCTGACTCTGAAGGCATTCTAGGTTTACAGGAACAGGGCACCTCGATTAATTAGGTTGCGCAGCTTCGCCGCGCAACCCAGCCCTGATTCTGCTGTAGGCACTCGGGTGAAAATCTGTATTAATCGAGGTGCCCAACAGCCCCTAGTTTTCTGCTGCCTAAGTAGAGCCACTATTATTAGTGTTCGGGTATTGTCCGGGGACGTACCCACAAAGTGGGTGCGTCCCCAATGCCCAAGGGGAGATGGGACCTAAGCTGGGGTCTCCTAGTGCCTCTCCTAGGGCGTGTCATCAATTAACGATAGAAACCCTGCGGTATCAGAGTTGCACGCCCGCCCCAGCTTTATGGGCTAGGGGCTGTGTCCCTGGTTCTGAGGGCATTCTGGAATTAAATGATGACAGCCCCTAGCGCCTTCGACGTGGGATTAACCCGTAAAACTCAAGGACACCGCTATAAATTGTGACGGGCGGCAAAGCCGCCCGTCACAATCCTGATTCTGCCGCGGGTGCCGTAGTGCAACTGGGGTGAAACCCTGTGGGTTTCGAGGCGCCCTCGGGATCGGGGGACGCTTAGGAGGGTTGGACTAACTTATCTAGGCCCGACACCACCGTTGCACTCTGGATCACATCACCCACGCGTAGCCGCTCCAAGGTTTCTGCTCCCTCTGTCACATAGCCAAAGGCTGCGTAACGACCATCCAGCAGGTTAGAACCCGCCGGTGTAAGTTCCGGCTCATAGAGGAAGAAGAACACCTGGGAGGAACCGCCATTGGGTTCACCCGAGGGATAGGCCATCCCCACCGTGCCGTAGGCCGAAAAGGGCAGCACCGGCTCGATCGGGTAAATTCCTAAGGAATCAAGGGTGAATTCATAGATAGGCTCTTCGTCTCCCTGGACCAGCACCTCAAAGGGAATGGTACGGAGGCTGCCCTTGTCCGGATCCACAAAGCCCGTCTCGGGTCCTGCTGGGTCACCAAACTGAACCACATAGAACTCTTCAGCGCGGGTGATGGGCAAACCATCATAGAATCCCCGATCGACCAGGTCCACAAAGTTTCCAGCCGTAATCGGGGCGCTAAAACCATCCACCACGATCGTCAAATCACCTTGGTTGGTGCTCATCTCAACGGTGGCCCGTCCCGTGAGGTAGGGCAGCTCACGATACTCTGCCGGAACCTCGAAGGGAAACTCCTCCACCATCAGGGCTTCGATCTGCCCAATCAGCGAGAGCACGGTGGCCCGTCGCTCGAAGGTGGTGTCCCCATTTTCCTCACCCACGGCCTCTTTGAGGCTAAACAGGGCTGTGTTGAGGTCATCGATCAGGGGTTGGGCGGCCGCCTGCCGTGCCGCAGGGACAGCCTCCAAAATTCGCTTGTTATAGAGCGAGTAGGTGCGAATCGCGTTGCTAACATTCTTCTGGGCAGAACTCCAACGCAAGCCACGCAGGCTGTAGGCAATGGTCTCAACTTCTTCTTGGACCTTGCGAATGTCTTCGTTGGCAATGGGAAGGGCATAGCGCAGGAGGGCTTCCCCATCCTTGATGGCATTTCCGGCGGGAAGGGCGGCTTCAGCACGGAGGGGAAGACTAAAGAAGGCTAGGGCGATCGCCATGCAGATCACCCCCAGGGTTCGCCCCAGGGATGATCGGAGAGTTATTTTGAGGGATTCCACGGGGGTAAAACTAGAAATTTAATAAAAGACTTTGGCTTAGGTTGCGCAACGGACGGGGTTGTGGGGACAGGTGAGGTCAGCAAGGCTTCCTACTGATGAGGAGTTTGCTCCCCAGACTTGTTCGCATCAACCCAGTGGCTGCCATGGGGGAATGGGCTGGTTCGTTGCGGAGGCTTGAAGTTTGGCCCCTGCGCAGCGGGGACAGGTCCAGGCTTGAGGTCTGGCAGCGGACGAAGGTGTTGGGACAGGGTGAAGGTCGGAACTCCTCGCACAGCGAGGGTCTCTTTCCCCAGACTTGTCCTGATTACCTTGGCGATGACCGTGGGACACCTGGAAAAATCTAAGGGTTTGGCCTGTGACTCACACCAGAATCAGGGCTAGCTTGGGCGGCTGCACCGCTCATCCCTATTAGTCGAGTCTTAGTCGAGGCCCCTTCAGGACAACTCCTCGCCCAGGGGGATGCCCTACTCCGAACGTATCGTTCGTCGTGGGGAGGCTGTCCAGAGTACGGGCTGGGGGCTAGTCTAGCGTTGAGGGTCAGCGCTGGGCTGATTGTACTATACCGTCGTGAGGCTTACCAGGTGCCGAGACTGTAGACTTCGACCCGATTGTCGGGGTAGAGCGTGAGGCTGAGGGAGCGGTTGCGACCATCGGCGGGTGCAGGGACAAAGGGATCCCCAAGCAGCGGCATTCCGGTGCGATCGAGGAAGTTACCCGCAGCATTATCCTGGGGATCGATCGCCCGGAGTTCCCCCTTGGATCCGACGACCAATCCGTATTGGAGGGGTTGGCTCAGGGAGTTGGGTGCTTGCCAAACGCGCTGGAAATAGCTACGCACAGCAGCAACCTGGGTTTGGGTGATGTCTTCGGTGGGGGGAACCTCCTCGGCTGGGATGCTCCCTGCGGCTCCTAGGGGGGCGGCGGCATCGAGATTGGCGGGACTGGATGTGGGCCCAGACCGGATCGCTGCGTCCAGACGGGCGGTTTCTGCGGCTAGATTGCGGTTTTCGCTGGCGGCGCTGCGTGCACCCGGTACCTGGTCGCCCAATGCGGCGATCTCTGCTTCGGAGCGGGCCGGGGGTGGGACACTGCTTGGGGTGGACGGGGGGGCCGATCGACTGCTGGTGCTGGGTGGAGGAGCCACGGAGCCTGGGGTTGACGTTTGGGTGCTGGGGCCGGAACGGGGAGCCGGCGGGGGAGGCAGGATGAGCCAGGGGGCGGGAGGTGGGGGGGGCAGGTTGGCGGTGCTACTGCGGGGTAAGGGTTGGCTATTTCCCAAGCTCAGGGGGTCAGAGTTGGGGTTCAGGCCGCTGGAGTTGATGCCATTGGGGTCCGAACTGGCCGCGTCTGTGTTCCCGTTGGCACTGTCTAACGTTGGACCCACCTCCAGGCGGGTGGAGAGATTGAAATCCGGGTTTGCACCGGGGGGAGGGGGGAGCCGATCGATCCCATTGCCCGTATTCGGTGCATCGGCTGTAACCGGAGCGGTTTCTGCCCTCTGGGCCTCAGGACTGAGGGCCACCCGATCGCGCCCACTTTGGATCAGTTGCATCCCGCCCACGGTCACACCCATGGTGACTAGCACCAGAGCCACCGATCGGACCCAGGGGCGAGGTTGGGATTTGGGCGGGGTTTGCCAACCGGGCAAGAGGGCCATGCTGCCCTGCCATTGGTCCAGCACATCCACCAAGTCGAAGAGTTCCAAGGTGGTGATTTCTAGGATTTGGTCCGGGGTCTTGCGGGGATTTGGATTTTTGGGATTTGGATTTTTGAGGTTTGGGTTGTCCTGGGTCTTGCCCGAATTGAGGTCCCTGAGGGTTGGGTCAGGACGGAGGCTGCCGGGGTTTGGGTTGTTGAGGCGGGGGGTGTGATTGGGATTTGGGGTGCTGTGGATAGAAAGGCGATGGCGAAGGGGGGGCAGGGCTTCGAGGTGGATGGCCGGGGTCGCGTCTGCGGGGTGGCTCAATCGGGCTAACGCTGGGACCGGAAATTCTGGGTTGTGAGATGCGGGGCCCGCAGACTCTGGACCGCTCGGGTTGGAGGCTGTCAATCCTGGGGATTCTAGACTGGCTAGGGTTTCTGCATCGAGATTCAGGGACAGTGAGGGTTTGAGATCGGGGGAGTCTGTCTCTTCGATCGGGAGGGCAGCGTTGGGGGGCGCTGTATCTGGAGGAGCTTCGATCGGGACTGTTTCCAGCAGGTTTTTGCCGATCGTCTGATGCTTACCGATCGTCTGGTTAGGGCTGGAGGCTGGATCAAAGGAGACACTCGCCGAGCCTAACAACTCCCCAGGGCGGAAAGGCAGCCAGTCAACTGCCCCGATCGCCGCCGGGGTTTGCTCGGGATCGGGTTCCTGCGGCACCAATTCGGGTATGAACCCTGGGACTAACCCTAGCACCAGCCCTTGGCCAAGGTGCTGCTCAAGATAGCTTTGGACGGCTCCATGCAGGCCCTGGAGCACTGCTCCCGGACCCTGGAGCACCGGCTCCGGTGCGTTGTCGGATTTCCACGCAACGGACGGTAGCCGCACCAGTTGAAACTGAAGGTGCCCCACGATCGTCTCACCGGCCCATTGGGAGAGGGGCGACGGCTCGCTGTGAACGGTGAGTTGCCAGGAAGAAGAACAGTACTGGGAGAGGGTTTGGGTAGCCATGGGCGATCGTCACAATGGCCAGGCACTGGCCAGGGAAAGGATGGAGTCACGGAGGTCGAAGGGGCTGGGTCCCCGACTCTGAGGGCCGTTGAGGGTGTAATGATCATAGCTCCTAGCTCACCGGGATGACCGCTCCTAGCTCACCGGAGCCGGGGCAATCTTATTGATTTGGCCCCCACAGGCCACTTGAGCTGGGGTCGTGGGATCCTCGGGATTGGTTGGATTGATAAAGCTGATTTGGCAGGTGCGCTGCATCAGGTAGCCCTCATTGTGGGCACTGGGACCCATCCACCGGGCTCCTAAACTGATCTGGTAGGCCGGTTCTGTAATCCGAATTTCAAACTGCCAGAGCTTCTCGTCGCGCACCGATCGCGGTGTGGTCAAGGTCAGACGATCGAATACCGTGTCTCGAAACTGGGCCGGTGCATCGGGATCCTCCCGGAGCTGCAATAACCATCGCTCCACCTCCGATCGCGGTCGCTCTGCTACCGTATCGATCAGCACATCCGACATGCCCTGCACAATTCCAGCCCCCCGATCGGTCCGCGAGGGCACCTCCCCCGCCGCATAGACAAACTGACTGCCGCTAAAATCTTCCTGGCGCAATCCGGGGTAGGCAATCAACCAGTCCTCCATCACATAGAAAAATAAAATCCAGGTCATGAGTAGCAGGTTACTCAACAGGATGACCAGGAGCCGGGTCCGGGTGGGAATGGGCGGGATCTGTAGGCCCGTCGTGGGTCGAAAGCTGGCGGGAAACACCGCGACCAGGGCCGCAATCACGGGCCAGAGAATCACTGCGATTCGAGGAGGGCTTTCTTCGGGATTACTAACAAATAGAAAAATGCAAATCAGGAGACCCGTCAGCCAGGGACTAAAGGATAGGCCCCAGAGTTCGATCGGGTTCTCCGTCGTCAGCCAGCCCACTCCCACAATGAGACAAACCCAGCCCAGGCGCACCAGCAAGTTTTGGATCGGCGGCTCCGTGGGAAATGACATCAACCAAGCCAGCACACACAGAGAGATGGCGGTCTGCCAAGAGTAGAGACGCTCTGGCCAAAGAATCGACTTAATCGAGTCAAAGAGTTCTTTCATGGCAGCGGTTTGGGGATTCAGATCGATCGCTCAGATCGGGCGGGCGGGGAGCAGCGTAGTTTCTTGGGATCTCTTGCTGGGGGATCTCGCTCCTGTTAGGTCAAGGTTTGGCGTAGAATCAGGAGCACCAAAATGGCACTGTAGCTGTAGGCATTGGCCATGAGCAGGGTATTCATGCGGTACCGATCGGTCCACGAGGCTTGGTACCGATTCATCCGGTTGGACTGGACTTGGGAAGTGTCTTTCCGTATTTGGGGCTGGGTTCTGAGGATGAGCAGCAGGAGGTTCAGCGCCTGGGTTTCCAGGAAAAAGGTGGCAATAAACGTGATTAACACAAAGCAAACCACCAGGGTACTAATGCTCTGGGCTTCCAACTGAAAGGGGCGATCGAACAGCACGTAATTCATCACCTCCCAGCGCCAACGCTCCGGTAGCAGCACCTCCAACACCAAAAACATCAGCCAGCCCATAATCGTCGAAAAGAGGTTCAAAAGGGTTGCAAACTGGACACTACCTCGGGGACTGACCCCCAGCTTTTGTCCCAGGACCCAAGCCTCCATCGCGATCGCCACCACAAGCAGCAGTCCTTGAAACAACATCACGCGCAGGGGAAATAGGGTTAGCCCCCAATCCGCCCCTAGGTTAAATGGCAGTGCAAAATCTAGCATTTTCCCGGATCAACCTCCCCAACGCTCCCCAGGCCAGGAAGCCTCCACGGATTCTCATCTAACCTAGGAAAATTGTCATAAAACTTTATCAATGTTTACTTTTGCCTTATACTACCCGAGGAGATAGGCGCAGGATTGCCAGGAGTCAGCTAAGCCAGAGCAGGCTGCTGGTCCCACTCCCAAGAGTCAAGCGTAGGATCCGCTGCGAGTCCAAGTCAGCCCGTTCGGGTTGCTCGCCGTCGCCTTTATTTAGAAGGCCACGATTGTTCACTGGATCGGGTTGTTGGGATCGGGTGTGGGGAATTCAAGCCCCAAACTGGTTCTAAGCAACGCGTCCTAAGTATGGGGTGGCTGCTAGCGCTGGATTCCGGTGAAGGTTCGGGTTCGGGTTGTCCCTAGTCCCGATCGTCCCGACCCTCCCCAGGCTGGACCGGGCATTCTATCGCAACCCGTTGTGGACTCCGATTCTGGACTCTAGGCTCGTGTCCTGCTGTAGGGTGCCCCTGTGGGGGACTATTCCTGCTGTGGGGGACTCTGGCTGGAACTTGGCTTTCGGCCAAGCACGACCCCAACGCATAGCACGGACCAATACTATGAATCGGGCGTTGCAACCGCCCCAGGAATAATCTCCCGGAGGTCTTAGGCACCTGCGACCTTACCCAACTGGTTTCTAAAAGTCAATCCTGTCGGTCCTTGTCAGGGGGAACTTGTCCCCGTCCCGTCTGTCTAGACTTTCCCAAGTAATCTGAATGCCAACCGCACTTCAACCTGAAAAGACGCAGCAACAGAGGGTCCACCCCCTGTCAGAGGCGCAGGTGCCCCTGACCACGGTCCCCCGTGAGTTTTTGCAGCCTCCCGGCGCTTGGAATCCCAATCTCTGGATGTGTCTGGGATCCTATGCCCTTGCCGCCTGCTCCACCTTGGGATACATGGCCTGGGACTGGCCCCGATGGTGTTGTTTTTGGATGAATGTGCTGGCCCTCCATCTGGTAGGTACAGTCATCCATGATGCCTGTCACAACGCTGCCCACCCTAACCGCATCATTAACGCAGCCCTGGGTCATGCCAGTGCCCTGTTGCTAGGATTTTCTTTTCCGGTCTTCACGCGGGTGCATCTCCAGCACCACGGTAATGTGAATGACCCGGAAAATGATCCTGACCACTTTGTTTCAACCAGCGGGCCGGTATGGCTGATTGCGCCTCGCTTTTTTTACCACGAGATTTTTTTCTTCCGGCGGCGGCTCTGGCGCAAGTTTGAACTGTTGGAGTGGGTCTTAGGTCGTGCTGCTGTGGCCGGTCTGATTTACCTCGGCATCCACTACGGTTACCAGGACTATATTCTCAATTTCTGGTTCTCTCCTGCTCTGGTGGTGGGCATTGCCCTGGGAATTTTCTTTGATTATTTGCCCCATCGTCCTTTCCAGGAACGGCACCGTTGGCGCAATGCACGGGTCTATCCCGGTCGGGTTTTGAATTATCTGATCATGGGTCAGAACTACCACCTAGTTCATCATCTCTGGCCTTCGATTCCCTGGTACCGCTACGAAGCGGCCTACGAGGCGACGCGTCCTTTACTCGACCAGAAAAATAGCCCCCAAACCCTTGGGATTTTTTCGGGCAAGGAGTTTTGGCAGTTTCTCTACGATGTGTTCCTGGGCATTCGCTTTCACCAGCCTAACCATTAGGGGCTGTCATCGCCTAGCCCGGTTAATACCCTCAGAATCAGGGACACAGCCTAGCTTCCACAACTGGGGGGCGTGTAACTCTGATAGTGCAAGGTTTCTCACTGAATTGATGACACGCCCCTGGGGCCTCTCGGGTAGCCCGCTAGGGCTTTGGATGGATGGGTTGGTTGGGGCAACGCAGCTGCCCTAACCAACCGAGCACCTCGATTAATTGTGGTGCGCGGCTTCGCCGAACACCACAACCCTGATTCTGCCGTGGGTACTGCGGTGAAAATCTGTATTAATCGAGGTGTCCAACCCGGTCTCTTAATCTTGGACCTAATGGATTGGGGGGATGGCTTTGCCATCCCCCCAATTGTGGTTTTTACGGGGTCTATTCTAGTTTCTACCCGGACTATGGCGATCGTTCTGTTACTTCGGGCTGGTCTCAAGCATTCATCTTCCCCATAGCAGGGACTCCCTGGCCTAACCCTGGCTCCCAATCGGGACCTGTTGCTGTGGGCCGATCTCCCTATGGACTCTTCTCCCTGAAGGAACGGGGGCAAAGCGCAGATCCCGGGGCCCCCCGTCCCACGGCTGCTAGTCCAGATCGCAGGTTTTACCCCAGCCCAGGCCGGCCTGACTGGAATCGTAGTCCGCCAGGGGTACCTGAACGGGATCCACTTTCCAGATTTCCTTGGCGTATTCTGCGATCGTCCGATCGGAGGAGAACTTAGCCATCCGAATCGAGTTGAGGATCGACATCCGGCTCCAATTTTCCTGATCCCGGTAGGCTTTGCTGACTTCCTTCTGGCAGTCCACATAGGCTTGGTAGTCAGCCAGTAACATGTACTCATCCTGTTGAAGCAGGGAGTCCGTGATCGGCTTGAACAGGTCTGGCTCGCTGGGGGAGAAGGCACCGCTGGCGATCTGGTCGATCACTTCCTTTAGCTCCATATTGCTGTTGTAGTAATCCCGCGACCGGTAGCCCTTGGCCTTGAGGCTGCCCACCTCCTCTGCCGTCAAGCCAAAGAGGAAGAAGTTCTCTGGGCCCACCTCTTCCCGGATTTCGATATTGGCGCCGTCCAGCGTCCCGATCGTCAAGGCCCCGTTCATGGAGAACTTCATATTACCGGTGCCAGACGCTTCCTTCCCGGCAGTGGAAATTTGCTCCGACAGGTCCGCAGCGGGGTAAATATACTGGGCTAGGGAAACGCTGAAGTTGGGCAAGAAGACCACCTTGAGACGACCGCGTACATCGGGATCGCGATTGATGATGGTACCCACTGCATTAATCAGCTTGATGATCAGTTTGGCTTGGTAGTATCCCGGTGCCGCTTTACCCGCAAAAATAAAGGTGCGGGGCTGAATATCAAAGCTTGGGTTCTGCTTAATCTGGTTATAGAGAGCAACGATGTGGAGGACGGCCAAATGCTGGCGCTTATACTCGTGGATCCGCTTGACCTGGATATCAAATAGGGATGTGGGGTCCACTTCAATGCCGGTGCGCTGGTAGATTTTCTCCGCCAGCACCTGCTTGTTGTGGAGCTTAATGGCCCGCCAGCGAACGCGAAACTCCGCATCTTCTGCATAGGGAGCCAACTGCTTCAGCTCATCCAGATTAGAGAGCCATCCCTTGCCAATTTTTTCCGTAAAGAGTTCCGACAGCTTCGGGTTGCTGAGCATGATCCAACGGCGGGGTGTGACGCCATTGGTTTTGTTGAAGAACTTCTCGGGCCAGAGGTCATAGAAGTCGTGGAGGGTATCCTGCTTCAGTAGTTCCGTGTGCAGGGCGGCTACCCCATTGATGGCATGACTGCCCACACAGGCGAGATAGGCCATGCGCACCGACTTCTCGGGATGCTCCTCAATAATCGAGAGTCGGGAAACCCGCGCTTCATCATTGGGATACCAACTGCGCACATCTTCCAGGAACCGGCGATTAATTTCGTAGATAATCTCCAGAATCCGGGGCAGGGTGGGACCGAGTAGACGCACGGGCCAGCGTTCGAGGGCTTCGGGCATCAGGGTGTGGTTGGTGTAGGCAAAGGTGCGCTGGGTGATCCCCCAGGCATGATCCCAGTTAACCCCATGTTCATCCACCAGGAGCCGCATCAGTTCAGGAATGGCGACGGTGGGGTGAGTGTCGTTGAGCTGGATGGCAAAACTATCGTGGAAGTTGTCGAGGGTCGGGTTGAGGGCCAAATGCTTGCGAATCATGTCCTGGAGGGAGGCGGACACGAAGAAGTACTGCTGTTCCAGACGCAGGGCCCGACCCTGGGGGGTGTTGTCGTTGGGGTAGAGAACCTTGGAGATGTTCTCGGAACTCATTTTTTCGGCAACGGCCCGATCGTAGTTTCCGGCGTTAAAGGCATCGAAGTTAAACTCATCTCCGGCTTCTGACTTCCAAAGCCGGAGAATATTGACGACATTGGTGTCGTAACCGGGTACGGGGGTGTCGTAGGGCACCGCAACCACGGTCCGGGCTGGAATCCAGGACACCCGATAGTTACCCTTGGGATCGTGGTAGCCCTCGGTGTAGCCACCCAGCTTAATTTGCACGGCTTCATCCCGTCGAGGCAGTTCCCACACATTGCCCATGCGCAGCCATTGGTCAGGAATCTCCACTTGCCAGCCATCGCGAATGACCTGGTGGAAAATGCCGAATTCGTAGCGAATTCCGTAGCCGATCGCTGGAATCTCTAGGGTCGCGAGGGAATCGAGGAAGCAGGCCGCTAAACGACCCAAACCCCCGTTACCGAGGCCCGGATCCTCTTCTTCTGAAATTAAGTCCTGGAGGTTTAAGCCCGATTCCTGGATGGCCTGGTCGATTTTTTCGTACAGACCCAGGTTAATCAGACTATTGCCCAGGTGCCGCCCCATCAGGAACTCGGCGGATAGGTAACAGACTCGCTTCACCGCCTGACAGGCGTAGACTTCCTGGGTGGCTAACCACCGCCGCAACAGGCGATCGCGCACCGTAAAGGCCAAAGCATTGTAGTAGTCGGCCTGGTTGGCAGAGGAGGCATCCTTGCCTTGGAGGTAGAAGAGATGGTCGGCAAAGGCACGCTTGAGGGTTTCCAAGCTCATGCCTGTGCGATCGTCCTCTACACGAACCTGGACAGGTTCGCCGTTGGCTTCCGTGGAAACCGGGGCATTTGCTTGGTTATCAACGGTGTCGATCGCTTGTGTCATAGGGGTGCTCAGTGGGTTGGTCAATGAAACAACTAGACGGAGAAACGATCCTGGCCGGTCTGGGAAGGTTGACGCGGGGCAGCAGGGGGGCCACACCGCATCGGATTTGCCCCTTTCCCGAGTGGGAGAACTGCTTTAGGGTACCGCGATTCATTTCCTTGGGGGCGTGGGGATCGGGAGGCAGTGCGGACCCCTGCGCTGTTTACACGCATCGTTCACACAGCTAGCCGCTTGTAACATCCAATAGCCGCTTGGGCACCTCGAAAAATCCAAATTTGCGCCCAGTGACCCACGTAGGAATCAGGGTTGGGTTGGGCGGCGAAGCGGGAGCATCCCACTTTCGTTAACCCCCCCTAGAAACCCCCTACAGCAATGGCCCTCACCCTAAATCCCTCTCCCAGAACGGGAGAGGGACTTTAAGAAGTCTCACTCCCCTTCTCCCGGCTTGGGAG
>JAYKIB010000079.1:0-43559 GCA_035285005.1 Prochlorothrix sp.
CTTTGCCGATCGCCATGTGGTTAGTAATCAGAGTGTCACCCCATCCCTAACCGGCAGTCGAGCGTTCAACTATACTCTGTCCGGTACTTTGTCTGCTAGCATTACACGTCTTGAGTCTGCCACCTGGGTGGGGCCAGACACAGGAGGCCAGTGGTTTGACCCAAAGAACTGGGCCACTAGCTCTGATCTTACGATCGTGGGTGCCATTCCAGATCGATCGAATGTGAGCAATGTCATTATTCCTGCGACCAGTACTGTTCTGTTTGATCAAACCCAGGGAGATCCCGTTAATTTGACGAGTTTGACGGGAGGAAACCTCATCCTCAGTAATGGGACTTTAGCGGTCAGTGGTTTGCTAGAGGTGGATAACCTGACCTTAGATGCGAACGGATTCTTTACGGCGGGTGATCTTTCAGTGGTAGAAACAGCACGTTTAGCTGCAAATATTACCACTACCAGTTCCCAAACCTTGAATAACCTGATCCTAGCTAATGACGTTATCCTCACGGGCGGTAGTTTGACCCTGGCGAATACCGTTGATGGTGGGTTTGGGTTAACGCTGAACAGTGCGGGATTAACGAATATTCAGGGCGCGATCGGCTCCACCACGGCCCTCACTAGCCTCACAACCGATGCGGCGGGTACTACCCAGTTAGGGTCAAATATCACCACTACCGGTGCCCAGACCTTTAACGATGCCGTTACTCTGGCCAGTGCTTCGACTCTCACAGGCGGTAGTTTGACCCTGGCGAATACAGTGGACGGAGCCTTTGACTTAACCCTCAATAGCACTGGATTAACGAATATTCAGGGCGCGATCGGCTCCACCACAGCCCTCACTAGCCTCACAACCGATGCGGCGGGCACTACCCAACTGAACGGAAACATCAATACCACCAGTGCCCAGACCTTTAACGATGCCGTTACTCTGGCCAGTGCTTCGACTCTCACAGGCGGTAGTTTGACCCTGGCGAATACAGTGGATGGAGCCTTTGACTTAACCCTCAATGCGGGATTAACCAATATTCAGGGCGCGATCGGCTCCACCACGGCCCTCAATAGCCTCACAACCGATGCCGTGGGGACAACTCAACTGAGTGCAAACATCACCACCACTGGTGCCCAAACCTTTAATGATGCTCTAACCCTAGCCAATGCAACAACGCTCACGGGTGATAGCTTGACCCTGGCGAATACCGTGGACGGAGCCTTTGACTTAAATCTCAATAGCGCCGGATTAACCGATATTCAGGGCGCGATCGGCTCCACCACAGCCCTCACTAGCCTCGCAACTGATGCGGCGGGCACTACCCAACTCAACGGAAACATCACTACCACCAGTGCCCAGTCCTTTAACGATGCCCTGACTCTGGCGAGTGCTTCGACTCTCACGGGCCAAACCATCAACCTCTCTGGCGCCATCACCAGCAACAACACCCTCACCCTCAACACGGACACCTTCAATCTAACCGGAACGTTACAGGGTAGCGGAGATCTGGCGATCGTCCCGATCGATACCACGCGCAATATTAGCCTGGGTCTAGCCGTACCGGGCACCCTGGATCTGGATAGGGCGGAACTGGCGAATCTCCAGGATGGCTTTAACCGAATCACGATCGGTCGGGCCGATGGCACCGGAACCGCCACCCTAGCAACGGGGGTCACCTTCCTTGACCCCATCGTCCTGGCGGGAGGATCGACACTTTACGGCCCGGATCAACCCCTGAGCTGGACCCTGGATTCCCCCGGAGGCGGCAGCGGTCTTGGGCTAGGCGAAACCGTCCAGTTTGCCAATTTTGAAGGTCTAGTCATGGGATCCGCCGACGATCGCCTGCAGGTGAGCGGTGGCAGCATGTCCAGCGTCATTGATGCAGGGGCTGGCTTGGCAACGGTGAGTGGCGCCGATGTGGATCTCACCCAAGTTGGGGATCTTCGCAGTGGTGGCACCTTGGTGTTTGATATCACCAATAACCTCAACCTAGGGAACTTCTCCAGCGGGGGAGCTCCCCTTAGCGCCAGTGTTGGCGGCACCATTAGCGGCGGCACCGTGAGCACGCTCAGCACCACCGGCGGCACATCCGGCAGCATCAACCTCAGCAGCAATACGATTCGGCTCGATACGCTCCTCAGTGGCAATACTGTGGCGGTGAGCACCACAAACGCCCTCTCGATCGGCAACCTCAGTAGCAGCGGCCAATCCATCACCCTCAGTGGCGGCAGTGTGAGCCTGGGGACACTCAGCAGTGCTGGAGCCACGCGCATCAGCAGTAACAGTACCCTGTCCACGGGCACCCTCAGCAGCGGTAGCACCCTGAACCTCACCAGCGCTGGCGCCATGACCACCGGTAACCTCAGCGGGTCCGCCATCACCGCGAATTCTGGTACAACACTCGTAGCGGCTAACATCAATGCTTTGGGGCCGATTAACCTCAGTAGCACCGGGGATTTAGTCACGGGGAACCTCTATACGCCGGGACAGGCGATTAATCTCACCAGCACGACTGGATCCATCACCACCGGCAATGCCATCACCGCCAGCAGTACCGGGGGCAGTATTTTCTACAATGCCCGCACAGAGATTACGGCGGGAACGATCGACTCTAGTGGTAGTGTCGGCAGCGGGGGGAATGTCAAATTGGACCCGATCGGGGATATCCAAGTGGTGAGCATTAACACCCAAGCGGGCGTATCCGGGACTGGCGGGATCATTGATATCACCGCAGGCCGGTTTTTCCGGGCGATCGGTAGCTTCATTGACCGGAACGGTCAGGAAGCCAGTCTCTCCGCCCGAGGCGGTACGGGAGGCGGCACCATCACCATTCGTCATGGGGGCGGTAACTTGAGCGTTCCGTTCGTGACGGGCGATACCACCCTCAATGGAACCCGGGCTGGATTGGTCACAGGCTTTGGTCGCATGGCTTCCGATGTCACAATTCTGGGTCCGCTGACGGAGTCCGGTGTCAACCTGATTACGGCGGGGATGAGTCCCACAACCTTGTCCCTCTGCACAACAGGGTGCCAGGGTCTACAGGGTCTAGCACCCATGCAGGAGTCCCAGTCCCTGCTCTTGCTGGCCGCTGCCTTCCAGGAGTCACTCTTGGGGACAGCCCCTAGCTCCTCAGATGCTGCAACTTCGGGTGATGCTACAAGTACTCCCGCAACGACCGGGACAGTCGGCGATACTGGATCGATCGCAACGGCAACGGATTCACAAGCCTCCACGGCTACAGGTTCTACGGCTGCAGGTTCCACGGCTTCCCCCTCAACAGCTGCAAGTTCCACAATCGCCGGTGGTGATGGTAACACCGCCCCAGGATCAGCGACGGATACCGTCGTGGCATCCGCCGTTACGTCTTCTGGTGTTGCAGACAGCACCGGAGACTCCCCCACCACAGCCGCAGGCACAGGAGGTAATACAGGGGCCAATGCTGCAGGGGCCAATACTGGCACGAGTACCGCAGAAAGCAGTACAGGGGCTACGGCTGGGACCGAAACCAGTACCGATGGCGGAGCCAGTACAGGTACAACGGACACCACTGGCACAAATGCCAGTGACACCAATACCAGTGGTGACCCGGGTGCAGACTCAGGCGCAGACCCTGTGGCGGGTGCCGCAGGTGAAACGGGAGGAGAGGCTGGGACGGGCGCTGGCTTAGGAGCTGGCTCGGAGGCTGGCCTGGGGGCTGGCTCAGCGGGGGGCGAAACCATTGCCTCGGCTAGTGGTACCACCGCTGCGATTGTTGCCGGAGCCGCCGCGATCGCGGCGGTGGCAGCCGCTGTGGCCACCGGCGCAGCAAGCAGTGTCGCCGCCGCGATCGCATCCGCTGTAGCGACGAGTGCTGCGGGCGCGACTGGTGCTGCGGGAACTGCGGGCGCATCCAGTGCTGCGGCGGGGGCTGCCAATGCCTCTAGCGCCGCCAACGCCGCCAACACCTCCCAGAGCAACACCTCCCAAACCGATGCCTCCCAGAGCAACAGCGAGTCAAGCAATGTTGAGGGAGATAGCCAGAGCCAAGGGGAAAATCAAACCCAAAACATGACCGAAATGGATGTGTCCGTTGACTCCCAACTGGGACAGGGTGGACCAAACATTGCCATTAACAAACTGGGGGGGGCCACGGAGATGACGATGCCCACCATCGCTCTGGACAACCGGCCCGACTGGGATACCGCGACGGAAGAAGAGAATAAAGGCCCCAGCTTTGCGGATATCCTTGCCCTAACGGAGCTCTTCGGTACTGAGGAGGCAGAGGACTCGGGGGCAGCAGATTCCGAGAAGAAAGTAGCCCAAGCGGAACGGCGTGCAGCCCTGCAGGCAAAGTTGGAGGAGCAAGCCTCGGCACTCCCCGGTACGCTGGTGGAGTATACCACCGGCATGGTGATTGAGAAGTTGGGTGAGCTCCTGGAGGAAATCCAGGTGGTGGGCGATTTACTGGCCTTTGCCTGGAGTAAGTCCGTGGAACTGAGCGAATACTACAAGGAAATCCAGGCGGATCCTGGAGAGTCCTTCGCGGTGCCCTTGGTAAACCATGAGGTGGTGTCAGAACAAGCTCCTTCTATAGAACTGAAACTGAAGGAGCAGGCGATCGGCAACCTGGAGATCAATATCAATGCGGGTATCGTCGTTGATGGGGTCTTGCTACAGGTGGAGAACGGCAAGATTACGGGCTTGAAAATCGGGAATGCGATCGCTAGCGGCAGCATTGAGATTTTGGGCCAAACACTCGTCGAAGCACCGGAAGTAGAGCTAGAGCTGCCAGGCGTAATTTCCCTCGGGGAGGGCATTCCTCTCTTTGGGATTAATCCCGAGACTGCGGGCGGAGAAACAGCCTAGGAAGCTGTTTGAAAACTTCGGCTAAGGGCCTGCGGACCTTAGCCGAATCCCCCTCAGTCCCCCTTTTGAAGAGGGGGAAGAAGAGGCCGTCCCCCCCTTATAAAGGGGGGTTAGGGGGGATTCTCTTAGATTGTCAAACATCCTCTTAGGATAAGGCAGTTTGATGAATTGGTTTGGGTAGCAAAGCTACCCAAACCAATTCATCCAATTTCCAGACTCCAATTCCTACGGGGCACCTCGATTAATTGTGGCCGGCGGCTTCGCCGCCGGCCACAACCCTGATTCTGCCGTAGGCACTGCGGTCAAAATTTGAATTTTTCGAGGTGCCCTACGGGGGACATGGGACAAACATTTGGATTGTTTGCGCTGCCCTAGGGATCGGTGGTGAGCTTGCTATTGCCAATGAAGAGAAGAACGCAAATCATCGCGATTTGGAGTGGCCAAGGAGCAAAATCATAACTCAGGACCCCGCAAACCACAGCAATAATCGCAGCAAGCGCCGTAAACCAGAGCTTCGTACTGTTTAACATCATCCAAACAGCAAGGAATCCAATCAGTAGAGTCAACAGTTCAATGGGAGCAATAGACATGATTCCGTCGCTATTAAGTGGGAGTTGAAGACAAGGGAACTGCGGTGATGAAGAGAACAACCGCTAGCGGGATATCCCTATAGCATGAGAACCCGCCTTTTCCCTACAGTATCATAGATAACCAAAAAGCCTGGGCATAGAAACACAACAATTATAGGGTTCTGTTGACACAGATCAGCCCCCAACCCGTGACCCAATAGGGTCCATGGGCCGTGCCCGTGGACGATCGTCGGACACACCCCATGGCCTAGGCCATGGGGTTTTGGTAAACGCCTAGACGCTGTTGCAGCAACAACCACAGGAACGGCAGATCATCCACCAAATATCGCCGCCAGAGGCGGGCAGGCTGCTGGCTAATGCGGTAGAGCCACTCCACTCCCCAGTTGCTCATCCAGCGGGGAGCGCGGCTTACTTCTCCGGCCTCGAAGTCGATCGTCGCCCCGATCGCCAGGAAAACCTTAACCTGGGGCAGGCGATGGCGATGGTGATAAATCTACTTTTCCTGTTTCGGTGCTCCCACCCCGATCGCGAGCACCGTTGCCCCGGATGCATTGATTTGCTCAATAATCCGATCGCATTCTTCCGTATTCCGCTCAAACCCAAAGGACGGGGAATGGGCCGCCACCACCATATTGCGTTGTACGGTGGCATTAATATTGGCCCTCGCTCGCTCGGCCACCCCCTCCGCTGCCCCAAGAAGAAAGATCCGCATGGACTCATCGTTGTGGTAGTAGCGATAGAAGGCAGGCAGGAGATCAGAACCGGAGAGCCGTTCTTTCAGGGGAGTCCCCAAAACATAGGAAGCACCCAGGACAATCTGACTGTCACAAACGCGATAATCGGCAGCTTGATACAGTTGGTAAAACTCCCGATCGGTTTGCAGCTTGATCAGATGATCCGCATTCGGCGTCACGACAAATCCCCCAGACCCCAGACGGTGCAACAATTCCGGCATCGATAGATTATCAATCTCAACATTGAGTATCCGCACGGACAAGGAAGAAGTGGACATAGAACAGGGCCAAGGGTGGGTGGGGTGGATAGAGTAGGGCAGGAGAGATCGGGACGCTCCAGGCGGGTTCGACGCAACAAGGCGGGTTCGACGCGACGGAACGGAGAAATCGTGGGACTTGGCCCCCGCTGCGCGGAAAGCGCCAATCCCAAGCTGTGATCCTCGAAGACCCGAGCTAGGAAGAAGCTGGGACCAAAGTCGCCTCGCGGAGTTCTAAATACACCAGCAAAGCGTTAATATCCGCCGGATTTACCCCACCAATGCGGGAGGCTTGACCCAGGGTCAGCGGACGCACCTGACTCAGCTTCTCACGGGCCTCCAGGGAGAGAGTCGTGATCCCGGCATAGTCCAAATCCGGGGGCAGCTTGCGATTGGCTTGGCGGGCGATCGCCTCAATTTGATTTTGTTGGCGTTGAATATAGCCCGAGTACTTAATGGCAATCTCAGCCCCCTCCCACACCTCCCGAGGAAGGGTTGCCTCACCCAAACCGTAGCGAGTCAGATCCCCATAGTGAAATCCGGGACGACGTAACAGATCTGCCAAAGTAATGGACCCTTTAATGCGCTGTTGGGTATCGGCGGCAATTTGCTGACCAATGGGATCCTGCTCCTTGAGGCGCTGGCTGTGGAGGCGTTCCTGTTCCGCCCCGATCGCCGCCTGCTTGGTTTGGAACTGCTGCCAGCGATCGTCCCCAATCAGACCAATCTCCCGACCCAGGGGCGTAAGGCGTTGATCCGCATTGTCCGATCGCAAAATAAGGCGATATTCGGAGCGGCTGGTCAGCATTCGGTAGGGTTCCCGCAGTTCCTTGGTGCAGAGGTCATCGATCAAAGTCCCAAGATAGCTGCCCTCACGGGGGAAAACCAGCATTTCCTGGCCTCGGGCAAAGCGAGCCCCATTAATCCCGGCCACAATGCCCTGGGCTGCAGCCTCCTCATAGCCGGTCGTGCCGTTGATTTGGCCGGAGCAAAATAGCCCCTCAACCCGCTTTGTCATCAGCGTCGGGTAACACTGGGTCGCGGGTAGATAGTCATACTCCACCGCATAGGCGGGCCGTAACATCACGCAATCCTCCAATCCCGGCAGGGTGCGCAGTAGTTCCAACTGCAATGGCTCCGGTAGCCCGGTGGAAAAACCCTGGATATAGAGTTCCGGGGTATCTCGGCCCTCGGGTTCGATGAAAATTTGGTGGGAGTCCTTGTCCGCAAAGCGGACAATTTTATCCTCAATACTGGGGCAGTAGCGGGGGCCTTTGGCATCGATAAAGCCGCCATACACAGGGGTCAGGTGCAGGTTGTCCCGAATCAGCTTGTGGGTAGCAGCGGTGGTGCGAGTGAGGTGACAGCAGAGTTGCTCCCGCTCTTGCCAAACGCTGGAGTCAAAGCTAAACCAGCGCACCGCTTCGTCACCGGGCTGGGGTTCTAGGCGATCGTAATGGACCGATCGATTGTCCACCCGCGCCGGGGTTCCAGTTTTGAGGCGATCGGTCTCAAACCCTAATTTCTGCAAGGTTTCCGTCAGTCCCACAGCGGCGAACTCTCCCGCCCGTCCCGCAGGCATGGATTTGTTTCCCACCCAAATACAACCACCGAGGAAGGTCCCGGTGGTCAAAATCACGGATTTAGCCGCAAATGCGGTGCCGAAGTAGGTCATCACCCCCTGCACCTCTTGATTTGGCCCCAACACCAAATCTGTCACCATCGCTTCCCGCACCCGCAGGTTTTCCTGGTTCTCAATAATCCGCTTCATCACGGTGGCATACTCGCGCTTGTCCGTCTGGGCCCGCAAGGCCCACACCGCCGGTCCCCGAGAATTATTCAACACCCGTTTCTGCAAATAGGTGCGATCGGCCATCTTGCCAATTTCCCCACCCAGGGCATCCACTTCATGGGCCAGTTGGGATTTAGCCGGTCCCCCCACCGCAGGGTTGCAGGGTTGCCATGCAATTTTGTCGAGATTTAGGGTCAGCAGCAGGGTTTTGCAACCTAAACGGGCGCTCGCTAGGGCTGCTTCGCAACCAGCATGGCCTGCGCCAACGACAATGACATCAAAGCGATCGAGAAAATCCACAGGTGCGGTCATGGCAGGGAACAGCGTTCAAGCAAGTAATGGTCAGGCAAATAATGGGGCACCTCGAAAAATCCAAATTTTCGTCCAGTGGCCCCCGTAGGAATCAGGGTTGGGTTGTGCGGCTTAGCCGCACACCACAATTAATCGAGGTTAATCGAGGTGCTCAAACTTCGGCCAAGGACCGTAGGCCCTTGCAGAATCCCCCTCAGTCCCCCTTTTGAAGGGGGAAGAAGAGATCGTTCCCCCCTTTTGAAGAGGGAAGAAGAGGTCGTTCCCCCCTTGTAAAGGGGGAAGAAGAGGCCACCCCCCTTGTAAAGGGGAAAGAAGAGGTCATCCCCCTTGTAAGGGGGAAAGAAAAGGTCATTCCCCCCTTGTAAAGGGGGGTTAGGGGGGATTCTCTTCAGTTTCCAAACATCCTCCTAGGAACCACGAACAATTGCCGTAGTGCCGTAGCATTCCATTCTAGCGGGGTTCGCTGGCCTCACGAGATCGCGGCCCTCACCACCACGCCCCATCACCCTATCCCCTCACCGCTATCGCACCCACAGCGACTAAAACTGCGCCTTCACGTGCCGCCCCATCCTATCACCGCACTTCATCAAGACATCCCATCACCGCAGCACTGCCCCGGACGCGATCGCAACGGAGCCAGTCCCTAAACGAGTAGACCACAGCCTCAGTCCTAGTTGACTGACAAAACTAGTTGACTGACAAAAAATGCTGCATTGGGCGCGAAAACCGCGCTCCTACCAGGGGTAGTCCACCGGGTATCAGGATAGGGGCACGGCAGGATCGGGAATCGGGCTGCTCCCCTCCTGACCCGTGAGGCACGGCCCCCGGGGGGGGTTCGCTCCCCCAACAATAACGGTGGCTAGACTTAGGCAACAGCGTACCAGCCTCTCGCCCAGACTCAGCCACACCATTTTTTCAGCATTTGAGCCAAGGTTTCAAACTGAATCGGCTTACTGAGGTAATCATCCATCCCGGCCGCCAAACACTTATCCCGATCGCCCTTGAGGGCATGGGCCGTCATGGCCACGATCGGCACCTGTCGATACCGATCGCCTGCGTCCCCAGCCCGAATCCGGCGGCTGGCCTCATAGCCATCCAACTGCGGCATTTGGCAATCCATCAAAACTAGCGTGTACGGAGCATCCGGCTCCGCCGCCTGCAATAGTTCGAGGGCCTGTTGCCCCTGCATAGCCATTTCAACCCCCAGCCCCATGCGCTTCAGGAGTCCCTTCACCACCATCCGGTTCACCGGGTTATCTTCCGCGAGCAAAATCCGCGTATAAACTGGCGGCGCTGGCATATCCGTCACCGGGGCGGACGGATCGGCTGGGGTGGCATGATGGGCAGCGGGGGGCGAAGCAACGGAACCCGCAACAGGAACGGATGGGGACAGGGCGGAATCGGGCGCAGAATCCGCGACATGATCGGCAGCGGCACGATCGGCATCCATGGGATCAGCAGTTAAAGCATCGGCAGCGGCACGATCGGCAACGGGCCAATCACGAGACCCGGCCCGATTAGTCCAAAGGTCCCCCCCATCACCCTGAGGGTTCCGGGATGCCACCTCCGCACCCAAACCCTCGATCGAGTAGCTGTAGTCAGGACTGAGCGCGAGCAGTAACCGTACCAAATCCATGGGGTTCACCGGCTTCAGGATCGACGGGACTGTCGGGGTTAGCAGGTCAGACAGGTCCAGGTTAGCGTGGTGGAGCGGAGTCAACAGGGTCCAGGGAATGGGAGTCCAGACGGACGGGCGATCGTCTGCGATCGATCCCGCATCCCCCTGGCCCACAACACCTTGCCCCGCTTCTCCGGTTTGCAAGATCTCCAGCAGTCGATCGCGATCGGTCACCGCCACATCTACTAACGCCACCGTCCACGGCAACGCCTGGGGCATGGTCTGGGTCTGGTCGGAGTTTCCATGCTGCTGCAAGACCTGAATCGCCTCCTGACCCGAAGCACAGGTCGTCACCGTCACCCCCCACTGCTCCAACTGACACCGCAGCGCTTGACGCTGGCTCGCATTCGCCTCCACCACCAACACCGACATCGACGGTAATTGCAAGGGGAACGTGAGGGTTGTTTGCTCAATAAAACAGGGCGTAGCCGCCGCCAACTGCACCGTAAACTCAAAACAACTTCCCACACCCACCGTACTTGTTGCCTGGATTTCACCCTGCATCAAACCACAAAGGCGCTTACAAATCGCTAAGCCCAAGCCCGTACCCCCATACTGCCGGCTTGTGCTGGCATCTCCCTGGGTAAACGGCTGAAACAGGTTTTGTAGCACCTCTGGTTCGATACCGCACCCCGTATCCTGAACCGATCCACGGAACAGTATCGCCCCCTCTCGGTGCTCAAGGGCCCCCCGCACAATCACCTCCCCAGACTGGGTAAACTTAATTGCATTCCCGACTAAATTCGTAAAAATTTGACGTAGACGGCTAGGATCCCCGGATAGTTCCGGATAATCAATCTGATGCAAGTCCAAAATCAGATTCAGGCCCTTTTCCTCCGCAGCTAAGCTTAAGGACTGGAGCATTTCCCAGAGCTGCTCATAAACACAGAAGTCGATCGTCTCTAGCTCTAACTTGCCCGCATCGATTTTAGAGAAATCAAGAATGTCATTAATCAGGAGAAGTAGTGACTCTGCACTAGACTGGGCGAGCTTAGCATGGGTTTGCTGGTCTGGATCGAGGGGGTTCCCCTGTAGCAGGGTTAGCATCCCCAAAATTCCATTCATGGGGGTCCGAATCTCATGGCTCATCGCCGCTAGGAAGTCCCCTTTGGCACGGGTTGCCGCTGCTGCTGCTTCCATCGAAGCCTGGAGTTCTAGCTCCAGCAGTTTGCGATCGGTAATATCCGCCGTAATCCCAACCATTTGACGAACTTCACCCTCATTATTGGAAACAGGCTTACCTTTAACCTGAACATAGCGAATTTCGTTCTGCTGGGTCAGAATTCGCAAGTCAATATCAAAAGCTTGACGTGCAAGGGCCGGAGTCACAACAAACTGACGGAAGCGGGCTTCATCTTCAGGGTGAATCCGTTGAATTGTAATGTGGGGATGGGGAACAGGATGCTCCGGATCCGCGCCATAGATGCGATACAGCTCCGCTGACCAATGGACTGCATGGGTACTCAAGTCCCACTCCCAGCTCCCCACATGGGCAATATGCTGCGCCTCTTCCAAAATGCGCGTCTGGGCCTCAAAACGAGACTCCAAGGTGCAGGTATAGCTCTCACGCTCGCGCTGAATCTCTTCCTTTTCCAACATAATCTGGCGAAAAGCCTGACCCAGACATTCAATTTCCTCAATATGACTATTAGGAAAAGGATAAACGAGGTGATCCTGGGCTAAGTCTTGGCTAGCCTGTTGCAGTAAGCGGAGCGATCGGGTCAAGCGCTGGGTCAGCCAAATACCAATGCCCAGGACCCCCACCAGGCTTAAGCCCAACACCCCCAGGCGATCGTAAAACCAGACCCGTAAGTCCCCTAAAATGCTGTTTTGGGGGAGGAGTGTCACGACGATCCAGGACAGTCCAAACTGATCTTGGTAGGGAACGGCCTGAAAATAGTAGACTTCTCCCCCACTCTCCACGTATTTCAATTCTGGAACCAATGCCTGATCCTCAGGCTGGTCTTGACTCAGGGCATTATCCCGCAGGATCCGCTGGGCTGTCATTGCCATGAGAGGGATCTGGCTATCTGTGGCATTAACGCGCTGAAAACTCAATAAACCGGGTTGATCCCTCCGTTTAGACCTGCTCGGATGAGTGCTTGGCTTCGCAACACTGTTATGGGAGGGGATACCCCAAGAGTTCGCCAACAGAGATCCATCCGCCTCCATCAAAAACACATAGCCCTGGTAACGTTGCACCACCTGAAGTGACTGTAAAAATGAATCCAGGGTTTCTAGGGCAATATTCACCGAAAAAACACCTATGATCTCCTCTGCCGTCTCCTCTGCTACCTCTTCTAGCACCTCTTCTGCTGCGCGGCTAGAAGCTCGGTCAGCCGTAGCAACCTGAAGATCGCGACGATAAATGGGAGCATAGGCATTGAGCGCCAACAGGTTAGACGCACCGATCGCAAACAGATCACTCCAACCCGGTTCCCCCGACGCGATCGCCGCCCGATACCAGGGCCGATCGCGCACATCAATATTATTCAAGGTCTCCAAATAGCGGCTGAACTGTCCCGCCTCGTCCAGCGCATAGAGGTCCAGTTGGCTAGGATCTTGGGGATTTGCCCGCCCTGCCTCCCGTTGCGGCTCATCAGGCCGCACATAGGTTTGCTGGAATTGCTCGGGCGGCTGTAACCAATGGATAGTCCGAAAATCCCCCGTCTCAGTGCCCAACAAGATAGTCGTCACATCTGGGAGCAGTTGATGTTGGGCAATTAAATAGGCGTGGAGTTGATCCAGGCGATCGAGACTAATGACCCCCGATCGCAACGCTGCCAAGTTGCTCTGATTAATGGTGTGGGCTTGCTGAAGATATTGATCCAGTTCTTGGCTAATCAGCCCTTGGGTTTGTGAGAAATGGAGATCGAGAAAATTAGCTAGATTCCGCTGTTCCTGGCGATAGGCCAAACCGATCACCAGACCCATCCCCAGGGCCATCTGCAACGCGAAGGGAACCGTCAGCAGCAGGCGAAGGGAAATGCGCCTAGGCACTCGACAACACATACCCTTCTTCAGGGAATGCGTTACAGAAGCCAAGTTAGCAAAAAATCCCATTCAGTTGATGGCACAATACTCAAGTGGATACCTCGATGCATGGGGCGAGCAGTGAATCTACCCCCCTCAGCCCTAGCGCTGTTGCAGGCGTGGCGGCAAAGCTTGGATTTATTCGAGTTTCTGAGGCCATTATAGCGATCGATCGTCCCGTCGCCGTCCGACGAATGGCGACGAATCCACAGCGCAAATCCATGGCGAGAACCTATGGCAAGAACCCATGGCAAAAAACACGGCCCCGATCTCCCGGTACCGAAAGGGCCTGCGGTCCTTAGCCGAAGTTTTCACACATCCTCTCAGCCTGGTCTAGGACTTTCCGCACGCAACCTCAAGCAGCCAGTCCCTTGTGCGCTCTGATCAGCCAATCCGTTGCTCTCTGTGGCGTGGGCCTCTGGCCCCGTTCCCAAATGTCAGGGCAATGGACCCGACGCAATGCTGCTCACAAAAAAGTGGGTCAGCCCACCATTGGAACTAACCCACAGATTTGGGAACGCGCAAAGAAAGAAATTTATTGGACGACCAATTTTACATTGGCATTTTGTAGACCGGAGGACTTCACTTCCGCCAGCGTCTTGTTAATGGCGTACTTTTGGTTAATGGAGTTGATCAGCTCCGTCTGGTTGTGCTTCTTAGCCACACCCCAGAGGTCAGCAATTAAATCGAAGGAACCATCGGCATTGCGGGACCAGCCCAAATCATAGTCACCTTCCAAGACAGCAACAATATCAGCGCGAACTTGCTGGCCATTGTAACCCCGCACATCCGCCTCGGTCTTAACTTCGATACCCAGATCCCGGAGGGAAGTGGTGAGAACAGCAGCATCGGTCACTTTGGTCCGCAGGGTGCTGAAGTGAGACATAGGAATTTCCTCCAGTGAGAAATATAAGAACAACAGTGTTTGGGAAATCAACAATCCTGGCTTGCCAGGGATCTTGAAACGCGCTGGTAATCGGGTTTACCAGCCTTTCCCCCGATCGGGAAATTCGGGGAGAAAGCCTTTAGAACTCCAGCCGTTGGTACTCAGCAACGGCGGAGGCGGCGGGACGTGCCCGTTGCCGTGCCCAATCGCGCAGGGCGGCAACTTGTTCACTCATCGTCTTCGACAGGGGCAACGTCGATTTAATGGCCGCAATAATATCGAGTTGGGTAAATTCTCGGCCTTGGGCAAATGCCTCGTACATGGCGGAGATTAGGGCTTGTTCAATTTCAGCCCCTGAGAACCCATCGGAAATCTTAGCGAGCTGCTCAGTGTCAAAACGTTCCAGGTCACGGTTACGCTTTTGAATGTGAATTTGGAAGATGACACTCCGCTCTTCAGGAGTGGGCAGGTCCACGAAGAAAATCTCGTCAAACCGACCTTTACGAAGGAACTCCCCCGGTAGCCGTTCAATACGATTGGCCGTGGCCATCACAAACACCGGTAGTGTCTTTTCCTGCATCCAGGTCAGAAAAGAGCCGAAGATACGGCTTGAAGTTCCACCATCGGAGTCTGCGGATCCGGCTCCCCCGGCGAAGGCTTTGTCCAGCTCATCGATGAAAAGAATACAAGGAGAAATGGACTCGGCGGTTTTGAGAGCACCTCGGAGATTGGCTTCCGATCGACCCACCGTAGACCCGTCATAGACCCGACCCATGTCCAGGCGTAGGAGGGGCAGTCCCCACAGGAGTGAGGTGGTCTTAGCGATGAGGGACTTTCCACAGCCCGGAACGCCCAGGATTAACATGCCCTTGGGCTGGGGCAATCCATACTGGCGGGCACTCTCGGAAAAGGCGTTGGACCGCTGGTGTAACCAGTGTTTCAGCTCCTCTAAGCCGCCCACGGACTCCATGGTCTCATCCTCTTCGATGTAGTCCAGGATGCCGTTCCGGCGAATCAGTTGCTTCTTCTCGGACAGGACCACATCCACATCCGCTTCCGTGAGGCGACCTCGCATCACTTGGGCTTTGCGGTAGACCTTTTCCGATTCGTCCCGGGTCAAACCCAAGGCCGCTTTAAGCAGCTTCTCCCGCCCTTCTGAGGAGAGGGGGGGGTTGGGGATATCACCACTGGCGCCACTGCTGGCCTGGAGACGCTGGGAAAGCACCTGATCCAAGGCTTGGAGGTTAGGGAGCGCGAAGTCGATCACCACCACTTCCGTTTGCAGTTCCACCGGTACTTTTTGGACGGGGGACAGCAGCAGAATGGTCTTGTCGGTTCCTTTAATGCTGGCGATCGCATCCCGGAGGCGACGCACTACGGTGGGGCTCTCCAGAAAGGGGTGCAAATCTTTAAACACGTAGAGGCCCGGTTCTCCGTCCCGAATCACCCGATCGATCGCCGCTTGGGGTGACAGGGTGTTGTGGTTGGGGCTGGTGCGGGGCTGGCCGTATTCGATCGCTCCCAGGGTTTCCGTCCAAATGAAGAGCCGCCGCTGGGGATGCTCCTGCTGGAGAATGCGGGCAATTTCTTGCTCAGCGCGCTCCTCCTCGTAGGTGACCAGGTAGATCAGAGGATATTGAGCTTTTATGAGGACGCTTAGCTCTTCTTTCATAATCAAACCCTAGAGACCCATTGGACAGAGACTTGGAGAGATTCCACACGGGCTGACGGGGCAGGATAGGGAGTCACAAGCCGGAGTGCGGCCCCCCACCTGATCCTTAACAGACGACCAGCTCTTCTTCTCCCTTGGCGGGAGTTCCGTAGTTACTGCCGTAGGCGGCGGGTACAGACAACGGTTCATCATCGGGCAGGATGCTGGACTGATCGCTCAGGGCAACCAATTTGCCATCCCGTAGGACCACCGGGGTGCTACAACTGGGGCAGTCATAGACTTGGTGGGTGTGACCGTGGGCCTCGGCCCGGTCTACCACCTCGGAGTGAAGCAGATAGAAGCTAATGGCTCGCTCCGCAAGGGAGGACATCGGCTCTGCTTCGATGGCCGCTTTGATTTTCAGTTGCTGGTGTAACTCAGGGGGGATATAGAGCGTTACCTTCTTCTGCTTGTCTTGCATGGAATTTACTACCGACTTACCCGGGTATGGAGAGTACCATACTGGCTGGACTCAAAGGCTGTCAAGCCGGCATCCTGTCATGGCGGCAATTCTGTAACATTCTGTAACAAAGTCCATTTGAGAGCTAGGACTGTTTCTTGGGGGTCAGCAGCATCATCATGTTGCGCCCCTCTTTTTTGGGCGCTTGTTGAATTTCTGCCAATTCCTGAAGATCCTGGGCCATGCGCTGCAAGAGACTCTGGGCCAGATCACTATGCTGGATTTCTCGGCCGCGGAAGGTGATGGTTGCCTTGACCTTATCCCCAGATTTGAGGAAGCGGCGGGCTTGGTTGATGCGCACTTGGTAGTCATGCTCATCAATTTTGTAGCGCATCTTCACTTCCTTAACTTCGGCGTTGTGTTGCCGTTTTTTAGCCTCTCGTGCCCGTTTTTCCTGCTCAAATTTGTACTTGCCGTAGTCCATGATGCGGCAAACGGGCGGATCGGCCTTGTCGCTGACGAGGACGAGATCCAGTTCTTTTTCCTGGGCAATTTTGAGGGCTTCCCGAGGACTCAGGATGCCCAGTTGCTGACCGTCCGTGTCTACAACGCGAATTTTAGGGAAACGGATCCGCTCATTAATTTGGGGCAGATCACGAGTAGGCCGTCGGGAGTTATTCGTGTACTGAGCCATTCAGGAATTTTTATGACCTCGCTGTGGGTGGGATTGTCGGGGAAAGGCGATCGGAGCCTGCTACAGGATTGGGACGATCGTCAATCATGCTGACCCCTGTGGATCCTCTCGATTGCGATCGCTGCGTCTGCGCGGGATTCCGACCCCTAGGGGCCAAAGAGCCAGAAGCAAGAAGATGCCAGACTGGCAGATTGGGGGGTCCCTGTGGCCTTAACCTAGCCTGACCCGTGGGTTTGGTTAGGTGTTCTAGCTGACAAGGGGAAAAACAGAACTTTGGGGACGATCGCTCCAAAAGAGCACCACCGCCCCAAGCGTATAAATTATTTTACTAATTGAGCAATCTTCCTAAAGGAAATTTCACAGACTGTATCAAGAGCTGCCCATATTCGAGGATGTTTGGAAACTGCGGCCAAGGGCCGTAGGCCCTTGCCGAATCCCCCTCAGTCCCCCGTTTGAAGGGGGTTGCAATGGCAGCCGACCCGGTGCTGGGCACCGAGTTGAAAGGCTCGCCCACTTGCGGGAAAGCCTTTCGGATTCAGTCCCAACTCGTTGGTCAGGTTAGGGCATGTCATCAATTCACTGGGAAAACCTGGCGATATCCGCGTTATACGCCCGCCCCAATTGTGTAATCGAGGAGGCTGTATCCCTTATTCTGAGGGCAGTCCAGGGTTCAACGGTGATAGCCCCTAGGGGGTCTCTGGTGCCTCTAGCAGTTCCGCCGGATCGGGAAGCGGTTCCCCCATCTCGGGCAAAACAATATCGTCGAGCCCTTGAACGTTATCAATATCCAGGTCGATCGTTTGTTGCCAGTCATCCAAGGGACGGCTAACAGCCTGCTCAAAACTCATGGGCACAAGGCGTAGGGTCAGGTCGCGGGATCCCGCCGGGGTGGTTGCAGCGTCGGGGGCGGTGACGGGAGACTCCACCTGGGCGTAGAGGGAGGTGCGATCGAAATCGGGGTTACCCAAGATGAGGCGATGGGTACTGCCATCCTTGAGGGTGACGGTGACGGTGGCGTAGGGCGTGGCGAGGCCAAATTCCGCAGCCCGATCGGCGGCGATCGTAAAGGACTTACTGCTCGCCCCAGTGGCGATGAGGTTAAGGAGAAAGGCGATCGAGGCATCGTTCGCCGGTCCCGGTAACGGCTGGACAATTTGCCATTCGGCGGGAGGACGGGTGGGCGCTGTGGCACTGTCCGGACCGGAACTGTCCGGCCCAGAAGCGAGGTCAGCATCGGTTCCGGCGGCATCGGTCCCAGCTTCATCGGTCCCGGTCGCGCTGGGGTCCATCCCAGAGACTGCAGGTGACGCGGCTCCGGGTGAAGCGACTTCGGGCGCGGCGCTGGCAGTCGGGTCAGGGTCAGAGCCCGTTCCAGCTGAGGATTCAGCATCGGTTTCCGGGTCAGTTGCGGGGTCGGTTTCGGGCGATCGGGTAAACTCAAACGTCGCCTGTTCGGTCACCAGCTGGAAACTCTGAATTTCATCTTCTTCAAAGGCAAACAGGTCTTTGGCTTCCGCTTCAGCGGTTTCTTGGCGGGGTACAACTACGCTGTCATAAACCAGATAGCCACCCCCGGCAATGAGGGCAGCGGCAGCAAGGGTTAGGGTCGATCGAGACAACATAGAATTGAGGTCGGGTTGAAATGAGGGTCAATCAAAACAGAGAACAACGGGACTAGAGAAACGAGCACTGCGATGAATCCAAATCCTTGGAAGAGAGCCCCAGCAAGAGTCAGGGTTGGGGAGGGGGCGGCGGGGCCGCCCCCCGGGTTGACTGGCACAAAATTCTGCCTTGGGCGCGAAAACCGTGCCCCTACCAGACATTTGGGTCGTGGGGATCAGGTTTCCTGATTCGTCCCCTGCACCTAGGGTTGACCCACGTGTGTCAGTCAATCAGGCCACACACTCCCAATTCATCGAGCTGCCCAAAGGCGGGGATGAGCAACCATCGGGTCGGGCAGGGTAGGCAGGGCCTGCCCTAGCGACAAGATTACCGACGTCGCCACCACAGTGAGGCACAGAGGCTGAAGCCCAACAAGGGCATGATCAGCACCGCGAGCCAGCCCACGAAGTTGGTTTGGACCGCAGACATTTCAATGCGGCGGTTGGTGGGATCCTTGGGGGCGATCGACAGCACCTCATTTTCCCGCTGGCTTAGCCAGATGACCGCATTGGTGAAGACATCGCCGTTTAGTTGCTGGCTAAAAATGCCATTAGCCACAAAGTTGGCATTGCCAATCACCACCAGGCGGGGTTCTGTCGCGGCCGGTTCAGGATCGTCGGTCGGCTCTGCGGTCTCGGCAGTGCCGGTATTGGCAGCCTCTTCAGGTGTAGCTTCTTCGGGCCTAGTTTCTGGGGTTGCCGCCGTTTCCGATCCTGACTCGGCGGCATTGGGATCTGCCGAAGCGGTCTCTGCCGAGTCGGAGGCAGTCTCTGCGGGGGCGGGGGCTTCGGGATTGGTGGCCGATGGGGTTGCCAGATCTCGCCGCAGGGCAACCCCGAGGGTCAGTGGGCCTTGCAGATCAGCCCCTTCGTCATAGCCCAGGCTATTTTCCACATCGGTCTCAGCCCAGCTCTGGCCATTGGTGAGCAGCAACGCTGACCCTTCCACACCCTCCAGAGTCTCGACAATTACTGCCCGCGACTCAGGGTAAAAGGAGTTGCCATTGCCAAATTCTGAGGTGATGGGATGGGATCCATACTGGGTCACCAGGGGAGCCGTTGGCCCAAAGCCAACCACGCCCCCCGTGTTGCGATCGACCCCCATCACGCCGCCGCCCCCTGCCCCATCAATAATCAGGCCCGAATCCAGGCTCACCCCCCAGGACTCCAGTACGGGGGCCAAACTGGAGTCGGTGTCCGGCGTGTCGTAGTTGGCCAACAACAGGACACTGCCACCTTGATCCAGATAGGTTTCGATCGCCTCCACTTCCGGCGGGAACAGCGCTTGACGTGGCCCTGGCATAATCAGCACGCTGGCATCAGCAGGAATCGCCGCTTCCCCCTGGGCTAGCCGTTCCGCGAGGTTGAGGGGCTGGGTCGTATAGTTGCGCTCCTGGAGCCGATCGATCGCCTGGGAAATATCCTGCAGTCCGTATTCACCATGGCCCTGGACGATGTAAACCACATCCTCCTCCGTCTGGCCCACCCGAGCCAGGGCGTTGGTCAAGCGGGACTCGGAGAGGCGGCTTTGTTGGTCAGCGGCGCTGCGCTGGAGGGTTTGGAGGGGTTGGGTAATGCCGTCATATTCCAAAATCACATCCCCCATGGCCGTCGCCCCCAAGCGTTGGGCCAAGTCGGGCCGCTCCCTCGGGTCCACATATTCATAGGTGATCTGGCCCCCGCTGAGGCGTTGGTAATTGCGCAGGGTGACCAGGTTCGTTTCCGACTGAACATCATCAAAGACCCAAATCTTGACCGATCGATCGAGACTTTGGGCCACCTGTTCCGACTGGGGCGCCAAACTAAACACCTGATTTTCCGTCAGGTCAAGCCGGATCGGGTTGAGCACCGCCACCCGGTTAATCACCGCCATGAGGATCAACACCGCCGCCGTTGCCACCAAAGCGTTGGTGCCGGATAGGGTCGATCGTTGCCGCCAGAAATTGCCTTGGGTCGTGGTTGCCAGGAGCGATCCCCCCAGGATCACCAACCCCACCCCCAACAGGCTCAGGGGCACCGCCCCCCACTGCCCTGACACCACTCCGGCAGATAGCCCCATGAGGGTGAGAAATGGTCCCAACCATGCGATATAACGCCATGGATTTGGCTTGGTCGAAGATTTCATAGGTTTTGGGTTTTGGGTCATAGGGTAAGGGACAGGTTGGTTGCGACAGGGTAGGGGCGTGAACTCCCAAGATTATGCCGAGGTTACTGGGTATCTGGCTGCCTAGGGCGTGTCATTCGGTAGCTGTAAAAACCTTGCGATATCAACGTTACACGCCCACCCCAGTTATCGAAGCTAGGCTATGTCCCTGATTCTGAGGGCAGTCTAGAGTTACCTGAGGACAGCCCCTAAGCCACAAAATAGGGCCGAAGCAGGGCCGCAACCGGGCCGCAACCGGGCCGCAACCGGACCAAAAGAGAACCGTAACAGAGCCGCAATAGAATCTAGGAGCGCTGGAAACGCAGGGTTTCGATCGCCTGGGCCGTTAGGAAAATACCGAGAAAAATATAGCTGGCAAACAGCACAACGCTACTGCTATCAAAGTTGCCCTGTACCCAGTCCCCGTAGTGCTTGAGCAGGGACAGATGGGTAATCGCCTCACCCGTGGCTCCCCCCATCAGGCCCCCAATCCCCTCCAGGAGGACCAGCACCAGCACCAAGACAAAGGTGAAGACCGCTGACAAGAGCGTGCTGGAGGTCAGGGACGAAATGAACATCCCCAGGGACAGGACACTGGCCGCCATCAAAATCAGGCCCAGATGGCTAATGACAAAAAGGGTGGGGGGCAGGGGCGGATTGGCGGCACTAAAGGTAACCGCTTCGTACACCATCAGGGGCAAAACCATACCCACAAAGAAGGTCACCACCCCCAGTAGCTTGGCTGCGGCCACGGCCCAATTGGTAATGGGAGAGGTGGCAATGAGTTCCAAGGTGCCCTGCTTCCGTTCCTCGGCATAGAGACCCATGGACAGCATCGGCAGAATCACCAGGGACAGCACCCCCAAGACCCCCAAAAAGTTTTGTAAAACCAGGGAGGGCACATCAACGGGAACGGGTGGGGTTCCCTGGAGTGCTTGTTGTTGGTCGAACTGGGCCACCTGATCCAGCAGGCTAAAGAGGGTGAGGCTGTACCAAATCCCGTTAACCAGCCAGAAGAGACCGGCAATGCCGTAGGCCAGGGGAGAGGCAAAGTAGGCTTGCAGTTCTTTTTTATAAATGGCGAAAAAGTTCCCAACCAGGATTTTCATAGGGTTTGGTGATAGGGGGTCATTGTGAGGGGATGGGGGGAAAATTGGAGGGCAGCATGACGCTGGGTGGCAGTACCATGACGGCGAGATCACGATGGCAAGCTCAGAATGGCGATCGAGGAGGCGATCGGTGCAGTCGATCCCATCGGTATCCAGGTCCCACGGGGTCGCTGGGGGGGAGCCGAACTCGGGAGCCGCAGCCAGCCGCAGGCCCCGGCGCAACCGTAGCGGCCCCTGGCACCGACTCCGAATCGATCCGCGACCCGCTTTGGCGCATCAACCGCACAGCAACTGCACAGCAACCGTGCTCCCACCGCACTTCCACTTGCCCTTGCAGGCAATGGGGAACCGATCCCCTTAAGCCGCTTCGATCGGCGGGGTGTCTAGCTCCTCCGCCGCCACCGGATAATCCGTCATCGTCAGCTTCAGGAACACATCTTCCAAACTGGCCCGATTCCGATGCAATTCGTAAAGACCGAAATTTTCCCCCACCAGCGTTGCCGCCAGAACCTTACCAATATCGGTACTGTCCTGGGCCGTGACCGTCACCCGATGATGGCCGTCCGCCAGACCGGTACTGTCCCCCAGCGCCACGGACTGCACGATCGGCAGGCGGCGCAGGGTCCGCAAAATTCCATCCGAATCCCCCTCCACCTCCAGCTCATAGCGCAGGGAGCCAGAACTCACCTGGGCCTGGAGACTTTCGGGGCTATTCGTGGCCACCACTTGGCCTTTATTAATGATGGTGATGCGATCGCAGGTGGCGCTAACCTCCGGCAGGATATGGGTCGAAAGAATCACCGTATGCCGTCCCGCCAAGCTTTTGATCAACTGGCGCACTTCGATCATTTGACGGGGATCCAAGCCCGATGTTGGCTCATCCAAAATAATGACCGGTGGATCATGGACGATCGCCTGGGCAATGCCCACCCGTTGGCGATAGCCCTTCGATAGTTTGCGGATCAGGGTCCGACGGCGATCGTCCAGGCCACAACGATGGATCGCATCATCTACCTGGGGGACCCGATCGCCCGCCGCAACCCCCTTTAACTCCGCCACAAAATGCAAAAAGCTCTGCACCGTCATCTCCGGATAGAGCGGAGGGCTTTCCGGGAGGTAGCCGATCGATTGTCGCACCGCCATCGGGCTAGTATGCACATCATGACCCGCCACCCGTGCCGTCCCCAGGCTCGCGGGCAAGTAGCCCGACAGGATCCGCATGGTGGTGGTCTTACCGGCCCCATTGGGACCGAGAAAGCCCAAAATTTCCCCACTCTCCACCCTAAAGTTCAGATCCGAAATGGCGGGAAAGGGGCCGTAAAACTTGGTCAGTTGCTCAACTTCAATCATGGGCAATCCTGCATCGGTAATCTGGTATGTAGCGGTGATCCGTTGCGTGAGGCACAGAGATCAGGCTGGACCTCGCCTTCGGTAGAGGACAGCTCGCCTCACCGAAGCATTAGCCGCCATAGGGTCATCAGGTTACAACAACAGACAGGCCAGTGGAGACATCATGGGGCCGGAGATTCCCCGCTGTGCAGGGGATTCACGGCCCAGACAGACCCGAAGCAACCGAGTCGTCGCCATAACGTTATTCCAGAGACCAGCCCCTAGTGTAAAGAAATTTAGACCAAACTGATCCAAATCCATCATCACCCCCCACACTGAGAGGGGTATTGGGCTAGGACCAAACCCGTGAAATACGAGATTCGTTATCAACCGGCCTTCGCCACCATCTTTGCGGAACTTCAACCGGGGGAACGCCTGGTGGCGGAAGCCGGCGCCATGGCCAGTATGGCCGGCGCAGTCACCTATACCACCGCCTTTTCCGGTGGTCTCTTTCCAGCGCTGCTCAAGCGCTTTTTCGGGGGAGAATCCCTCTTCGTCAACACCTTCACCAACACCACCCAAGCCCCCCTGGAGTTGGTGCTAACCCAGTCTGTCATTGGGGATATCCACAGCCTCAAACTCAAGGCCGGAGAATCCATTTGTTTCCAACCTGGTGCCTACATCGCCCACATGGGCACCGCCAAACTCGGGGTGGAATGGGCTGGGTTCAGTAGTTGGATCGCCGGGGAAGGACTCTTTAAGCTCAAGGTCACAGGACCGGGGCTTGTGTTTTTTGGGGCCTATGGCGGCATTACCGAGCGACGGGTCCAGGGAGATCTAGTGGTGGATACGGGGCACCTCGTGGCCTATAGTCCGCAACTAAAGATGAATATCAAACTGGCCGGGGGACTGATTGGATCGATCACCTCCGGCGAAGGCTTAGTCAACCGCATTACGGGCCAGGGCAAAATCTACCTCCAATCCCGCAGCATTGACGGGCTAGTCAAGTTCCTATCTCCCAAGCTGCGCTAACGGGCACCTCGATTAATCCAAATTTTTGGGAGACAGCCCACGCAAGAATCAGGGTTTGGGTTGGGCGGCTTCGCCGCCCAACCCAATTAATCGAGGTGCCCTAACCCTAGAGCACCTCAATTAATACCGATTGTCACCGCAAGACCCACGGCAGAATTAGGGTTAGGTTGCGCGGCTTCGCCGCGCAACCCAATTAATCGAGGTGCTCCCTAGGGGATCCTTTGGCACGGCACTGCGCCAGGGGAATAAAACAGGCCAATAATCGAAGATTGTCATGGAATTTGATGTCTTAAAGCGCCCCGATAGCGCCGTTGTCCATATTCACCTCAACCCCCAGGAGGAAATCCTCTCGGAAGCGGGGGCGATGGTCGCCATGAGCGGCCATATGGAAGCCGACACAACCCTGCGCCAGGGCAAAGGGGGCGGCATTATGGGCGGCCTCAAGCGGATGATGGGGGGGGAGTCAATTTTTATTAGTCGGTTTCGATCGGGCAACCAAGCCGCCGAGGTTTACCTCGCCCCCAAACTCATGGGTGATGTCATCCACCACCTCCTAGTGGGAGACACGGAGGGTCTGGTGGTCCAGTCCACCAGCTACCTGGCCAGTACCGGCGGAGTGGATGTGGATTTGGGCTTCCAGGGGCTGAAGTCCTTCTTCTCCGGTGAGGCGATTTTTTGGCTCAATATCAGCGGCCAGGGAGTCGTATTTCTCAACTCCTTCGGCGGCATCTATGAAGTCGATGTGGATGGCACTTATGTGGTGGACACCGGCCATATTGTCGCCTTCGAGAAAAGTTTGAACTTCAAAATCACCAAGGCCAACACCAGTTTGCTGAATGCGATTTTTGGGGGCGAGGGCCTGGTCATGACCTTCGAGGGGCGGGGCAAACTCTATTGCCAAACCCACAATGCCGGATCCTTCGGCCAGTTGGTGGGAAGCCGCTTGCCGCCCCGAAATGCCTAAGGGATGCCTCGGTCAGGGGGGGAGTGCCGGTTCGCTATCCTTCCATTCGCAGGCGATCGGATCACAGGCGATCGGACGCACGGCGACAGCAATTTGTAGGTTTCGAGGGCCCCGCACGGGGAACGATCACGTCAGGAGTTTGTCATGAGTCAGAACTCAAATCTTAGTCAGAGCGGCCAGCATTACACGATCGACCATTCACCCGCCTATGCTGCCCTCACCCTCCATCTCCATGCGGGAGAAACGGTTCTGGTGGAATCGGGGGCCATGGCCGCCATGGATAGCTGTATTACCATGAAGTCCAAGGCCAGGGGCGGCCTGATGTCTGGCATTGGCCGGATGCTAGGGGGAGAGTCTTTTTTCGTCAGTGAGTTCACGGCTGAAGGCCGGGCCGGTCAACTCTATGTCTGTCCAGGCGTGCCGGGAGACATTGAGCATTATGCCCTCGACGGTCGTGGCGGATTGATGGTGCAGTCATCGGGATTTGTTGCTGCCCATCCCACGGTGGAGATTGACACTCAGTTTCAGGGGATGAAGGGCTTTTTCAGCGGTGAATCCCTATTTTTGCTCCGCGCCACGGGCACCGGCAGCCTCTGGTTTAGCTCGTTTGGGGGCATCCTAGAAGTGCCAGTGGCTGGCGATTATGTGGTGGACACAGGCTACATTGTCGCGTTTGAGGATAGCCTGCAGTACAGCGTGGAGATGTTGGGGGGGCTCTCCTTGCGGGGCTTACGGACGGGTATTCTCGGCGGAGATGGGCTGGTTTGCCGCTTCCGAGGCCAGGGTAAGGTGTGGATCCAAACCCGTCGCCTCCATAATCTGATTAACTTCCTCAATCCTTTCCGACCGGTGAGAAGTTCTGATTAAAGTTCTGATTAGCCGTCTCCCCCTTCCATGGGACCCTGCTGGGCCAACAGTGCTGTACCATAGGCCGCCTCCGTGTGGGGCGATCGGATCACCGGTACCCCCAGCAACCGTTCACGCATCGCCATCCATACCTCATTTTCGGCCCCGCCTCCCGCCGTATACACCTGGGTGAGCCGATCGGTCCCTCGATCGGCCAATAAATCATAGCCCAGGGCTTCAATGCGAGCCATTCCTTCCAAAAGCCCCTGAAGAAAGGCCACATCATCCTGGGGTCGGGGGTCTAGGCGCGGTTGCAACTGGGGATCATTGAGGGGGAAGCGTTCTCCGGGTTGGGGAAGGGGGTAGTAGTGTAAGGAGCTGGGTTGGCTCGGGTCGATGCAGGCACTGAGGCGACGCAGATCCTCGGGGCTAAAGAATTGGCGCAAAACAGCACCTCCCGTGTTGGATGCACCTCCCACCAACCAGAGATCACCCAAACGGTGACTATAAATCCCCCAGCGGTTATCTTCCACGGGCTGACGGCTCAGAAGCTTAATGACAAGGGTGGACCCAAGGGAGGTTACGCCTTGCCCAGGCGATCGGGCACCACTGGCTAAGAAGGCGGCAATACTATCGGTGGTCCCGGCACAGATGCGCGTGTGGGGGTTCAGCCCGTAGGTGTGGGCAAGGGTCGATCGGATCCGGCCCACTGGGGTACCAGGGGGGACAACCTGGGGCAAAAGGGGTGCCAGGTTGGGATTTTGGCCTAACCAATCGGGATAAGCCAGGGATTCCACGTCATAGCCCAGCTTAAGGGCATTGTGGTAATCACTGACTCCCAACTGACCATGGAGTAAAAAGGCAAGCCAGTCCGCCTGATGTAGCAAATACACGGGACTCGCGGCAGTCCAGCGGGACCAGTCCGGCTGCTGTTGCCACCAGAGCAGTTTGGCCAGGGTTGAGGTGCTGCTGTGGACCCGGTGACCGGGGGGCGCGATCGTCGCCACTTGGTCAAGAACGGCCTTACCCCGATCGTCGTGATACAGGAGTGCTTCGGTGACCGGCTCACCCCAATCGTTACAGAGCAAGACGGTGGAAGAGGTACCATTGAGGGCAATCGCCTGTAGATGGGGAGTGAATTCGGTCGGGATTGCTGCTAAAAGTCGATCGAGACTGGTTTTCCAGGTTTTGTAATGGTTTTGGCCCGGTGCAAAGGTCAGGTGCTGACTCCAGCGGATGCATCGATCGGCTCCAATCAACACCGCCCGCGCCCCGGAGGTGCCAAAGTCAATCCCCAACCACACCGATGCTGGAGCGGCAGCACCGGATGGCACACCCGACCCCTCGATTGAGGTGTGCTCCTGCCCTAGACTTGTCGATCGCCCCTTGGCAGCTGTCATGGGAGTCCTGTCGATAGTGGTACTGAAGGTTCTGATGCTGAAGGCTCTGATGCTAAAGGCTCTGATGCTAAGGTCTCGTGCCCACACTCCGCAGATCTCCCGGCCCAAACCATCATTTGAGCACCTCGATTAATTGGGTTGCGCGGCGAAGCCGCGCAACCCAGCCCTGATTCTGACCGGGGTCACTGGGCAAGAACTTTGATTTTTCCAGATGCCCATTTCCACAAAAAACGTGAGAGGCACCCCTCACCCTAGGACCACTGTTCCGCCACCTGCTGTAACCACAACTTCAACTGCACATACCGGGCCACCTGGTAATATTCCAAAACCCCAAAGCCAAATAAAGCCCCATGGATCACCAACGTGAGCCCCACCCAAGCCCAAGGGAACCAGGCCAGGGGCGCACCCGGCAGCGGCGGAAAAATATAGGCTCCCAGGGCAACTAACAACGTCGGCAAACCAACCAAGCCAATCCCTAGGCCCCAAAATGCTGGATTGAGCACCTCCACAGACTGGCCCACCACACGCCACTGCTGCCCCGTCCAGAGCCAAGTCAGGGGCTGGGTACTATCCATAACCTGGAGACAGGGACTCTCGCCTTGGATTGTGAAAATATGACGGCAAAAATCACAGCCCATGGCCTCCATTAGGGTGAGGGGAGCCACATGACCCTGGCGGCAAATGGGGCAGGGATAGGTGCCCTCGTAGGTGAGGGTGGGGGGGAAGGACGGGGTTGCCGGGGGAGGGGCCATCGATACTTACTCGCTTCAGGATCGGATGCGGATACGGGCTCAACGCAGGCTTAACTCACGGCGCGCACGATCGTCTCACCGTTTTGCTCTAGGGTCACCTGGGGACTTCCCCCCGCTGGCACATGGATCCGCCGGATCAGCACTCGACCTCCCGCCACCCGATCGCCCACCTGAACCGTTCGGGTGGAGGTGGCTCCATCTTCTTTAATAATCAGCTTAAACTCACCACCAAACTGCACAATTCCCTTAATATCGAGAGTCTCTGCCAGCGCAGTGGGAGATGCGGGGGGAGCCAGAGGAACTGGGGCGGAGGCAGGGGACTGGGGCGCAGCCACCTGAGTTGTCGCAACTTGGGGCACAGCGGCGATGCTAGGCTGCACAGGCGTGGTTTGAGCTGGAGCTGATTGCACGGGCGCAGAGGCCGGTGCGGTTTGGACAGGCGCGGTTTGGGCAGGCGCAGTTTGGACGGGCGCAGTTTGGACGGGCGCAGTTTGAACAGACGCAGGTGCCGGAGCCACAGCACTCACAGGCTCCGTCTTGACGGTGATGTTTTGGGGATCGATCGCGAACCCCGCAAAGGGATTGGCTCGACCTCGGGGCGCTTCAGCCAGACGTTGCTCGACCCGACTCGCTGGATCGAGGGCTGCGGCTACGCTGCTCGGATCTGTGGGGGATGCGGGAACAGGTACGGGGGGCAAGCTGCGGGGTTCAAATTGGGGAATCGATTGAAGCAGTGCCGTGGTTTCGGGCGTGGCAGGCGTAGCCGCAGTGGGATTCACCGGATTCGTTCCGGTGCCCGCCGTGGAATCCACCGTCGCCCCGGTTCCTGCTCCTAGGGCCGCAGCAGTACTCCCCTCACCCCCCGTCGCCGCGATCGACGGAGATCCCGTTTCAGTCTGGGGGGACAGGGGAGTTGTGTCAGCTCCCGATCGACCCAATTGGTAGGCCAGACCCAGCAAGAGCACCCCAACGCCCCCCAGGATGGCCCGTTGGACCCAGATCGATCGGGGTGTGCCTAGCCCTGGGCCTAGACCCGAGCCACTGGCTAGGACTGCGGGAAAGTCCGCGTCACCGTCCAACTCATCCGATCGCCCCGGCAGCCAACGACTGAGATCCGGCAATTTAATCTGGTTCAACTTTGTGGTGGTGAGGCGCAGCGATCGAGGCAACATAAACTTTTCCCCTAGGGAACCCAAAGAATTGCTTGACAGAATAGCCCGGATTGTCTCTCCTGCCTACCGATTCCCCTCAAAATTTTATGGAGTCGCTTGTATAGCGTCCCTTGCATGGAGGCGATTCCATGGCACAGCCCAATCCCGTGGGGTGTCCCTTAGGGGTGCCCCTGTCCGATACGCCCCTTCCCAATGTGGGCAAAAATCGCCGTGGGATCCAAAACTCCCTGCAAGCGGCCCGATCGATCCACCACCGCCAGGGGCAGACCGAAACCACAGAGCGGAAAACTTTCCTCCAGGGACAGATGGGCCGGAACCTGGGGAAATTTGGTCACGATCGCAGAGTTCCAATTTAGGGAATCCAGAGCCGTGGTCTGGGCGATCGACTCCAAGCTCGATCGAGTCACATAGCCCACCAAGTCCCCGGCCTCATCCACCACATACCCCCCCGCAGGCAAGCCCTGGGATGGGAGTGAACTGCCGGGGAAGGGGGGAAATTGGGAGAGCTTAGCAGGCGCAGGATTTGGGGTTGGGGAATTCGGGTTGGAGGAATTCGCATTGGGAGAACTTGTATTCGGAGCGTTGGCACTGGAAGCATTTGTACTGGAAGCATTTGGCGACACCGTATCCGGAGCATTGGCATTGGGCGACACCGTATCTGGAGCATTCCTGCGCAGACTCCCACGGGCGACGGCATCCCCCTGCAAACACTGTAAAACCTCACCGAGGCAGTGCTGTCCCAATACGATCGGCGTTTGGGGACGGGCGATCGATCCCGTGCGTAGCACCTGGGCCCGATTTACATCTTGGATAAACGCCTCAATATAGTCATTGACCGGATTTAGAACAATCTCCTCCGGCGTACCCACCTGCTCCACCGCCCCGTCCTTCATAATCGCCACCCGATCGCCCAGCCGCAACGCCTCTTGGATATCGTGGCTAATAAAAATAATCGTTTTATGCAAACTGGCCTGGAGTCGCAGCAACTCCCCCTGCATCTCGCGCCGAATCAGGGGATCGAGGGCGCTAAACGCCTCATCCATCAGCAACACATCCGCATCCGTCGCCAAGGCGCGGGCCAAGCCCACCCGCTGCTGCATTCCCCCACTCAAGGCCGACGGTAGATAGTTGGCCCACTGCCCCAGACCCACATTTTCCAAGGTTTCCAGGGCCTTCTCCCGGCGTTGGGTCGATCGGATCCCCTGAATTTTGAGGCCATATTCCACATTCTCAACCACCGTGCAGTGGGGCAAGAGGGCGAATTTTTGGAATACCATGGCCAACTTTTGCCGCCGAATTTGACGCAGTTGGGGCACGCTCGCCTGAAGCACATCCTCGCCGTCTAGAATCACCTGGCCACTGGTGGGCGTAATGAGACGGTTGAGGCAACGCAGCAGGGTGGACTTGCCGGACCCGGACAGGCCCATAATCACAAAGAGTTCCCCCCGATCGACCTGTAAGGACACATCCGCCACCGCCAAGACACAGCCCAGTTGTTCCTGAATAAGGTCACGGTTTGCGCCATCCTGAAAGGCACGCAGGGCAGGGCGCAGCTTCGATCGGGGTCCAAAGATTTTGGTTAGGTGATTAATTTGAATTTTGGCTTGACTGTTGGGCTGGGCTGGCATGATTGGGCGCTTCTCCACGGCTCACCTCACGCCCCTTACCATAGTCAATCCCCCCCCGCAGGGCAAGAGATAGACACCGGATTCGGGGGGTGCTGCAGTGGGGTGAACGCAAAAAGCCCCCGCTGTGCGGGGGCTTTTCGACCCAGACGGGTCCGTCGTGGGAATAGGAACGGCACTGCCTAGCCGCGACACCCCAGGGACTGGCGAGTATTCGCGCCGGTGACGGGGTTGGTGCCGCTGGCACTGGCGCACAGCTTGAGCTGCTGGCCGTAGTCCAGGACTGCATCGGTGAAATCGGCATTGGTGACGATCGCGCCGTCAAACTGGGACTGAAGCAAGTAGCTGCCAATCATCAGGGCATTGCTCAGGTCGGCTTTGCGGAAGTCGGAGTGGTAGGCGATGCCAAAGGCAAAGTTCACATCCTGGAAGTTGGCGCTACTGAGGTCTGAGCCGTTGAACACGCTCCCCGTTAGGTCAGCCCCCTGGAAGTTGGCGGCTTCCAGGTCGAGTTTGGTGAAGCGCTTGTCCTGGAGGGTTAAGCCGGTGAAGTCTTTGCTGTTGAGATCCACGCCAAAGTCTTGAATGAGGCCGTCGGGAGCACTGAGGGCGTGGGCAGGCTGAGCCATGAGGCCCACGCCGAGAATTAGGGCTAAAATACCGGCACAGCAGCGGGCGATCGGGGTCGCTCTTCTGGCAAGTGTGGAACGATCGACTGGGGAGAGGGTTGCGGGGGCGATCGTCGAGGCAATGATCGAATAGACGGCGGTGAGGACGGGTTTTATTTGCGTCAACATAAGGGGTGGGGGAATTTGTATACTTTTGTGAACATTTTCTAAAAATTATATGACACACACCGCTCTGTAAGCCGCGATCGGTTCCAGGCAGCAGTCTTAAACAAGAAGTGCCCCGCTGCGCGGGGGCTCTTCTCCGTGGATGACACACATTGCTCTGTAAGCCGCGATCGGGCTGACAGCAGTCTTAAACAAGAGGTGCCCCGCTGCGCGGGGACTCTTCTCCGTGGATGACACACATTTCTCTAGATAGACGCGATCGGGTCCAGGCAGCTCAAATCCACTTCACTACTTTGACAGATCTACCCCCCATCTCCTCCCAAGCAAAAGCCCTCTCCCCAAAGGGAAGAAGACCATAGGATGGGGGCTTCTGACGTAAGAGACTCCCCTTCAATACTGTCCCTCACTCTGAGAAATCAGCACCATTCCTTCGCTAGGGTTGGAGCTCGGAAGGAAGTGAGCGCTTTTCTAGGCGATCGTAGCCCCGTTCCTCGATCCAAGCATTCAGTTGGCGAACCCGTCGATCGGGATTGGGATGACTGGCCAGGAAGTCCCAGCCCTGCCCCCCCGATTCACCCAAGCGTTGGAAAAAATCCGTCGCGCCAGCAGCATGACCATAGTGACTGACCAACAAACCTAAGCCAAAATCATCCGCCTGGGTTTCCTGACCCTGGGAATACTGGGCATTACTCAAATTCTCAGCCCCTGCGATCGCAATACTACCCAACGTCCCCACATCCCCCAGCACTGCCGCCAAGGCCACCCGCACCACAATGCCCCGACCCAAACCGCGCAGATGGTCCCGATGGGCGAAATGTCCCAACTCGTGCCCCAGCACCATCATCAACTCATTTTCCGATCCCATTTGGTCCAGTAAGCCCCGGTAAATAATGACCCGATCGCCCGGAATCGCGATCGCATTCACCACATCCTGCGGCACGTATAACACCTGATAGTCCCGCCCCTCCGTGACCTCAGCCGGGGCCTCCCGTTCCAGGCGATCGAGCAGTTGGTTTAACTGGTCCTGGGCTGGTCCAGGCTCAGCCATCTGTTCAAACGTAGGCACGATCACCCGGCCCAACTGTTGTTCCACCTCCGGCGGAATCAGTGTGATCGCTTGGTTGGCCAGGGCCACGGCCCCCCAAATCACCAGAGTGATCGTCCCGAAGAATAGACCTAAGAACACCAAAATTTGGCGTTTTTTGGGGGGAGGATTGCGATCGTCATGGTAATCAGCAAGACCAGCAGGGATTTCGATCGGCATGGCAGGGTAGAGACTCTAACGGCAGTGGCTCCGGGGCACCTCGGTTTGCTGGGGCACCTGAATTCCTTCGGGTGTGCAGAGGTAGGTTCATCGGTGTGTTCATTGTGACAAGCGGCTAGGGCATCCGCCACCCCCCTGATTCCCCCCTGGACCCATCCAAGGCACAGGAAACCACGCTTCAGGCTAGTCCCCAGCGACAGGCGCTTACCCTAGAATAGGTCAAGGGATAGGGCAGAAGACCACTTCCCGGACAGGTCGTGAGCATTGGACAGCGATCGCACCTGCTCCCCTCAACCCTTGCGGAGTACCTCGATTCATCCAAATTATTGTCCTGTATCCCATACAAAAAGCAGGGTTATGGCGTGCGGCTTCGCTGCACATCACAATTCATCGAGGTATCCCGCAGTAACAGCTATCATCAGACTTTTCCAGACCCTATGACCCCTGATCTACCGGATGTGAGTGCCCTGCGGCGGGATTACACCCAAGCGGGATTGCGTCGATCGGACCTAAAACCCGATCCCTTTGAACAGTTTGAAAGCTGGTTTCAGCAAGCCTGTACCGCCCAGCTCCTGGAACCCAATGCGATGATTTTGGCCACCGTGGATCCGGAGCATGGCCCCTGGCAGCGCACAGTGCTGCTGAAATCCTTCGATCGGCGTGGTTTTGTCTTTTTTACAAACTACGAGAGCCGTAAGGCCCAGCACATTAGCCAGAATGCCCGAGTTTCCATTTTATTTCCCTGGTTAGCCCTAGAACGCCAGGTTCAAATCCAGGGCACTGCGGCCAAGATATCCACGGCAGACTCCTTAAAATACTTTCTCTCACGGCCTCGGGGGAGCCAGTTGGGAGCTTGGTGCTCCCAGCAAAGCAGTATCATTTCCTCGCGCCAGTTGCTGGAAATGCAATTCACAAAAATGCAGGAGAAATTCGCCCAGGGCGACATTCCCCTTCCCCCATTTTGGGGCGGATACCGGATTACACCCTGTCATTTTGAGTTTTGGCAGGGTCGGAGCAACCGTCTTCACGATCGCTTTTGTTATCAGCTCCAAGCTCCAGAAGCCTGGGAGATTCAACGCCTATCCCCCTAGGTCTTACAGTCCGCCTCTAAGATTGCGGTGCGCTAGGCGCAGCCGTAGCGCACCCCACGGGGTCTGTCTTGAGGGGAAATTCCCTGTTCCAGAGACCTGCGAAAGGCCGGGACGAGGTGCCCGAGTCCTCAGTCGAAGTGCCCTAGTCTGGGCTCCAGGTGGCAGCCAAGGCTAGCGCTTCGGCCTTCGTCCCAATTTGGCCCTCGGCTTGGGCAATGTGCAGTTCCGTCAACAGTTGACCAATCTGGGGACCGGGCTTGAGCTGCAAGGTTTGGATCAAATCTTGGCCACTGACCAGGGGTTTGAGGTGGGCAACGGGATCCTGGGGGTTGAGGAAGCGATCGATCAGGCCAAAGATATCCGATCGCCAGTCCCCCGCCGTTGAGTCTGATTGGGCCTGGGTCGGCTGGGCCTGGGTCGATCGCGACCCTGAGGTCTGGCCTGCTGCTATAACCGCCTGTGGAGCTCCCACCCCCGGAGTGGTTCCAGGCTCTCCCATTGGCGCAACAGCAGCCACGGACGCCGAAGCGCCCGATCGCGACCCTGCCCAGGTCCCTTGCCCCGTCGGGCGACCCAAGGTCTGGCAAAAACAGCCCTGTCCCGGCTCCGTCAGCGCCAGGAGTGCCAGGACCGGCAGCAGTCCTTGGGCTGCCTGAAACAGCAGATATTGCTGGCGAATCGAAAGGGGATGGTCCGCCATCGGCTGGAGTTGGGGCTGAAGACGGCGCAGCAGTCCCACAGCGCGAATTTCGGCCCGACTACCCTTGAGGACTTGCCACTCCTTTTCAGCGCGATCGTCCCGACGCGACAGCACCACCGCCAGCTTGGCCAAGGCCAACCCCGTGCGAGGGCTACTTTCCTTGCGAGTCAGAGGAATCGCCTGCTGGAAACTAGGCACCAAGTCGGGCCAGTGCTCCATCAGCGCCTTAGCACCATGATCAATCTGCTCCAGATGGGCGATCGCCGTAGCATCTAAACTGGGTAGCCAACTTTGAAATAAACCGGCCTGCCATGCAGCCCGTAGCCATGGCACGCCCTGGGGATGCTGAAGCAGGGCGTTGAGTTCGCTTTGTACCCGCTCAGCCGCGATTTGACCCAGTTTCGGGGCGAGGGTGGTGATCGTCTGAATTGTGGCGGGATCGATCGCAAATTGGAGTTGGGCCGCTTGGCGATAGGCCCGCAGCAGACGCAGGGGATCATCCTGAAGATTGGTGGGACTAATCATGCGCAGGCATTGGGCCTGCAAATCCCGGTAGCCATTGAGGGGATCGATCAGGGTCTGGCTGTGGGGATTGTAGGCGATCGCATTGACCGTAAAATCGCGTCGCCCCAGGTCCGTTTCCAGGTCCTGACCTTCCTGGAGGGCAAAGTCCACCGTAGCTCGATCGAACACCACCCGAGCAATGTGACGCTTGGCATCCAGCACCACAAACCCAGCCCGGTAGTGCTTAGCCAACGCCTGGGCCGTTTCCACTGCCGCCGTCGGCAGGACAATATCCAAGTCTAAATAGTCCCCCTGGCGTTGAAGCAGGGCATCCCGGACAATCCCGCCGACGAGGTGAGCTGTGGTGGGCAGGTGTCGCAGGTCAAAGGGCCAGGACTCAGGATTGAGAGGCGAGGTGAGGTCAGGGGACAGACGCACGGGGGATAGGTGCACAATCGGTAAATGGCTAAGCAAACCCTAATCGTAACAGGTTCTTGGGGTATAGCCATCCCCATGGAAAAACGAGCGCTCTTGCGCCTCTCTCCCTACGGAAGAGGAGCTGGGGGTGAGGGGCGTTCATATCCTAGAGGGGATGCCTATAGGGGGCACCTCGATTAATACAGATTCTCACCGCAGTACCCACGGCAGAATCAAGGTTGGGTTGCGCGGCTTCGCCGCGCAACCCAATTAATCGAGGTGCCCTGGGGCACCTCGATTAATCAAAGTTCTTACCCAGTGACCCACGCAAGAATCAGGGTTGTGGCCGGCGGCGCCGCCGGCCATAATTAATAGAGGTGCCTGGATGCAAGTTTTACTTTTTCCAGGTGCTCTTGGTTTTAAATCGACGGGCCTTGAGTTGCTTGGTATTGAATCAGGCGCTGGACACTCATTAACGTGCGGTTCAGTTCGTAGGAGCGACGTTCCGGGTGCTTGAGGTACGAGTCCTGCTCCTCCTCCAGCATCAACACATCCTCGCGCACCAACCCCTCCAATAGCCCCTTCGCCGCATTAAACAGACTGTTCTTAATCCAGCGGCGGAAGGGCACCGGCAAACGGTGCAAACGCCAAAAGGCATTCAAAGAGGTGAAGTGGACCAGATAGGCGCGGGTATGGGTCTCGCTAACCGGAGCAAAGTAACAGGCAATCACAAAATCTTCCCCCAAGGTCGATCGCCAGTTGGGATAGACATAGCTCACATCGAGGGGTTCCGGGTGCAGCTGGCGTAGGGCCGGGAAAAAAAGCTGGGAAATGGACCAGATTTTGTCAATGCGATAGTAGCTCTGGGCCGTGTAGTGGGCATCGACCCGATCGGGACTTTCCTCAAGGCGTTCCAAGGCTGCCGAAGCCCAGGCTTGATACCCCCGGTGCAAGTGGCCGTGGTACATATCCATCAGGTTCTCGATCAAAAACGAGAAGTGGACGCCACAATCGATCGTCGTGACACTGCCGATATAGTTCAGATGGTCCCACTCGGGAATGCTGGGTTGGGGTGCCGTCGCTGCGCGGTCCGGATCCCCCGGAAAAACCCAAATAAAGCCATCTTTTTCTTGGACTGGGTAAGTTTTGAGGCGACAGGTGGGCAGTTTTTGGTCCTCCGCTAAGTAGGGCACCTCCACACAGACACCGCTGCCGTCAAATTGCCAGCCATGGTAAGCACATTCCAGCCGATCGCCCACCACCTGTCCATGGCTCAACTTCACCTGGCGATGGGGACAGCGATCTTCGATCGCATGGACCTGCCCCCGGCTGTCCCGGTAAACCACCAACTTCTGATGCCAAAGCGTCAGGGCAAAGGGCTGGGTGGTCACCTCACGACTGAGGGCCGCCACATACCAATGATGCGGGTTAATCCCGGCTTGCCGAATATCGCACCGCTCCTGGGGCGGGGTTAAGGAGGATTGAATCTGGACCGGCATTGTTTTCTGCGTTAGCTCCCAAAGCTCAAGGTAAAGACATCTCGACGGGGCACCTCGAAAAATTCAAATTTTGACCGCAGTGCCCACGGCAGAATCAGGGTTGTGGCCGGCGGCGCCGCCGGCCACAATTAATCGAGGTGCCCGACAAAAATATCTCGCCAGGGCACCTCGGAAAATCCAAGTTTGCATCCTCTGGCCCCCGCGAGAATCGGGGTTAGGTTTGGGCAGCTTCGCCGTCCAAACCCATTCACCAAGGTGTCCCATAGACACCCAACCCCCTCGATTAAGCGCGGTTATTGGACCATGACCCCCATAAACACCAGCGTTACGGTGGGCAGCTAGCTGTGCCGACCACCATGGTTCATCGAGGGCCCCACCTCTCAACGGACCCGCCTGATCCGAAACACCGCTCACTGCACCTGGCCGTCGCCAGACTCTGGCTCATAATGCCAGTGCCACGGCCGATCGAGGGTCTCCAAGGCGACCGCAGCGGTCCAAGGCACAAAGCCATACTGTTCGGCATTCTCCGCCAACCAGCCAAAGGCTTCCGTTTCTTGGAAACTCGGCGATCGATCGCTGTCCGGCGCTTGGTAGTCGCCAATATCAATCCCGTAGCCGCTGTGGTAGTTGCTCAGCGCAACTCGTGCCTGGAGGTCCGCCTCACCCAGGCTCGGATCCTGAGATTGCCAGTATTGGGTTTCTGCCGCCACATCCACATAGCCCCGCAGGGGATAAAGGCGAATCCCAGCCCTACGGGCTGCGCCCTGCATTCTCCAAAAGGCTCGGGTTGCATCGGCCTGTAACAGCAAGCTGCCATCCGCTAACACCGGCGTGAGGCTTTCGCGCGTGGCGAGGGGGTAGCGAAACGACCCAGGCTCCGCAGCGGCCTCGGGCCTTGCAGTGAGGCCAGACGTCGGGCCGGGACTGGCGGCATCAGTCACCAATTGGGACGAGGGGGTGTCGGAGAAGGAATCCGCAGCAGGATCGGGCTCATCGTCAGAGAGGGAGCCAGAACGATTTTCGGAGGGAGTAGCGGGGGGATTATTCGGGTCCGATCGACCGGGGGAAAAGACACCAAGGGCAAGCAGCCCCCCCAAGGCGACCAAAATTCCGGCCACCGCAAGCACAGGCACCACAGGAAAAGCGGATGGGGTGGGTGAGTCAGGGGTGAAGTCCCCCGCAGGGGTTGCGGGTCCGGTTGCGGGTCCAACGGGGTCTGCTGCTCCCTCCGCCCGATCGATCGCCACCCGATCCGCATCCCAATGTTCCGGTTCCCGTTCATCCCTTGGACTATCCAGCTCAGATCCATCCTACTTGCTCCAGATCCGTATCCTCACCTGACTCTGCATCGAGTGAAACTGCACCGTCTAGTTCTGCACCGTCTAGTTCTGCACCGTCTAGTTCTGCATCATCTGGCTCTGCATCATCTGGCTCTGCATTATCTGGCTCTGCATCGAACAAAACCCCGGACGAACTGGGGCCATCCTCCGGCTCGATCGCCTCCACCTGCTCTGCCCATCCTGGCGCCGACTCCGGCGGCCCCCCTGGGGCCGTGGGAGATGGAACGGAAGAGGACAGGGAGGGGCCGGATTCCGGTCCTGGGGTAGATGTCGGCCCACCCTCAGCTGCCGGATCTGCGGGAGGGACCGCCGTGATCAGCGGTGTGGGCTCCTCCCAAAGCTCAGCGTCGATCGGGTCGATCGGGTCACGATCCAGCCCCTCTCCCGTGGCTGGGGGAACAACTGCTTCAGGCACTGGGGGTTGGGTGTCGGAGTCTTCCAGAGGTGTGAGGTCTAAGTCACCAAAGGCACTGGGAAACCCAACACTGATCTCATCATCGGTAACCGCTGGAGGCGCGATCGAGTCTTGGCGATCGGAGGGCACAACCGGCTCACCCCAATCCGGACTGGAAGCTGAAGTCCCCGAGCCCGAGGCCGCAGCCGCCAGATCCACTTCCCAAGCTGGAGTTGTCGCCCCGCCCGTAATCTCTGTCCCACTGGCATCTAGGGCACTCGTACCCAAATCCGCCACCCAAGGCATTGCCTCATCCATCGCCCCGGGTTCCGGGGGAACGGTCCAGGTTGGGTCCGGCTCGCGGGGGTCCAGACTAGCCTGGAAAACTGGATGGCCATCGGAGTTGCTGTCGTCGGAGTCGATCGCAACCGACGCATCAGGAGAAAGCTCCGCATCAGTCCCCCAGTCTGCCGGCAAGTCATCGCTCACCGCACCGTCGCCCGCACCATAGCCCAATGGTTGTTCATAGACTTGAGTCTCATCAGCCTGGGTATCGTAAGCCTGAGACTCATAGGCTTGAGCACCATAGGCTTGAGCACCATAGGCTTGAGTCTCATAAGCTTGAGCACCGTAAGCTTGAGTCTCATCAGCCTGGGCATCATCAGCCTGGTTTTCATAGGCTTGAGCACCATAGGCTTGAGCATCGTAAGCTTGAGTCTCATAAGCTTGAGCATCGTAAGCCTGAGACTCATAGGCTTGAGCATCATAGGCTTGAGTCTCATACGATTGAGTCTCATAAGCCTGGGTCTCATAATCTGTCCGCGTATCGATCGGGGAGTCGCCATAGGGGGAATACCTCGTCTGGGCAGCATAGGCATCATCCGTCTCGGACTCATAGGGAGAATAGGCCTGGGAGGTGTAGGGCGAATAGGCCCGTGACTTGGGCTCTGGCTGCACATAGGCTTGGCTATCCTCCGGCGCATCATCACGCGGCACCCCGTCATCTTGGGGGCCATCATGTTGTTCCGTTACATCCGATCGATCGTCCTGTGCCCCGGCGGTTGCACCATCGCCTAAGGCAATGGGGGCATGGGGTGATGGACTTGAACTCGGCGGACTAAAACGGGTCGGTTCGGACTCTAGCGGGCCGGAAGTGGATGGCTCTGATCCTGGATTGCTAAAGGCTGGCTGTTCCGCAGATCGATCAACACTGGGCACATAGCCTTGATTCACAAAGGCTTGGGCATCGAAATAGGGATGATCATCATAAATCGGATCCGATGGAGCCGGAGCTAATTCTTGGCCCGAGGCAACGGAGGAGTCTGCCCCCCTATTGTCCGGTGCCGTGTTGAGGTCTGATGCTGCATCTGGACTGCGATCGTCTGCACTGCTGGACGGTGTTTCAGCCGCATTCGCCCCGCTCGCATCGGTCCCGCTCGCATCAGTCCCGCTCGAATCAGTGCTCGAATCGGTCCCGCTCCCCGACAGCCCTGCGAGTTCCCGGGCCATATCAAACCCCAACTCTTCTGGAGAGCCTCGCAGGGTTTCCATGGGATCAAACACCGGGACTTCCGAGGCGGATGGGGAGGTGCCGATCGCCATACCCGTGGCTGGCTCAGTATTCAGCGGATTCAGATCGGCTGGTCCAGCTGGGCCAGACTCGATCGGTGGGGCCGCAGAGCCAGCCTCATCTTCGGTTAATTCCAGGGCACCAAACACTTGATTTTCAGGGGCGGAGCCGATCGCCCCTCCCGTCTGCCCCTGTTCCGGTACATTCGCACTGAGACGAGGGGGCGTGTTGGGGGTGAGCCAACCCGTAGGAATCTCAGCATCCGTATTCGCAGATCCGGGATCCGAGGCTGGGGAAACCGGCGACGGGGGCGGAGTCTCAGCCGCTGGTCCCATCCCGGTTGGCTCCGCCTGCTGGGTGGAGGCTGCCTCCGTTGATTTGTTGCGCCCTAGAAGATTGCGCAGGGCCGATCGCCACAACTGCGTTGGGGGTGCAGTGCCTGGGTTCCCCCCAACCTCAGGCGTTCGGGTCTTGGCCAATTGTTCCGCTTGGTACCAACGGCAAGCCTTGCGGTGGCGTTCGAGCAGAGTTGGCTCAGGACGTTCTGACTCCTTACTCGGTAAGGTCAGCGGCTTCCCGCCCCAAATCCGATACTCCGACTCCCGGAGGCTGGGCGCCAGCAGGACCGTCTGGGCGTCGGGATCAAAGGTAATAAGATGTTCGCTGAAAAGAATGGCCAAATCTGACCGCAACAGGATGCCATTGGATGGGTGATCCTTACCAGTCTCCGTCTCCTCTGAAATGATCACCGGCTTCAGCAAAACTTGGATGCGGCTCCCTGTGATAGCGCATTGGTTGTTATAGGCTTGGCCCACCGCTCGCCGGAACTGGTACTGGTTTTGGGCCTGGAGATTGGATTTAATGCGCTCCGACAAACTCGCATTGGCCTCTAACGCGGACCCTAGGCCCCCCGACGAAACCGGTTGTGCATCCGGGGAAGGGGGAAAAAGCGAGCCAGGTTGGTCGAGATCCACATCTCCAAACAACGGTTGCGAGGATTGGGAACCCGAGGTATCCGATCCCGCCGACCCCGCCGAGGCTCCTGCGGATATCTCCGCCGCTGCGTCAGCCCCTAGGGTCTCAAAGCTGCGCTCGAAGAGATCGTCATCAATGCGTTCTTCCAGAGTCGGGAAGTTGAACTCATCGATCGGGGCAGCCTGACTGCCACTGGAGGATTGGGGTTGGGGCATCTCCTCCTCTGGCACCACATATTCCCCATTGGGCATAATCGCCCCATCAAGCTGCGCCCCCTCCAAATCAGCCCGATCCCACTTGGCATTGAGCAGATTTGCCCCCCGGAGGTTGGCATCCTTCAAGTTCACATCCGTCAGGTTGGCTTCCCGCAGATCGGCCCCACTCAAATCAATCCCCACACAAGAAGCATTGCGCAGACGGGCCTGTTTCAGGTTAGTCGCCCGTAGATCGGCTCCACTCAACAGCGCACCTTCCAAATTGGCCCGCACTAATCGCGCCGACAGCAGGTTCGCCCCCAATAGGTTCGCCCCCACCAGAACCGCATTACTCAGATCGGCCCGCACCAAATTGGCCCCCGCAAGCTGGGCCTCGCGAAAGTTCGCCCCTGTCAGTTCCGCTTGATCTAGATTAATGAACGCCAGTTGGGCCTGGGCTAAGTTGGCATTACGCAAGGAGACTTGGCGAAAGTCCCGTTGTCCTTCTCGATAGCGCAGTAAAAGTTTAGAAACTTCCATAGGTGGTGTATGACGACAACCAATTGACGGGGAAGGGGCACAAATGTCGGATCAAGGTTCGCAAATCCAAGGCCATAGCCGCTTGAGGAATAAGCCCGATCGAGAGAACTGCCTTTGGGCACCTCGAAAATTTCAAATTTTCATCCTGTGACTCACGGCCTGTGACTCACGGCCTGTGACTCACGGTAAGAGTGAGGGTTGAGTGGGGCGACAAGGCCGCCTGCCACAATTAATCGAGGTGGCCCTTTTAGGGTAGTTTAAAAGAATACCCAAGGGAGCTAGTCTATTTAGGATACAACGATTGGCGAAGGGCCCTATGTCGGTGAAAAGCGTCGCTGGAACTATAGCAACGGACCCATTGGTTGAGACAGGGGGAAACCGGCAATCCCATGCTGCACAGGGGATTCATTCCCTGGGCTGATCCTGAGCGTGGAGCAGCTATCCCAGTCCATCAGAGATCACACAGTTGCCAGATCGTAGATACACGAAGTCTTCGGAGGGGTCAAAATCACCCCTTCTCCGGTCCCCCTCATCCAATCCCAACTTTGCCCAAATGTCCATCGCAGTATTAGGGTTGGATTGGGCTGATGCGCCGTCCAGACCTGCCCCGCCCAACCCCATCTATCCAGCGGCCATCAGTTGCATAAGGCACAAAAATTAAGATCTACCCTAGGGCACCTCGGAAAATTCAAATTTCGACCGTAGTGTCCACGGCAGAATCAGGGTTGTGACAGGCGGCTTCGCCGCCTGTCACAGTTAATCGAGGTGCCCCCTACCTCCGGCGGAGGATAAATCCAGTCTCATCCCAGCGTTAGCCGTTATCACCAGACCATAAATTTTTAGTACAAGGAGTATTCTCTTGGGTCTAGCGATCGAAGTCATTGAACCGGAAGACAAGTCCATTAACTACCCCCTTGGCCAAACCCTGTTAAAGCAGGTCCAAACCTGCATCCAGACACGGAACCCCCAGGTTATTTTGCTCGACTGCGCCAATGTCAGCTTTGTGGATAGCGCGGGCTTGGCCGCATTGGTGAGGATTGCCAAAGAAGCCCAACGACAGGGAATTCGCTTCGCCCTCTGTTCTGTCAAAAATCAAATGGCAACCCTATTGCGGATCACCTCCATGGAAAGTGTCTTTGAAACCTTTGAAGGACGTGAACAGTTTTATGAGGTGCTACGCAGTGAGTTCCCGGAAGAGGGAGCATCCCACTTTCGACGAAATAGCCAAATGGGAGGCACTGCATAGGCCAGTGGGAGAAAATAGCCAGATCATTGGTCTACTGAGGTATTCGCCGATCCACCACTGGCTTGATAGGCTTCAAG